>JAZNOD010000001.1:0-6564 GCA_045580585.1 Eubacteriales bacterium
ATGGTGTTTTATTTCGCTTTATTCATATTGAATATTTTTATAGGTTCACCCATCATTTCCATTCTTGTCTTCGTGCTTATGGGATATGAGATATTCCGAATGATGTCACGAAATATATACGCAAGACAAAAAGAAAATCGCGCTTGGCTTAAGGTTCGCGGAAAAATAACGGGCTTTTTCAAAATGATACGCAATCGTTTCCGTGACAGAAAAACGCACGTCTACCGCAAATGCCCGGCATGCAAAAACAATCTCCGCCTTCCGAAGAAAAAAGGCAAACACACGGTAAACTGCCCATGTTGCCACAAGAGATTTGAGGTTAAAATATAAAAGGCTGCAATCTGCTATGCATCTTTAGCGGAGAAACCACGAACACCACCAAGGATTTTTCTTTGGTGGCGTTTTCTATCGGTGGGAATATGCGAAAGGCTCCCTCCGGGAGGGAGCTGTCGCCGCAGGCGTCTTAGGGGGAGCGCGTGACAAAAAAATTCGCGTAAGCTGAAAGTCACGCGGGCTCCTTCCACCACTTCGTGGTCCCCCTTCCTCCCGGAGGAAGGCTTTTGTGCGCCGTGCTTCTGCGGATAGTGGGTTCGGGCTTCTGCCCGATGGTGCGTGGACTGCCACGCGCTATGCTTGCCCCAGACGCAAGCGTCGGGAAAGCAGAAAAATAGTGTGGTTGTATTGTTAATAATTCTATGGTATAATAATTCTGAAAATATTTCTTCCACCTTGAACCTTTTCGCATAAAAAACAACTTAGTATGTGAAACCGGTTTTAATAACACAAAAGGAGGAACATATGGAGCAAGAAGTATCTTTTGAAGCATTGCTAAAAAAGCATCGTGTTGTTGTAGAGCGATATATCAATTTTAGGTTGCCAAGCACCTTTGATGCCGACGACGTAATACAAGAAACATACTATGCGGCTTATATTGGTTTTGAAAAACTTCGAAATAAAGAATTATTCAAACCTTGGATATTATCCATTGCACGAAATCAATGTAATTTATGGTTTCGCAAAAAATACGGTAACGAGTTGATTTCGTTAGATACAATCCCAGATATAGCTGACACCGATACAACGGAAGATAGCACCGCATATCAAGTTTTGAACTTGTTACCCAAAGAGTCTGCGGAACTGTTAAAGCTAACTGTGCAAGGATATAAGCAAATTGATATTGCGAAACGCTTGAACATTCCAATTGGTACTGTTAAAAGTCGCTTACATTACGCGCGAAAACAATTTCGTTCTATGTGTACCCCTGAACAGATTTTGATGTTTGAGAAAGGAAGAAAGAATATGGCAAAGAAAGATTACACCTGCGGTTTCCCCGAGGATATGCCCGCGCTCATTCTCAAAGAAAGCTCTCGTCCATTTTTTGAAGTTAAATGTGCCGACGAATCCTTTATTGTACCGATTGTCGGAAATAAAAATTCGGAAGGAACATATCGTCGCGATAAGCTTGCATTAGTGTCTACCTGCTACGTCCCCAAGGCTGCTATGATACACGAGGTTGCCGGTGTAAAAATTCGCAGAGACACCTACAATATCAGAGCCGGAAAGCTTTATAAAAATGAAAAGATTTGGTTCTCACAGCTTACCGATGAATACATTCGTGATCTTGCAACAATTGATTGTGATGGCGACGAGGATGATGATTTCCCCACATCGATCTACACGTTTTTGGAAGAGGATTACGATGTAATTGTTAACGGAAACGACCGAGTTCACGGCAGGCCGTTGCTTATTAAAGAGAATCCTCCCAAGATTGTTGATGATAAAATCCATATTGACGAATATAATATCCGATACACAATGGGAGTCTTTGACGTAACAATCGGCGAAAGAACGTTTGAGACGATAAAGTTTATCCGCGTCCAAAACAACAATAATGTCACTGAAAATTACGTCGATACAAATGGAAGGCTTGTTTTTATGCGTTGGTACGAATCGGTTGATTGTATTGAACAAACCGAATGGTACACCGATGACTTCAAGCAACACATTGCCAACAATCCTAAATTGATTGTCAATGATATTGAATACCGCTTGGTTGAAACTCGTATCAGCGAATACGCGCTCTAATCATCGCCCCGCCTCGCGCGGGGCTTTTCTTTGCTTTCTGCATATCAAAAGCCACCACGAAAACGGGGTGGCTCATTTCAAAATTACCGCTAATTTTGCACGCCTTCGCAGCCTTTTCCTATTTTCTTCTTCCCGTTTTAATAAGGTAATCGTTGCACTGATACGCATAGTCGGTCTGTATCACGTCAAAGCCGCGGTCGGCAAGCCAGCCCCAGCCGAGCGCGGGGTCCTCGGTAACGGAAATATCGTCCGTATGTCCTGCGGAAAGCACCGTCTTATAATTGAACACTATAGCGTTTCCAAAGGCTATCATTCCGTCGGCGTGGAGCATATCGATATACTCCCTTGACGCCGTCATATCGTTTTCGGTCTTAAAAAGCGCTTCTACACCCTGATAATTGATGCTTCGTTTTTTAAGCTCCTCGTGAGTTGTATCAATGCTTGAGGCAATAGTGAGATACGGAATATCGGGAGCGTATCTTTCAACGTCGTCGATAAATTCGGGGCGGTTTGAGGTTTTAATGAAAACCTGATCTTCCATTCCGAGCTTGCGAACGGTAGCGGCTATCTCGCGCGGGTGTTCCCAGAATTTGTCTATATTTACGATGCATTTGCCGCGCAGAAACTCAAGCGCATCCGTAAAGCGCATTATACCGTACTGCGTAGGTGCAAGATCCGCGTTTGAGAGCATAAAATGCTCTACCACAGACGCGGGGTAGTTCTTTATTGAATCGGCAAGGCGCAAATGTACCCTTTCCATTCCGGGATGCTGAATGAACAGCTCTCCGTCGGAGCTACGCTCCACGTCAAGCTCAATTATATCCGCGCCTGCATTGACAGCCGCCTTGAACGCGCCAAGGGAATTGCAGGGAACGTTACCGCCGCACGCGCCTCTGTGTGCGGCTAGCAGTACGCCTTTTTCTTTAGCTAACTTTAAGAGATCCATGGTCGCAGTCTATTTAAAGATATCTTTGGAGCACCTTTATAAGATTTTCGGAATAAACCGAGAATCCGAGATCGTTGGGATGAAGCACCTTGTCCGCAAAAAGCGCAGGGACGGGAGGCATAAGTGTCAAGCCGTCGATATGTATAAGTCCGCGCTTCTCCGCCTCGCTGATGACCACATCGCGGCAAGCCGCAAAACGCGCGTAGGACTCCTCGCTCTTGAGTGCGCGCCATATGGGGGAGATAACGAATATCTTTTTATCAGAAAAATCCTCACAAAGCAGGTCAAGGAATCCGGAGACCTGCACTCTCATATCGTCAAGCGTAGGGAAATGGTTGAAATCGTTAGTTCCGAGAGAAATGATAACGGCATCGGGCTCGTAATCAATCTTGTCATACGCTTTAATGCGGAAATAAATACCGCCGATGCCCTGAATTATACTATCCGCATTGAAAAACATCGATACGCGCTGTGCGTATGCGAGAGTGTCATACTTTGATTCCCAGCCCTGAGTGATCGAGTCGCCGATAAAAAGCATCTTCATATCGAAGTCGTGGGGACGAACAAATGCGCCGTCATCAACCTCAACAGAGCTTATCGCGCCGCCCTCATCGTGATTGGGGAAATAAAGCGTGACTCTGTATTCGTCAAGCTCTTCGCCAATGATGCCTTTTGCCTCTGCTATTATCGGCTCGTTCTTATCTCTGTCTGCGGGGTATTGGCGGCGGAGTAAGCCGTCAATATATAGCTCAAATTTTCCACCGTAAGGCGCGTTGAAAACTACCCTTCCGGAATTGGTATGAAAATCAAGGCGCACACCGGTGCTTCCGCTTGAATTTCCTGCCATTCCCTTCCACACCTCGCGTTGTTTCGCGGTGCTGCGGTAAAAATACAAAACCCCGTCATTCTCGGCGATCTCAACTGTTCCGACTGCAATTTTTTTAATCTGATCAAAAGTAAGCTTCATTTTATTTCCTCTTCCGAATAATCCTTGCCGAGAACGGCAAAAACCGTTTTAAACATCAAAGCTATATCACCGAAAAAGTTAAACTGCTTGAGCGCGCGAAGGTTGTATTGCATTTTTTTCGGGAGTATTTTGTTTATATACACGTCATCAATATCATTAGCATCAACAAGCAACAATTCCTCGTCCTTGAAGAATATACTTGCTTCGGACGTAATGCCTGCCGGCAACAAAAGCGTAGCCAGCATCTCCGGCGTATACTTATCAACGTATTTTTCAACCTCCGGGCGTGTTCCGACAAAAGTCATTGATCCGCCAAGGACATTAATAAGCTGGGGAATTTCGTCAAGCCGACATTTACGTATCAAACGCCCCACGCGTGTGATACGCACGTCGCCCTTTATTGTAACAAGTTCACCGGTCCTATCCGCATCCTCTTGCATAGTTCTGAATTTAAAAATGCGAAATTTTTTGCCATATTGAGTTATCCTGACCTGACGGTAGAAGACAGGTCCGCGCGAATCGATCTTAATAGCAATAGCGATAATCAAAAAAACAGGCAAAAGCAACATAAGTATAATAAGCGAAACAACGACGTCAAAAATGCGTTTAAATACAAGAGCCGTGCTTTTCTTACAAAGGATATCATAATACGCTTTTACAGCGTCGTTTTGCATCTCTTTCGGAAGCTCTTCAAATTTTTTTATAACCATACTTACCGTTCCTAGATTATATTAAAGTATTTTCAAACAATGGGGAGCAATAGTTTCGTTTTTTTAAAAACGTAAGAGGAAAACTCATTTACTGTCATGTCGGTTATATTATGAAAAACCGCCCATGCGATATTCCTCATTCATTTTGTTACAAATTATAAATTTTCATTTTATTATACCATAAAAGATGAGAAAGGTCAAGCAAAAAATAAACGCCAATATCATTTAAATTTGCAAACGAAATTATATAATGGCTCTTTCATCGTTATACGTTATAAGCGTTCGCCGCATTTATAAAAAACATCTCCCGCGGCAGGCTGCCGCGGGAGATGTTTTTAGTGTGGGAGCTATTCTGCTTATCCGAAAAGGATCGGCTCATTTGTCAGATAATCTTTGTATTTCAAATCAGATACCTCAGCTCCATTACGCATAACAAGATTCGTAATGACTCCTTTTCCGCCGTCTTCCTCAACGGCGAGGATGGATTTGATATCCGCAGAGCGCTTAAAGTCGACTCTTACGTTTGTTACCACCGAACAGAATTGACCTTCCGCGTCAAATAAAATCTGTTTATCGCCTTCCGGAGTATACCAGAAAGACTGACAATTATCAAAAATGCTCACCGCGTTTTTGCCAAGTCTGAAAGCTGTTGCAAACTGATCGCTGTAACAATAATCGTACCAATTGTTGCCGTTTACATCCCAAAAACCTACACTTCCCTTGTAGATCTCGCCAAATCCCGAATTGAAATAAAGGGGGTGAATGTTACGGAACATATTTGCGCTTCCCAAAACCTTAACACCAACGTTTACTTTTCCTATCCTCATGTTGGTGAAAGTATTGTCGTGTCCCTCAACAAGCACACCAATAGAATCCTTCGAGCCCGTGCCGACTATATTCACGTCAACGATATCAGCATCGGACGAGCCGGAGTTTGTACCGTATTTTATGTGCAAGCCGATGGTTACGTTTTTCATTGATACATTATTAATATACGTCTCTCTTCCACCCTCGATGTCCACGCCTTTAGCCATGCCGTTGCCGTCGATTATACCGCCAATGAGAGAATAGTAGCTTCCTGCCGCTATAATATCATTTACGTCCTTATCCTTCGCGCCGAGAGCGATCATAGCGTGCTTGGAGCTCCAATTATTTGCCGCTTTTATGGTCGCATAGTTAGAAAGCAAGAGGCAAACGCTCTTTTTAGGATCGGCAGACGTGCGAATAGGGGTCCTGATCACATATTCGCCATCGGGGAAAAATATAGTGCGGTTGGGATTGGCATCGATCACAGCCTGTATCTCGTCCTTTATATCCTTTCCTGTATTAGGCTTTACATAATCCGTTATGACCACGTACTCGCTTGTAATATCGTCCTTGGGGGCAGGCTCATCAGGCGAAGGGGCCTCGGGAGTCGCGGAGTCGGGCGGGGTTGTGGTATCTGTGTCGGTGGACGTTGTGTCGTGGGCGTTTGAGCCGCCGTTACAAGCAGGCAGACAAACTATGCCAAGGAACATAAGAAATGCGTATAAACAACATAAAACACTAACATTCTTTTTCTTCATCGGATAATATCCTTTCGTGTGCGATTGAGAATATTATATCACAAAATTCCCCAAATTCAACTAAAAAATGGCAAAAATTAAGCAAAGCCCCCGTTTTTTTCGAGGGCTTTGGATAAAAATATTATTCTTCGATATTGTTTTCGCCGTCAGCTTTTTCAGAAGTTTTGCCGCCTCTGCGCCTGAAAACAAAGCCCAAGAACATGACTACTGCAAAAACTATGAGGTAGAACAGTACGGGGAATGAAAACTCACCGGCTTCGCTTGCCTTGAGGTAGGGGGTGATACCGTGAG
>JAZNOD010000002.1:0-7971 GCA_045580585.1 Eubacteriales bacterium
GCGCTCTCATTGGTTGCGACGGCTCACGGCTCTGCGACCGCTTCAACGCTCGACCTGTTGACTGAACGCAAGTATCTTTAATGCCTCTGCCTGTCATCGCCTTCGTTACGGGTGCGCCGTACCGTCTGAGTCCTGAAGGCGGCAGGTTCTGATCCAAAAGAAAAAGGGTGAAGCCTGCGCGTTCGCTCATGTGGCTTGCCGGTTTTGCCGACAGCAGAGGGAAAGTAATCGGTGTGCTGTACTATTCATTTGTCAAGGAGCATCGGAGGCCTACAGAAAAAGCCCCCTCACTTGTCCAAAGGAAAAAGTGAAGGGGCTGCACACCCTAAATTTTTAATTTTCTAAAAATTTTTTGAGTTTGGCGAGAATACGAAGCTTGCGCTTATGGATGGCGTTGTGGTTGACACCGCACACCTTGGCGTACTCTCTCTCGGATAAACCGTTAAAAAACATCTCCTGAATAAGTTCTCTTTCCTTTTCAGTCAGCACGGGGATTACCGATCTGAGTTTCTCTAACAGCAAAAGATGAGTGACTGTTTCGGCTACATCTTCGGTTTCGGCCTGTATGTAGTCAGTACCATTGTCATCTTCATTGTCAAAGGCATCAATGGATATCAGACCGTATTTCGCATTGAGCTTTTTGAGGTACGCCTCTCTTTCTTTTGCTCGATAGAAATCTTTATAATGCTCTTTGCTGACTTCCATGAGGAAACCCTGCACGGGTATAAAATATCTATCTTCATAGGTGGGATCATTTTCTTTACGGCTTTCGAATTCCTCATAAGTCAATTCGACGTATTCGCCGTTCTCTAATATAAAAACCTTTCTCGGTGCGTATTTTTTCACCGTAATTACCTCCAATCAATCGTTTTTGAAAAATGTTCAAAACGACTGATCGGGAGGATCGCGGCAGCCTGAGCTGCAGGTTCTCTTAAACATAAACATCCTTTCCGCTTTTAGGCAGAAAGGATGCAATAGAAAAAGGGCATAACAATACAGCCTAAAAGCTGTTTGTCATGCCCTAACTCGAAAGTCCTCGTTCTCACCGTTTAAGGTGGATGCAGGCTCTTTTCCGGCTTGCTATACTGGATTGATCCAGCGTGTCCGGCGGTTGAACTATGTACGAAACATAATTATTGACTTATTCTTTTGGTAGGTGGATCATAAATTTATGACCGCATTTGGGACATTTCAGTATGATCTTACTGCTTGTCCTTCCGATGTGATCGGGTTTCAATGCGATCACCGTTGCTCGCTCTCCGGCGGGTTTGTCGCAGAGCCGACCTTTCTTGCATGAGGGACATCTTACAAAATCGCTCTTGATGTCGCTCGACTCATATATCTGCTCGATAATAAGCATTCCGATCACTTCCTTTGTTTTGGATTTGAGGATAATCGTTCGACCTTTCCCGATAAAACTGACCTTGTTTTTTACAGATCCACCTCGTACTTTTTCCTCTTTGCGATAAAAAGTCAGCGATATCAGTATAATTCGATCATATCCTCGCCTTTAATATACAAATAATGCACCGTAAAATTTGTTAGATTATGTCCTCAGAAATGACATTTTTTTCGACTTTTCCCTGATATAATCAAGTGGGTGCTTTTTCGCGTTCAGTAAAAACTGAACACTATGGGTAAAAAAAGCCGTTTTATCGGCTTTATATCAGATGGTGATTGCGCAGTCGAATTTCCATTGCCTGTTTTGATACACCAAACTGCGTTGCCAGCTGCAAAACACGATCATCACCCGATAAGCGATAAAACGCCTTTTTAACTTGGCACATGGGAAGCAGTAATGCACTTCCGAGCATATCTGCCTGCCGTTCTATATACTTGTCCGCGTCGGAGCTTTTCGAGATACTCTTTGCCATAGCTGCGGTATCACCGGTTCCTGAATAGAGTTCTTGGTGGATCAGCCAATGAGCAAGCTCATGAGCTGCGGTGAAACGGAGCCTGCCTTGGGTTCTGCATCGGAGTAAGCTGGCATCCAAGATAATAGTGCCTCGCTCTACAAAGATCAGCTCATACCGCTTTTCGTCCATATTGTAGATGGGAACGTAGTCATCATCGAATACGGTTTCTCCGAGGATTCTGCCGTTCTTACGGATATATTGAAACTCCAACGACAAACCCATACTTTCGATGATATCCTCAATGGGAACGGATTTTGCTTCATAGCCAAGTATGAGGCTGGCGTCGTAGTTCTTCAGCGTGTTCCTGGCTATGGCTTCAATCAGCTCCGGTCTGATATATTTAACTTCGGTCATTATTGGCCCTCCTGAATCTTCCTCCTGCGTTCCTCTAAATGGGCAATGAACTCTTGCCATTCCTCATCGGTGGCATCTACATCCTTTGCCGTTCGCAGTGCAACTCGGACTATGTCCTTGTCCATTATGTATTCCGGCAGATCTTGCGATACCGTCACGTTGCTCTTAGCTTTGGCAGCAAGGTCATAAAGCATTGCGGTGTCGGTATCGTTCAGAAGGAGTAATCTTGCCATAGTTGAAACGACTTCGTCTTTCGGGGCGGGCATACGGTCGTTTTCAAGGTTCGAGAGGTAAACCGGCGATATTCCAATCTGATCTGCAAATTTTCTCAGAGAGATATCACTCTGCTGTCTTTTTTCTTTAATGAATGTTCCAAAAGTATGTCTGATCTTCATGGAGACACTCCTTTCCTTCAGCCGTTCAGTTTTAACTGAACATCGTAAGCATATTATAATCGAACGTCTGTTTTATTGCAATAGGCTTTCGGAAGATTGAAAAAAGGTGGGCGTATTTGCACCCACCTTTTTGCGTTATCTGTTTTTGAGAGATTCGTTGAGCCGTCGCTCGTATTCATCTCGAATTGCCTTCGGCTCTACGATCTTCATCTTGCCACCATATGTAAACACCCACGAATAGAATGTGGCACTTGCGGAGATCTCAGCCACAACAGAGAAGGAATTATCGTCATGGGGATGTGTTTCCACGTCCTCACCAAAACGATCTATAATCGCTTTCATAAGGCTGTTATCGCACAAGAGTTTCACCTTGCACGGTTTGCCTTCGTACATCATAAAGACTCGTTCGCAGTAGTCACTGATGTCATAATCCTCCGGTCGAGGATGATAGGCTACTGCCGACAGCTTCGGCTGATGCATCCGATCCACACGGAACTTGACGATCTTGCTGTGTTTCTGCGACCATCCGAATATGTAATAGCAGTCGTTATTCCATACCAAGTCGTATGGAGAGAAGCGATACAGATAGCCGTCGTGTTTCAGTTCTTTCTTCTTTTTTGCCGTATATTCGGTGTATTGAAATTCCACAGCGGATTCCGATTGTATTGCGGCCTGGAGCAGATCTACCGTATAATTGACGGTTTCGTTTGTGGTCTTGGCTTTACCTTCTACGTAGAGACGTCGTTTGAGCTGCTCTGCCTGATGCGGACTTGCCAATGACGAGACCTTCTCGATGAGAGCCACGCTCTTGCTCTCCGAGATGAATTTAGCCGCCTGGATTGCATCTACAATCATTTTCAGCTCGGCAAGCTCCAACGCACGGCTGCCGATGAAGTATTGGTTCTGTCGGCTCTTATTGCAGACAATGTCAAAGCCACTGTCCTGGAGATCCGCAAGATCCGAGGCAACCGTCTTTCGGTTGGTGTGGATGCCGCATTCTTCAAGATGCGCGAGTATATCCGTTATAATTGCGGGATGTTCTTCATCGGTATGATCCCACAGGTATTTCAGTATGTGTAGCGGTCTGTTTTTGTCTGCCATACAATTAATGCCTCCAAGTATGATCCTTGTGTTTTCTATTATATCACTTTTTGGCTTTTTTCGCAACGCTTGCGGTTTGCTTCTCAGTGCAGTCGCTTAAATATGATGATGCCGATATTTCTTTGAGTATTCTTTCACAAAGCGCTTTGGATCTTCTCTTAATAATTGATCTGCTGCCGTTCTCGCCCTAATCGCTTCGTCAAGATCATCGAAGCGACCAAGTGCATACCGAATGCCCTTATAACAGATTTTTGCCTCCCACTTTCCTTTTTGAAAAGAAACGCCACAATGACCACTTGTGTTGTCGCTGCGGGTTGCAGCAGAGGTGGGAGTGTTGTTTACCGTCCATTCGGTGTTTGCAAATTTCTTTCTCGGTACGTTATTTTTGCTTGGAAGCTGCGGAAAGGATTTCTCCAATTCCGTATAGAAGTCAAGCAACCCCTGGGCATCAGCAATAACAAGCTCCTTTGCTCTTGCACGAGCCTTTACTGCATCTTGGATGTCATAATAACAGCCGAGGGAGTAGTGGACGCCTTTGTACCTGATATATGCTTGCCACTTATCTCTTTTGGGGGTTACGCCGGTATATCCGCTGACCGCACGGGTACTTTCCACCTTTTCGGTCATACTCATTACAAGACTTGTTCCGTCAATCATTTTCATCGTTGTCTTGAAATGTGCACCTTTTAGGCAACCGCAACTTAATGTGTTTCCAATCAGCACTCTCGTTGCCGGTAGTTCAACGGTGTTCCCGCATTTACATTGAAACAGCCAAACAAAATCACCACGGTTTTTAGCTCCGGTCGGCTCGATAGCCGTTAAGTAGCCGAAGGTCATACCGGTAATATCTTTTGCTCGACCTTTGTTAAACCGTATCTCGGAGCAACCAACAAAGTCTAAATAACGGTTAATGTATTTCACGTAATTTAGGATGGTCATAGAGGCATATCCGTTTTCCTCCATTCCTTTACGCCAAGCTAAAAGGCGCTCCTTCGTAATACACTTATCTTCGGGAAGATAGTCGTAAATAACCTTGAGCGTTCCTCTGAAACGTCGGAGCAAGTTTTCATTTGCACCATTGTCCGTTTCGTGCTGAAGAAAAGCTGCCATTGTTTCCTGTGTCATACAATGGCTGATAGCCGCTATTTGTTTTGTTACCATCGCACAACACCTCGTTTCTTTACTCTGCTTGTCCTATTTCTTCAAGGAAAGCCCCAAAGTATTCTTCTTCCGCAGCCTTACGTGCCGCAACGGCATCCTCAAACTTTGCATAAGAGCCGAAGTTCATAATCTTGCCCTTGAATTTCAGCCTTGCTCGATATTTGTTCGTCTTTTTGTCGTAGTAAACACCACGGCAACCGCTTGTATTTGCGGCAGTAGGTTCCATATTACGCAATTTAGTAATTTGAGTGCCGCCGACGAAACCTGCGGATTTCCGTGCGGTTTCGGCTGCGTATATGCCTTGGCAGGCTTTACACATACTTTCATCGGGATTGGTAAGCGTATCGGTTGCCTTGTAAGTGATAGCTGCGCACTCACAACGACACTCCCACATAGGGGTTGTTCTTGCACCGCGAGGGCTTCTTTTTTCGGAACGTCCGAGAACGGTTAAACGACCGAAAACCTGTCCTGTAAGGTCGGGGGATTTCTTGCAACCGCAGTTCGTTGTTCTCCCGCTGCGCAGATTGCCTGTGGTTGCAATATGTTCACCGCCGCAATCGCACTTGCAACGCCATCTGCGTTGGCCTCTATCGGTAGATGGTAACTGTTCGATAACTATTAACTTTCCAAATCGTTCTCCAATTAGGGATGGATGTTCTCTCATTTCTTTGTCCGTCCTTTATAAAAAATCCGTTCCGACAGATAAGTGCCGGAACGGAGTGTCGATCACCGCTACACGGTATCGTTTATTTATTGGTTTCTTTTCTGCTTCGCTCTACTGCAAGCAGAATTTGTTCAGTAGTCAGAGCGTTTTCTCTTATCGTTGCTTCACGCTGTTTCTTTGCACACTCGGCGCAGATCTGACCGCAACCGATTTCGTAGTTTTCTCGCCAATCAATCGGCAAGGAAACGGGAATACAGGTCAATGCACCGCATATTACGCAACGCTCAAATTCTTCAACAGTATGACGGGTATTCATTCGCTTGCCTCGGTGGTGGGTGCGCCTGTTGTTTCTTCGGTAGGCTGGGGTTCTGTGCTTACTGTAGATTCGGTGGGCTCAGGAGTCGTTGTCGGAGGAGTTGATTCGGTGGAACTCGGCTCCGTCGTACCTGTAGGCTCATTTGTTTCAGGTGGTGTTGTTACCACCGGAGCAGATGTTTCCGGCGGAACTGTCGTTTCCGGAGAAGTAGCATGCTGGGACGTTGATGTCTCAGGCATTACCCATTCAGCTGGAGGTATCTTGATTTTCTGACCAACCTGAATACTATTGGGATCAGCAATCTCGTTATAGACTGCTATGCGTTTTGATGTTGTATTATATTTTTCCGCAATCTTAGAAAGAGTTTCACCAGATTCTACGGTATGTACAACCTCTGTCGGTTTGGTCTCCGGTGGAGTAGTTTCCTCTTCAGTTATTTCTTCCTCCGTGTTTCCTATGGAGTTGGTAACACCGTTAATTTGCATGGTTACCGTTTCACCGTCTATGATATATAAAGCATCGTTTTTGCCCTTGTTTTCATAGTCGGCATAATAAGAAGAAGTGCCCCAATGGGAGTAGAAGGATACTAAAGTTGTATCCGTAACCATCAGCTTAAACGTAATAACGTTTTTGCCTTCCGTATTGGACTTTACATCTTTTCCAATCTGCTGGGTGTGATATTTTTCAACGTTACATCCGGTAGCAGATATAACGCAGAAGCCTGTTTGAGCCGTTCCTGCTTTTTCTATTGTTACCGAATATTCTTTTCCCGCGTGAAGAGTTGCAACCTGCGTTTTTGCATTCAGTTGCTCCATCGTCACCGGCTCGTTGTTGGAGGCGCTAATCTGAATCGAAACCTTTGTCTCAAAATTTGCTGCCTTTATAACGTTGGAGGCAGAGGTGACATTGTATGCAAAATAGGCGTATGCGGTTAACCCCATAGCTGCCAGACACACAACCATTATGACAACCGTCAAAGCTGTACGGGCAAGCATTACTTTTTCGCGAACTTTTCCTTTCCCGTACTTGGGAACGTAGAAAAACTCGTTATATAGTTTTCTCACGTTATCGGCCTCCTTTCATGGATTCGCTGTAGTTTTATTTCTGCTGTTCGGCCTTTACGATGATACCGAGCTCGACCTTCGGGATATCGCCCTCACGGTAGTTCGCTTCGTTGCCGACTTCCTCCGGCATACGAACTACCAATGCAAGATAGGCGGTCTCACCGGGATCAAGAGCTGCCACATCGGTAGAATAGTTTTGAAGTTTCATTGTGGCGATGGCATTTGCCTTTTCGCGGGTAGAAACGGCATCTTCCATTTCTTCTACGCTATTGGCAATGGCTACGCCAAATTTCAAGTGCTCATGTAGCCAGAACTGCTGACCAAACACATTGGTAGCCGTTGTAGATCCCTTAACACTAATTGCAGTATAGAAATCAAAGGCACGATCACCTTTATTTTCAACCTTCAGGTAGATCACCTGAACGTATCCGGGCTCGTATAATGCTTCATCATCAAAAATATCCGTTTTAGCATCAATGGATTCCCATTTATCAACGTCAACGCGATGAGATACTTCCAAATCAAAATTCGCGGTATGGAAAATGTTCGTAACCTCCTCAGAGGTATCACTGAACCATGCCAGTGATGCGCCAGTACCAAGGATTCCCCAAATAATGAGGGCACAAAGGCTGAGGGCTAAAGCGATTCTTTTGTATGGTGTTTTCTTTTGCTTAGGGTTCACGCTTTATTCCTCCTTCATCAGAATTGTGCGCTTTGGTTTTCCTTTTCTTTATCTTTCTTGCGCCAGAACAAGAGAATAATAAGCATTGCTCCGGAGCCGAGCATCAATCCAAACCACAATCCCAAATTGGAATTGTCACCGGTCTGAGGTGGTTTCGGATCGTCAGGCTCTACCGGGAACTCTTCAATCATAAATTCCCAATCGAGATAGCCGATCTTGTTTTGAAACATATTATCCAGTTCCACGGGAACGGATAAAGTCACATCCAAGTTGACCTCGCCACCGGAATAAAGGGTACCAAGGCAAACCCAGTCTGTG
>JAZNOD010000003.1:0-3403 GCA_045580585.1 Eubacteriales bacterium
GGATTTCATTAAAATACATTTTATTATACACCATAAAATCTCTTTTTTCAATACCTTTATCGGAAAAAGCGGATAATTTCACACAAAGAGGTAAAAAAATGAAGACGGTGGGCATAATCTGCGAGTACAATCCCTTTCACATGGGACACGAACATATGATAAATGAACTTCGCCGCGCAGGCGCGGAGAGAATCGTCTGCGTAATGAGCGGAAATGCCGTGCAGAGAGGGGAGCTTGCCATTCTTCCGAAGGATAAGCGAGCCGCCGCGGCGGTTATGGCGGGAGCTGACGCGGTTTTTGAATTACCATATCCTTGGTGCGCCGCAAGCGCGGAATTTTTCGCAAGGGCCGGTGTGTACGCACTTTCAGCGCTTGGCGTTGACACCATTGCTTTTGGATCGGAATGCGCCGATGCCGAGGCTCTCAGCTCTGCCGCACACCGTGCCGCGCGGCTCTCACCGCGTACGGCTGAGGATGCAAGCGCGACGGGCAGCGCGGAGGAGTATTTTAGTGCTTTGGGCGATATTAAACCAAGCCCTAACGATATCCTTGCCGTAGAGTATCTGAAGGCGGTGTATAAGATGAAATTGCCGCTTGATTTTCAAGTTATCCGCCGAGTTGGCGCAGGCTATAACGATACCGAAATGGGAGATGGATACCCCTCGGCAACAGCAGTCAGAGCCGCGATTCTTTCGGGCGGGGAGCGATTCGGACTTCCAAGCGCATCGGCGGCGTTGCTTGGGGAAGCAATATCAAACGGCGAAGCGCCCGTGTGCCTCAAAAACATAGAATCGGCAATGCTTGCATTCTGGCGCATGGCACGGGACAGCGAGACTCTTTCGGGACTCGCGGAATGCGGCGGCGGAGTGGCGCAAAGGCTTCATTCCTGCGCCGCAAAGGCAAGCGGTGCTGAGGAATTTTTCTCCCTTGCCGCCACGAAAAAATACACCAACGCGCGCCTTCGCCGCGCGGCGCTGTTTGGAATGACAGGCGTTACCTACCGCGACCTTGACGCGCTCCCCTCGTATCTCTGCTTGCTTGCGGTCAGTGGGAACGGCAGGGCATTTGTAAGCGCCGCCAAGCGTAGGGGCGAAATAGCGATAGTGACAAAGCCCTCGCGGATTCCCGATACAGATGCGGCGAGACGCCAGAGCGAGCTTGCTCGAAACCTTGATGCGATATATACCCTTGCGATGCCGCAGAAGCGCGAAAATGCTTTTTTTCTCACCAAATCCCCCTTTATTAAGGAAATATCTTAAAAATTAATTGACTTATCGCAGAAAATGTGATACAATATACTGAACTATAATCTATAACTACGCTCATAGGAGGAAAAAATGGCAAAAACAGAAGAATTTGCACCGGTCGAGGGAAAGTACCTGCGATATATGGAGCAGCCCCTTGTCCGTGAAGGCAACACCATTTGCTATGGCGACAAAAGCGAAAAATGCTTTTTGATCCTTGAGATCATGTCATATAAGGAGCAAAACGGACACAACCTGCCCGATAAGATCTTTATTCAGGTCGTTGAGTCGGACGATCCGTCCAAGATAGTAAAGCAGGGAGAAAAGGAAGGCCTTCATAATGCTCTTACGATGGGAATGATATGGCTTGAAAGAGCAAATAGGCAGTAATCGTGTAAAATGATGAATGTTAGTCTAAAAATAGGGAAGGTACTTCGCTTTGCGGTAGCATTGCTCCTCGTGGCAGCGATGCTTGCTGCTACGGGATGCAGCTCGGGCTTTTTTAGCGGCGATAATACAGCACCGAAGGAGACTACTGTCTCTCCCGATACCACAACTAAAAATCCTACAGCCACCACGACGGTCACCCCATCAGACACGTCTGCTCCTAATGGTGACGATACTACGTCCCCTGCGGATGAAACAACGGGCGAGAATGACGAGCCTTTGCCCATGTACGTAGACCCGCTTACGGGTGTTGAGGGTTTGAAGGATGTTACAAGCGTACGCCCCATTGCTGTTTTCTACGATAACGTCAGCTCTGCTGCACCACAAAGCGGTATTGCCAAGGCGGACGTGCTTATCGAGGTAATGGTCGAGGGCGGTGTTTCAAGGCTTATTGCCATTACTAACGACTATGAAAACGGCACGGACGTTTTTGGACCGATACGATCTGCACGCCATTATATGGTAGAGCTGTCAGCGGCATTTGGCTCTCTCATGGTTGGTGCGGGTTACAGCGATCAGGGCTATGGCGCTATCAAAAACAATAACCTGCATTATATCAATGGTGTCCACGACAGATACGCAGGCTCGTGGTTTTTCCGCGATCCCGAAAGAGTAAGTAATTTTGGTTATACCCATTCCTTGATGATCACAGCCAAGGGGATAAAGCAGATGGCGGCTATCAATAGCTTTAATACAACTGTTGAGAGCGTTCCGCAGAATTTCACTTTTGCTCCTTTGGGAAATGACGTGGTTCTGAACGGTGGACGTTCAGCGCACGTTGTATTGTCATATTCCAACTATCAGCAAGTTCAGTTTATTTACAGTGCTACAACTGGTACATATTACCGATATCAGTTTGGAAACAAAGCGCATCTCGATGCCGCGACGGGCGAGCAGTTGAATTTCAAAAACTTGTTTGTTCTCTTTACTTCGTCAGAGAAGATAGAGGGAGACGATAAGGGAAGAATTGACGTGGAAACTGTTGGAAGCGGAACAGGCTACTATATAACAGGCGGCAAATACGCAGAAATAAGATGGGTCCGCAATTTTGAAACGGGAACCTTCAGATTTGCAACAGCCAGCGGAATGCCTTTGACAGTAAACCGAGGAACGAGCTTCATAGCAATGGTAGATGATACTCTTAAGGATACAAGCTCTGTAAACTTAAACTTTACACTGGGTGGAAACACGGTTGCGCCGCAGTAAACTGCGGCGCAAGCCCCTTTAATCGGGTGGAGAACGATTTGTGCTTAAAAACGCATTCTGAAAACCAAGGATAGCGATTTCGCGTTTTTCTATTGACAAACGTTCGTAAATATGATAAAATCTACCGTGCGCCGCAAAACAGCGCATGATAGCATAATAATGGGATGTCGCCAAGCGGTAAGGCACGAGACTTTGACTCTCGCACGCGTCGGTTCGAATCCGGCCATCCCAGCCAAAAATCTCCTCGGACGAAGTTCGGGGAGATTTTTACCTTTTCACTTTTCACTCTTCACTTTTCACTAAATCCGTCCGAGGAGATTTTTGGCAAGGTTATAAGTAATAGTGAATAGTGAAAAAGTGTGGTTGGAAAGTTGTACAATAAAAATGGACAAAAAGAAGAGTTAATGATATAATTAACTTGAAAGAGGTGAGTCCATGAAAAGAACGTACAGCAAGGAATTCAAGATCAAAGCGTGTGAGCTCGTAATCAAGGACAATATAGCGGT
>JAZNOD010000004.1:0-5235 GCA_045580585.1 Eubacteriales bacterium
TGCAATAGATTTGTAACACAGATTCTTGAACTCATCAAAGTTATCGAGTATATATTTTACCTCTTCGCTGCCGGTCAGCTCGTAATATTGTCTGTAAAGCTCCAAAGCCTTTTCCGAATTGAAACAACTGAAGTCACCATCTCTGCGGATTCGATGATATTTACCGCAACCGATCTCGGCCATAAACAGAATCTCCTCTGCCGTAGGAGAGAGTGACTTTTCTTTCAACAATTCAAGTGCCCTCTTTTGCTCAGGTCTCGGCGACGTGTTGATGAAAGAGCTCCAAAGTGGCAATCCTTGCAAAAGCCGGGCAATTTCTTCGCAGCTTTCCGGCGCAGGACGTTTTACCACATCCTCCGCCAAGGCTTTAAGATCGAACTGCTCTTTTTTTGTGTCATTCATGGTAATACCTCCGCGTAATTCACTTGTTTTTGGTCTAACGCTTTCGTTGCAATCCTTACACAGCCACATATCGGGGGCAATGTCGATCATTACGTTGTCGCCATACTTGGTAACGGCACCGCCGCCATCTAAGCAAACAACGTTTTCACTTCCGCATTTCGGACATTTAATTTTCTTATTTAACATTTAACACTAAATTTTTTCACCGTATCGTTAAAGGGCTCGTAATCTCCCGCAGGAATGACTCTTATATTGCCCACAAAGTTATCGTTTACGACAAAACCAATCTTTTGGTCTTCAAATGCGCCAAATTCTATCTCTTTGGCAAAGTCGTAACCGATCATCACGCCATCAATCCACACACATTCATCGTAGCTGCACCATTTGCCGTTTGAATAGCAGGTTCGGGTGCCAACGCCGTATTCCTTCCCGCCGAGCACTTCGCCCTCATATTCTGTCGTAAAGTTTTCGCTAATGGTATCGCTCACCGTGGATACTTTAGACGGATCCATTTCTCTGTATCCGGGGAAACCAAATGTCTTGAAAAAGATTTCAATTGCTCGCTTGGCATCGGCGGCATCCAGTCCGCCGGACACAAGTAAGCCGTGTGCCTTGACCGCATACTGCTTAAAATTATAGGCATCGTTTATCATTTCCAAGAGCGTGTTTCTTGCATTGCCGTAGAGGAGCGCCCCGAACAGCTCGGCATCCTTTTTATCATCGGCAAAAGCTAATAATTTTTCATAGGTTTTCGTTTTGTCAAACAAATCCTGAAAAGGATTTTTACCCTCGCACAATTTGCGAATAGCAGTTACAATATCCATTTCTTCACCCGCTTTTAAACAATGGAGATGGCTTTTTCATAAAATTCGATACATTTATCAATAGCCACCAAAAGCTTATCCAGCATTTCGTCGTAATTGGTACGGCGCACCATACCATTAGCGATTGCATAGTTTTGCCACGCCGCTGCGTCAAGTTGTCCGCCGCTCAGTCCGCTCAGATCGTAATTAGGCTCAGGTGAAGGGGACATACCGAGTGCGCCTTTTTTCTTTAGTTCTTCGGCCGCCACTTTTAATTCGTATACGTTTGTGTTGGACTGGAGCCATCGTCTCAATTCATAACGACAGTCGCCTACGCGTCGTGCTTCATCTGCGATTTCTATACCGATGCAACCGTCAGCGTAAACCGGTTTACCCTTTTGCACATCAACGACCGTTGTCTTTACCGGGTTGCCGTTTTGGTCCACGGTCAGTGTCCAGAAATCAATCACGGTATAATCAAGTATGCCGATCTCTTTTTGCTCTTTGAACTTTCGATATTCCTCTTCCAACGCTCTTTGGTAGTAGGGAATCATTTTTAGTTCACATTCCCGAGCAAATGCTTTTTCTTCCTCACGGAACGCCCAATAGCGCAAATCCGATATAGCGGCGTAAAATTTATACTGCATAAAAAAGAGGCTCTGGGGCTGCTCGTCTTGTTTAGCCAAAACCTCAAGAAACTCTTTGTATGCCTTGTTTAAGTGCTCGTTATGTTCCAACATGATCTCCCTCATTTTGCGGCGGCAGGCATATTCACGGTCTTGTATCATCTTACTGGTGGATATACCCGAATACGCACCGGCTGCTTCTATCCATTCGCCTTTTACCTCTGCCAAAATACCTTTACGAATAAGCACTCGGTCGGCGTATTCCACATAGTGTCCCGCAAAAATATCATCCGCACATCCCATTTGAATCTGTGCCAATTCCTTTACGGTAAAATAAGGAGAGGCAAACGCCATATCTTCCTCGTTTCCTAAAGGAAAATCACCGTCGAGGGCATTGTTTTCCTCCTGCTTTACTTCGTCCAGCCATTCATAATAAGATTCATCGTGACTTATAGCATCGGACACTACAGGCTCGATATGACGGCGGATGAATAGGTCAGCGGCACGGCCTATGCGTTCGGTAAGTGAATCACAAAGCTGCTTTATGGAAGGATTGCTTTCTGCAATCTCTCGGTAGGCGGCAACCCACTCATCCCGTACCGCCTCAATTTGCTGACGGGTGTACTCCTTAAGGATATCGTAATCAATTTTCAAAGCAATTTCCGGTTTGATAGGTCACCCCTCCTTTTTATAATTACTTGCTTGCAACCGCCTTTTTCAGCCATTCGTAAACAGAATAATGCTGGATATCATCCAAGACGTCAATTTTCTCCACATAGGTTTTTGCTTTCGCAACGTCAACCGTTCCGTTCCAACCGAAAAGATGCAGACAGCAAAGGAAGATCAGATTATCTTCGTCACTCTCGTCTTTTTCGGCGGTACGCATAGCCAAATGAAATGCTTTCGGCCATTTGGCAAAAAGTTTTTCAAGCAGAGTTTTCGCTTCATAAGGATCCCGTTCCTGTGCATCCTCTAAAAGCTCGTATGTCGCACAGGTAATGTTGCTTGCAACGATATCCATATCCTGCGGCAGTTCCTCGTAATACTGCAAAAGAAGAATATAAACCGTTTTTGACACTTCGGGAACTTCATCTGTGGAATGGAGCTGAAAACAGGAGCCCTTTTGGTAATATGCATAGGCTCTGCGCAGTCTCATTTCATCCGGATTTTCACCGAGCAAATCTTCCAAACACTCTTCAAAACTTACACCTGCAATCAGTTGTGCGTTTTCTTTGTCTCTTTTGCTTTTTCCTAAAAAATCAAATAATCCCATAATATAATTCTCCTTGTATTTTACAAATTACCACCAAATCCGAACGTAGTCGTCTTTGCTTTCGTGATATTCGAAGCTGACTGTACCGGTGATATCCACCTCAAGCACCGACTTTTTGCCGTCGCCGAACTCTTCCGTATAGGTAGTCGCCAGCCCCAGCAGGCTGCCTTTTTCGGCGTTATCAAAATTCAAATGCGCCCTTACGTAATCTTCGGGGACAAAAACGCACAGCCACTTGTACGTATCGGGGCTGTCCTTTTCGGTGTGTTTTTCCGCCGTGTCGGACAGCGTATAAAGCTCAGGATTTTCGTACTTGTAATAATCGTACCGCTTCTCACTCGGATAGAGAATGTATTTGCCGAGTGCTATTTCATCGGTGGGATTGTAAGCGTTTTCAAAGGTGTACGAACCGTCGCCGTTATCGTTAACGTCCATTTCGCACACTTTTTCCCCGTTCACGTACCACTCAACGTTGGCACTGTAATCGGTCTTGTTCAAAAGCTTCTGCAATTCGTCGGTTTCCTCGTCCGCATAACCCATCGGCTTATAGTCGGCATAGTTTGCGGGCTTGTTGGTGTCTGTCGGAGTGAAAGTATACACCTTCGACTTTTCGCCCGTTTCGTCAAGCAAACGCACCGAGCCATCCTCTGCGATAAACACGCTGAGTTTATCCGACTTCAGCACAAACATATCGGTGTATTTTTCAAAAACTTCACCGGTCTGTATCTTGTCAATAAGCGCCGTTATCATCGCCTTGCCGTTCCACTTGGCAAGGGATTCATAATGTGTTTTATAAAAATCCGAATCGGGCGGATAGATGGTTTCATCATCATCGCAGAATACACAGACTTTTCCCTCATATTTCATAAGGGTGTATTCGCCCTTTAGTCCCGAATCACTGGTAAGGCCCTTAAAATCGACGGTGAAACCCTCGCCAAATTTATCATCCACAAAATAGCGCGTGACGGCAACCTTATCCTTTACAAACCAGTTTGGCTCGGACTGTGATACACGAAGCTCGTATTCTTTTGCATCCTTTACAATGGTGCGAATTTGAGTGAGAAGTGCGTTTTCTTCCTCGCCGAGAGGGGCAGTAACCACCAGATTCTCGGCGCCTTCGCCGCCAAAACTGCTTTCGATGGACGAAGGCGTGAACACAAACTTAACTAAAACAAAACCAACAGCGACTACCACAGCAAGAATGAGGGCAATCGCGCCCCAAAAGCCACGACGAATTTCGCCTTTCATAGT
The DNA here is from genome assembly GCA_045580585.1 of Eubacteriales bacterium. Classification (GTDB taxonomy): domain Bacteria; phylum Bacillota; class Clostridia; order Oscillospirales; family CAG-272; genus CAG-390. The sequence continues at coordinate 4,356 of JAZNOD010000004.1, forward strand.
TACGGTTCTGCTTCCGTCTGCGTATTCTTGAACGAGGTTTCCGTCTTTATCGTTCCAAAATTTTACGCTTCCTTGATCTTTCTTTGAAGTTGAAGCTTTGTTTTTCTCATCCCTCTTTTGTTTTTTTGCAGCATCTTCCTCTGCCATTTTATAACGGCAGTAATTACACAATCCGCCGGCTGACGTTTCAGGTGACGTAGCACCACATCTTGGACATGCCATAATCTTTTCCTCCTAACGACTTAATCAATACTCTAATTCAATTTGCACATACTCATTGTCGCCGGTATAGTGGATTACCTCTCCGATTTTACCGAAGGCCAATTTCATATCGGCAGTAACGTTGCCGTTTTCATCTTTCATTTCATAGATTGTCTTAAGACCCATACTTTCTTTTCTTACCTCAGCCTTATCCATATCAATAATTCTGCGAATGTAGGTGTGAGGAACGATACTCAAAAGAAAATCGTATTTATCCTGGTGCTCGGACAAGGGCATATCTGTTTTTATTTCATCAGAATAATCGTAGTTTTCAATCTTGGTCAGAGTTTTGTCGGTGGTATTTACACGGTATACCATATCTTCTTCAAAGCCTCTTTCGTGGCCTTCTGCCGCGACTTCGATCTCAAAGTCATAGCCATTGGGGAAATAATCAACGGAAATTCCCAATACAACTTCATCGTTTTTGCAAAATGCCACGCTGCCGCTACCGTCGCTGCTCTCTTTCATCAGCTTACCCAGTTCATCATCGGTGCTGAAAGCAGCATCGTCGGCATAGGTAAAGCCCTCCCAATCGTCGGGATAGTAATCATCGGTTCGATAATAAAAGAACCATCTTTCCTCCATCTGCTCTTCGGGATATGTGGTGATGGCGCGGAAT
>JAZNOD010000005.1:0-8516 GCA_045580585.1 Eubacteriales bacterium
TAGCCCCAGTTGTCTTCCTAAGACCGCTTGGCCTCCGACTTAAGCATGGACGATGCGGTCGCTATGATGGCGCAGGAAACGGGCTACGTCATACTCGATGTGCGCCGTCCCGATGAGTTCGCCGCAGGGCATATCCCGAACGCCATCAACGTGCCTAACGAAACCATCGGCGCATCGGAGATCCCCGAACTGCCCGAAAAGGATCAGCTCATTATGGTGTACTGCCGCAGCGGTCGCCGCAGTAAAGAGGCATCCGAGAAGCTTGTGAAGCTTGGTTACACTAATATCGTCGAGTTCGGCGGCATCCTTGACTATACGGGCGAAACCGTAAAACCTCAATAATTGCACCGCATCAGGCAAAGAAAAGGGGAGAGAATCATGCTAACCTACACGTACGTATCAAAAGGAAAATTCGGTTTGGTTGAGAAACCCAAGCCGACGATACAGCACGAGAGGGATGCGATAGTCAAGGTTACGCTTGCGAGCATCTGCTCGAGCGATTTACACATCAAGCACGGCAGCGTGCCGAGAGCGGTGGAAGGAATCACGGTCGGTCACGAGATGGTCGGCATCGTTGAAGAAGTCGGCTCGGCGGTCACGCACGTGAAGGCGGGCGACAGAGTCACAGTTAATGTGGAAACCTTCTGCGGTGAGTGTTTCTTCTGTAAAAAGGGATTCGTCAACAACTGCACCGACAAGAACGGCGGTTGGGCACTTGGTTGCCGCATCGACGGCGGTCAGGCAGAGTACGTTCGCGTACCGTTTGCGGATCAGGGGCTGAACAAGATTCCCGATGCCGTAACCGACAGACAAGCTCTGCTTGTGGGAGATGTTCTCGCCACAGGCTATTGGGCGGCGAAGATTTCGGAGATTACTGAGGACGATACTGTTCTCATCATCGGAGCAGGCCCCACGGGAATCTGCACGCTCCTTTGCGTGATGCTGAAAGCACCAAAGCGCATCATCGTGTGCGAGAAGGACGAGAATCGAATCAAGTTTGTGAATGAGCATTATCCCAACGTGCTGACGGTTACGCCCGAAAAATGCCTTGATTTTGTTCGCAAGAACAGCGCTCACGGTGGCGCGGACGTGGTGCTTGAGGTGGCAGGAGCAGAGAACACATTCGAGCTTGCGTGGCAGTGCGCGCGCCCGAATGCCATCGTCACGGTGGCGGCGCTTTACGAGAAGGCGCAGACCTTGCCTTTGCCCGATATGTACGGCAAGAACTTGACCTTCAAGACCGGCGGCGTTGACGGTTGTGATTGTGAGGAAACCCTCGCGCTCATCGCCGAGGGCAAGCTCGATACCGAGCCATTGATCACGCATACCTATCCTCTCTCAAAGATCGACGAGGCGTATGAGCTGTTTGAAAATAAACGCGACGGTGTTATTAAGGTTGCGGTGGAATTTGATGAATACTAAACAAAGAAAGGGCGGCAATCACAATTACTGTGACTACCGTCCTTAGTTTTAGCTTTCAAGAATAAGTTCCAATACATGTTTAGGGGTGGTTACTACTTCAAGGGTGTTTCCACTCTTATCAAAGAACTCAATCTCGTACATTGAATCGTCATACTTGTGAACAATGGTTCCTTCAGTACCTACAGGAAAACCGTTAAACTCTTGAACCAACCGTACTACATCTAATTCTTTCATAAAAACCTCCTTAATCCGGATATACCGTAATAATCTTATATGTGACATGACCGTGATCCTTTTGGATAACCACGACTACCTTTGCTGATACGCTTTGACCGTTTTTGCCAACCAAAGTAGTGTTATACGTGTGTTTCACTCCATATTGCGTGGTTTCAGTTTTAGTCGGCGTCTTTCCAAGGATTGACTTAGTCACATTTTCGTGAAAGAGTTGGGAATCACTTTGTGTATAGCCCAAAACATCTTTCATAAACTTCGCTTTAGCAGCACCAACGGGATGATTGGGATTCAGTAGGTATCCCTCGGTTTTTTGCTGACTGTATTGCAAGTCCGAAGTGCTTTTTATAGGTGCAGAACTGTTATTGTTTGCACCTTTGGTGTTAGAATAATTTCCTGACATACCTGCGCCCATTATACCGCCCTCCTTCTCTTAGTAGAAGTCCAGTCGGGATAATTGACAAATCGTGTTCTGCCCTTAAATTCACCAAAGATACACTCTGGCATACCTCCGTAAACAAGCACTACTTCTGGCGAGAGTTCGTCAAGCATTGCCGATAATCCTTTGTGGAAATAATTCTTGTTTTCTCGACTTTGAATACAGCCGTATGTGCCAATAGACACAATACTGTTTTTCGGAGCGCCGAGAAACGCGAATTTTTCAGGCAGCTCAACTGTCGTAAAACTTCGTTCATCTCCCCAACGGATATTCGGGATAACATACAATCCTTGAGATTGCAGATAATGTCCTACTGCGCGATTCATATATGTGTTTGCAATTTGCAAGCACAACGGCATATCACGGTATAGAGAGCAATCTGGTGAAATGACCGCTGAGAACTTTGAAAGCTCCGGAAGCAGTTCTTTTGTGCAGGTAAGTACATCAGAGAACCTTTTGTCGTGCTCATAAAAATGGACAGCCTCTGACTTGGTGTAGCTTCTCTTCATTTGTGTGAATGGAATTAGTCCAGAGGGAATAATGATTTCATTCGGCTTCTCAATAATTGGAATCTCCAAGAGACCGTCAAAGAAAGCGTGAGAAACAAGTTCGGCGTTAAAGCCGTCATCGATGATGTGTTTTATAATAATCACATCCTTTCTAAAAAATATTTTTTGAGCGGTTGCCCATTGACAACCGAGAAAGGATATGATATAATAATCTAACCACCACGTTGGATTGATTATATCATATCCGGCGAGCAAAAAGCATTTCTGGATTGCGCCAACAATCTACGAAGTGCTTTTTTGCTTATAAAAAACAATCAATGTACCCACCGCCTTTCTTAACCGACGTTTTTGAAAAGCTCAAGTGTGATGAGTTCGTATCTTGTATAGTCGGAACCGCCAAATTCCAACCATTTTTGATAATAATCGAACGCATACTTTGCTGCTTCAAAACTGACATCAAACAATCTCACTATTTGAAGCGGGGAGTTGATTTCAAGTTTGTGAACAAGAACAGGAGGTACGAGAGCATATTTTGCAAAGAAATTTACTTCTTTTTCTGCAAGCTCACTATCTTCTGTGTGGTCAAGTACGATATGACCAATCTCGTGCATAATGGTGTTGTTAATACGGCGATAACCTTTTTCATCGTTGTAGTAGATATACCACTCTCCTGCGGTTTTCTCAACAGAAAAACCGTCCTCGCTTTTCTTTAACAAGAGAGTGCGTTTTTGCGGTGGAAAAGCAGAATAGGGAATTACAGTAACGCCCATTTTCGATGCAATTTCAAATCCGTTGATTGGAACACAACAAACACCATATTTAACGAACATTTCAACAACAATTTTCTTGATTTCTTCGCAGCGTCGCGAAGAGAGTTTGATATCAGCCATTAATCCTCCCCGAATAGAGCATCAATTAAGTCCTTCTTTTCTTGCAGTGTCATTTGTGACGCATTTCTTGCAATGATACGACGAATTCTTGCGTGATCGAATTCTTCATTTTCAATACCAAGAAGATAATCCGATGTAGTGCGTAAAGCCGTCGCGATATTCGCAATGGTTTCAGGTTTGGGCTCTCTCTCTCCAGAAACATATCTAGAAATAACCGCCTCCGTAACACCGATGGTTGATGCTAATTCTTTTTGTGTAATTCCTCTTTTTGATAGCATTTCAGCTATTCGATTACCTAAGTCTTTGCTCATGGTAATATTCCTTTCCGGCTCTGGCTCTGGCTCAAAGGCTCTGGCTCTGGCTCTACGATGCATCTTGTGCATTCTGTAAGTATTATATCATGGACTTGCCAATTTGTCAAGCGATGTTGCCAAAAAATAATCAAAAATTTTCCCAAGTGGTCAAACATGTGGTCAAAAAATCTGCTCCCGATTTGATGCAGCCAAGCATCAAGGGAGCGGATTTTTTATGTAGAGCAATTGTGGTCAAAATATGTGGTCAAAATATGGGATCAAAATATGTGGTCATTTTCAAACTGATTCCGCCTATTTGCGTTGCCGTATTGTAACTCTTTTTCAACCGTTTGTCAAGAGGCTTTGCAATCAAAATTTGCACCGCAATAGACAAAGAAAAAGCCTGGAGCAATCATATTCAACATGCGTGTGCCGATAGGTCAGCACATCTGTCGGTAATCATTTTTTGAGAATTGGTTCGATGATGAAAAAACTAAAATAAATTTAGATAAACCTCGATTTGGACTTGATAAATGGCGAATTTTGTGATATAATAGAAACTGTATAATAACCTCGACCCATGGTTGTGGAAGGAGTAAAAGATGGCAGTCAGCTATAAGAAATTATGGAAGATCCTCATCGACAAAGATATGAAGAAAAAGGATCTCGCTAAGCTTGCAGATGTCAGCACTTATACTATCACCAAGATGAGTAAAGGTGAAAACGTAACTACCGATACGCTCGGTAAGATATGCAAGGTTCTCGAGTGCAATGTTGAGGATATAATGGAATTTATTCCTGACAACAAGTAACGATAATTTTTGAAAGGAGGCAGTATGCATGTCACGGTGCCTATATAACAGCGATTTTGCAACATTCTTATATACAGATTCAGCGTCTATATACAGAATAATAGATGACAATTACCATGGCGAAGCACTGACCACTACAAGAGACGCGTGGAAAGCGGAGATCGACATTATGAAGAACGTGGTTTCTTCACTTAACACTGTTGATGGCCAAATTATCTTTGAATACGATATTCCTCGTCTTGGTAAAAGAATCGACGTTGTCCTCCTTTATCGTGGTGTAGTGTTCTGCCTTGAATTTAAGGTTGGTGAGTCAAAAATTCTCGAAACGAATATTGACCAGGTATTGGACTATGCTTTGGATCTGAAAAACTTCCATAAATTCAGTGAGGACAAGGTTATCGCCCCTATTTTGGTAGCTACAAATTATTCCAATCGAAGCACATCCATACAGATGTCGGTGTATGACGACAGGGTAATAAATCCCTTGGTAACCGGAAAAGCAGGAATATCTGCTTTGATTGAAAACGTATTGGAAAAGTTTCCGAACGAAGCCCCGGTTCATAATGATTGGGTGATCAGTCCTTATGCACCTACGCCGACTATTGTTGAGGCGGCAAAAACACTTTATGAAAGTCATTCGGTTGAAAATATCACAAGGCATGAAGCGGATAAAGTTTCAACCGATGCGACGATAAAATATATCCTTGATGTGATACAGAAAAGCAAAACAAACGCAGAGAAAAGCATTTGCTTTGTTACTGGTGTGCCCGGCGCAGGCAAAACACTCGTCGGTCTCGATGTGGCTGTGAAGCAAACCTATCAGGGAAATGACGCGCCTGTTGAAGATGAAGGCGCAGTATATCTTTCCGGAAACGGCCCTTTGGTTGCCGTACTTACCGAAGCTCTCGCAAAAGATAATCATCAAAAATGCCGTGATAGAAACGAAAAGAAAAACCTGTCAGACTCACGTAGAGAGGTGGGCAAGTTTATTCAAATCATCCACCGTTACCGTGATAATATGCTCGCCAAAATCAAGAATCCCGTTGAAAACGGAGTGCTGGAAATTGATCCCGAAAAAGCAGTGAAGCTTGCGGAATCGGGTTATGGAGAAGTGGAGCACGTCGCCATTTTCGACGAGGCACAACGTTCGTGGACTCATAAAAGGCTTGCAGACTATCTCAAACGAGGTGGAACATACGGCAATAAACTTAAAGTTCCTAACTTCCCATTATCAGAGGCGGCTTTCTTGATATGGTCTCTCGATCAAAGAGAGGACTGGGCAACGATTGTTTGCCTTGTAGGTGGTGGTCAGGAGATCAATACCGGTGAAGCGGGAATTTCAGAGTGGATACATGCGCTGAATGATAAGTTTCCACATTGGAAAGTATATATTTCTCCGAAGCTTACAGAGCCGGAATATGCCGAAGGTAAGGTTAACGAGCTCTTGGCGAAAAACGAAAACGTTACGTATTCAGAAAACCTACATCTTGGCGTTTCTCTGCGTTCTTTTAGAGCAGAAAAGCTCTCTGCATTTGTTCATTCATTGCTTACTTTCAATCCCGATGCATCAGAATTGTACAATGAAATAAAGGACAGGTATCCCATTGTTTTAACACGAGATATGGAAACTGCCAAGAGATGGCTTCATAGTAAAGTCAGAGGAACAGAGCGCACAGGAGTGCTTGTGACAAAAGAAGCGGCACGTTTCAAACCGCTTGGCATTCATATTCTGCCTTCAGGAGATGAAAACGCAGTTCACTGGTTCCTTGAAGATAAAGTTGATACAAGAGCTTCCAATTATCTTGAAGATGCAGCTACCGAAATTCAAGTGCAGGGATTGGAGCTTGACTATACATGTGTGCTGTGGGATGCTGATATGAGATGCGATAACGGCAAATGGCGTTATTACACGTTTAATGGCAAAACGGCGTGGAACGAAAAATTACCCGATACAGAGAATAAGCAAGAGCAGATCAAATATATGCTCAACGCTTATCGAGTGCTTCTCACAAGAGCAAGAGCTGGTATGGTAATTTGCGTTCCAGCAGGCAATCCCAGTAAGAATCCAAGTGGATTTTGGGAGGATAGCACTCGCTTGCCTAAGTTCTACGATGGAACTTATCAATACTTGAAAAATTTAGGAATTGAAGAAATATGAAAATAACCGAAGTGGTGGCAGCCCTTATTTGGAATGGTGATAAATTCATGATCTGCCAACGCCCAGCGCATAAGGCGCGAGGACTCCTTTGGGAGTTCGTTGGCGGCAAGGTCGAGCCGGGAGAAACAAAAGAGCAGGCGCTCATTCGCGAGTGCCGGGAAGAGATTGCCGTTACGCTGGTAGTTGGTGACGAGTTCATGGATGTGGTTCATGAGTACCCTGATTTGATGGTGCATCTGACTCTATTCAACGCCGCGATTGCCGAGGGAGAACCGCAGAAGCTCGAGCACAACGATATTAAGTGGATCACGCCGAGCGAGATACCGAATTACGAGTTCTGCCCGGCAGACGAGGAGATCCTCGTCGAGATTATCGAAAGGTACGGTAATGCCGTATGAACAAGCTAAAGCAAAACCGTGCGGTGAGTTTTATTGTTGTTACGCTGGTATACATAATTGCCACCGTGGTGGGCGTGCTTGCCTATCGCGCGCTCACACTCGATTGGTGGCTGTCATTGCTCATCGCAGATGTGGCGGCAACCGTGGTGACATTCGTTTTCAGTCTCATTTTTAAGAACGCATCGGTCTACGACCCCTATTGGAGCGTGCAACCGCCCGTCATTCTCGTGGCGTTTGCCATTGGCGAGGACTTGACTGCACTCGGAATTCTCTTGCTTGTGGTCGTGTCCTTTTGGGCGATCCGCTTGACGGCAAACTGGGCGTACACATTCGGAAATCTCAATCATCAGGACTGGCGTTACACTATGCTTCATGAGAAGACGGGTGTATTTTACCCCATCATCAATTTCGTGGGCATCCATATGGTGCCGACGCTGGTGGTGTATGGCTGTATTGTGCCCGGTGTTTACGCCATCCGCGAAGGACTTTCAGGCAATATCGCAAGCGTGCTGTTCCTGTGCCTGTCCCTCTGCGCGGCAATCATGCAGGGGATCGCGGATATTCAAATGCACAAATTCCGCAAGAATCGCAACACGCCTTTTATTCGCATAGGCCTTTGGAAATACTCGCGCCATCCCAACTATCTCGGCGAGATTCTGATGTGGTGGGGCGTGGGTCTGTCCGTGCTTTGCGCGGCACCGAGCGCGTGGTATCTCGTGGCAGGTGCTGTGGCAAATACGATCCTGTTTTTGGCGGTCAGCATTCCTATGGCAGACAAACGCCAGTCCCGCAAGGATGGCTTTGCGGAATACAAAAATCAGACGAGAATGCTGCTGCCCATCAAAAAATAATTACTTACGTAAGAAAAAGGTGCAACTATGCTTTGGATTATTGCCGCTATACTTTCCGCTGTGTTTGCAGGGATGACCTCAATTCTTGCCAAATGCGGCATCAAAAAGACTGACTCAGACCTCGCTACGGCGATCCGCACCGTTGTGGTGCTGATCTTTTCGTGGGTAATGGTGTTCGTAGTCGGATCGCAAGGTACGATTGTGGAAATAGAGCCCAAGCCACTGGTCTTTTTGATTCTCTCGGGGCTTGCTACGGGTGCTTCGTGGATCTGCTACTTCAAGGCGCTTTCGATGGGGGACATCAATAAGGTCGTTCCCATTGATAAGTCAAGCACGATACTTACCGTCCTGCTCGCGATCCTTTGCTTTGGCGAGACGTCGAATCTGGTATTCAAGCTGATCGCCACCGCCATTCTCGCGCTTGGAATTTTTCTCATGGTCGAAAAGAAAAAGACCGAAGGACAGGCCAAGGGGCGTTCGTGGATGATCTACGCGGTGCTCTCCGCCGTTTTT
>JAZNOD010000006.1:0-4163 GCA_045580585.1 Eubacteriales bacterium
TCATATTGTGGAGCCGCGAGTAATCGGTTGAAGCAAAATACGGTGTTTTCCGCCGTATTGCCACAATCTCCCACTTTCCACGATTGGACGGAGTTGTGGCAATACTATGGAAAGGAGAACACAAGTGACAAAAAACAAAAAACTGATACTCGGCTGTGTTGCCGCCGTGCTTGTTGTTGCCGCGCTTGTTGGAGTGTGGTTTGCCTTCGGTCCGCAAAGCGCTCTGAAAGACACCGCGACCACCACTGCAACAAATAATGCAGACGAAAGTGCGCCAACAAACGAAGCGGGTGAAAGCACTCCATCCACCGAAAAAGGTGGTAAAAGCGTTACTATCCAGGTAGTAAACAAGGCGGGCGAGACCACAACGTATAACGTAAAAACGGATGCAAAACATCTGCGCGGCGTTATGGAAGAGGCAGACGGCTTGACCTTTACCGAAGCCGGCGGCATGGTAATGAGCGTAAACGGCGAGAGAGCCGATTACACGCTGGATAAAGCCTACTGGGCGTTTTACATCGGCGACGCATACTGCAACTATGGAATCAACGATCAGCCTGTAGCCGACGGCGACGTTTTCCGTATAGTTTATACAGCCGCCTGATGCGCAAGGATAGGTTTAACCTGCGCCACATTGCCATTATCGGTGTTCTTGTGGCTTTGATCGAAGCGTGCAAGCTGGCTATGGGTTGGATACCCAACGTTGAGCTGACAAGCTTTTGGCTTATCATGTTTGCCGTCTTTTTCGGAAGGCGGGCAATGGTTGCCGTACCGATATTTACTATCATCGAGGGGCTTGTCTTTGGCTTTGGTCTGTGGTGGGTAATGTATCTCTACGCTTGGCCCGTTTTAGTCCTTCTTGCCTACATAATGAGAAAGAACGACTCTCCCCTGCCCTTTGCTATTCTCTCGGGCATATTCGGGCTTTCTTTTGGCTTTTTGTGCGCTATCCCCTACGTTTTCGTGGGAAGCCCAACGCCGGGAATCGCCTATGCCTTCGGCTATTGGGTAGCAGGAATTCCTTTTGATCTGACACACGGAATCTCAAACTTTATACTCATGCTCGTTTTATACCGTCCTGTTACGAACGTGATGAAAAAGCTCTCACCGTCTGTATAAAAAGGAGAGCCGAATGCATTTTTTTGCATTCGGCTCGTTTTTTTATTCAAACATACCCGTTGATATATATCTTTCACCGGAGTCGGGAAGCAGAGCGACTATCCTCTTTCCCTTGTATTCGGGCAAGACTGCAAGCGCACGTGCCGCAAACGATGCCGCGCCCGAAGAAATGCCCGCAAAAATACCCTCGCGGCGCACAAGCGCCTTTGCCTCTGCGGCAGCATCTTCATCGGTTGCGGTAAGAACCTTGTCCACCACCGATGCATCGTAATTTTTGGGAATGAAATTAGCCCCTATGCCCTGTATCTTATGCGCACCCGCAATGCCGCGAGTTATAAGCGGAGACGCGGCAGGCTCAACGCCGATTATCTCTATATTGGGATTTTGCTCCTTCAGATATCTTGCAGTCCCCGAAAGAGTTCCGCCCGTACCGACCGTGGCTACAAAAACGTCGATCTCACCGTCGGTATCACGCCATATCTCCCTGCCCGTGCCGCAATAATGAGCATCGGGATTTGCGGGATTTTCAAACTGCGCGGGGATAAAAGCACCGTCTATCTCGGCTGCAAGCTCCTCTGCCCTCGCGATTGCGCCCTTCATGCCTTCCGCGCCCGCGGTAAGCACTACCTCCGCGCCGTAAGCGCGAATGAGGTCTATCCTCTCGCGGCTCATACTGTCAGGCATGACGATAATAATGCGATATCCCATCGGCACGCCGTAGGCGGCAAGCCCGATGCCCGTATTTCCGCTTGTCGGCTCGATAACCGTACCGCCGTCAGCGAGAATTCCCCTGCGGCGCGCGTCAAGCAGCATTGACACGGCTACTCTATCCTTGGCACTTCCCGCGGGATTCATAGCCTCGATTTTGTAAATAAGCTCTGCTCCGAGCGATTCCTTTGAGCGCAAAAGCGGTGTATTGCCCGCAAGCTCCGTTATGCTATCATATATTTTCATAATTCATCACCTCACATAAAAAAATTATACCGCTTATGAATTGCGTTGTCAAGTAAAAAGAATTTTGATGTCCAAGTTTTATTTTTCTATTGACCTTTTTGCCGAGATGTTGTATAATAAAGTGAATATATGTTGAAATTAATCCTTTTTTGGAGTTAGTATTATGATATTTAATGTTCCTTTTAAAAAATTTTTAATATCCGTTATAGTGGTTATACTGCTCTTCACCCCGACGTATTTTGCTATCGGCAGTTATAACGCCAATAAGATCGATCCCACCTTGTCCGCGGATCTGACGGAGCTTACCATACGGGATCCCGACGGCTCCACTACCACGGTAACATCCGAAAACGATCCTGACAAGCTGATGGAAATGTTTGAAGTTCTTATGGAAGACGCCACAAGAGTTTCCGCACTGCCTGACAGCATTTCGGGTGAGGCATTTCTCCTCGCTACATACAAGGCGGTAGTAGACGAATCCGCTACCACATCATCCTACAAATATTATTTTTCCATAGACCCCGCTTCTTGCTACTTTACGGATCCCAATGGCGAAAGCTTTAAGATAGACGAAGACGGAGCAAAACGTTTTCTGGCATCATCATACTCCGTGTATCTGTACGATAACGCCGCTCCGCCCGTTCTTTCCGCGGGTGAGGGCAATACGATAGTCCCGACAGAGATCACTTGGCTCTATCTTGCGTCAGGAGGTATCTATCAGGAATACAACAGAACGTCAACTTCCGAGACCGTTCTTGACTACGACGTAGGCAGTACGATGGACTTCAACTTCACGGTCGAACCCGATGAATGCAGCCTTAAGGTTTACAACGGTAACGTCGCCTACTACGACGGACCTTATGACAAGCTCCCCGCACTGCCAATAAATCGCAACACTCTGCTCACCTTTGTTATTGAAGCCAAGTGGTTGCGCACAGACAACTGCCAAGCATATGGCGAAGCAACGTATAGCTTTAATGCCAACATAACCGCCCCTGCCCAATTCAAGCTCGGTGCGGAAACCATAAAGCACGGAGAGTTCGTTGTGGTTTCGGGCATAAACGTCGCAGATCCTTCGCAGGTCAAGTTTGAATCTTCCCCCGCAATTAATTTCACACCCGTTTTCTATGCCGATGCTACCGCAAAGGACACTGTACACGCCCTTATCCCCATTGGATATGACGTTGATGTAAACGGTCCTTTCACCTTCACCGTGTCATACGGAGTAGCACAACAGACTCTAACTCTAAACGTAAAGGATCCCACGTATGCCTTTGATGACAGATCATATAAGGCATCAAAAACTCTGATCGACGCAAGCTTCACTCCCGAGCTGGTTTCATCCGCCAAGGCTGATTTTGACCGCATCTGCACTTCCTCAACGGGAACAAGATATTTTTCGGGAGCTTTCCTTAACTACTTCAAGGGGACTTCGTTGTACCCGAACGGCGGTACTCTCTCACAGTTGAAGCTTGGTTTTGGTAAGAGGGTAACTCTTGAGAATGCATCTGAGAGAACCTTTACGCACCCGGGAATGGAATTCGCCGTCACAAGCGGACAGGAGATCCCCGCTATGGAAAGCGGAGTGGTATGTGCCGTCGGTGCTAACGAGGTCATGGGAAGATATGTAGTTATAGACCACGGATACGGTCTTAAAACATGGTACACAAATCTCGGAGAGGTTTCAGTATCGAACAACGATAATATCACCAAGAGCCAGATTATCGGCAAGGCAGGCTCAACAGGATTTATATTAAGCGGACGTTCAAGAATAATGTTCACTGTCGGAAACGTTCCCATATCCCCCTACTCGCTCTGGGACAAGGGCGTCACGTTCGCCTCTTTCAACTAATAAAAAAGGTGAGTCAAATGCGAAACTGCATTTGACTCACTCAGACCACTGACAAAGTCTATCTCAAGCGCGAGATAGGCTTTGTTTTTTTCTAAAGAATGGTAAAAAAGCAAGGGAACTGGGGGTATCCCTCCAGCATAGGTTCGCAATTTTCTTCATATTCTGCACGGCGGCAGTGAGCAGGCACTGCTCGGCAACCTTAGAAAGCCCCCGCATACGACAATAACGGAGGCCGTGT
>JAZNOD010000007.1:0-2691 GCA_045580585.1 Eubacteriales bacterium
TCTCAAGAAGCTCGTGATAGTCGGCGGTGCTGTACTTTATCGAATCAAAATTATCGGTAAAGTAAGCTCTTGCATCCTCGGAAAGATCACATACTCCGACGATCTCGGGACGGGGGATGGAGCGATCGGAAAGCTGACACCAGCGTGCCGCCGCACATGCGAATTCGCGTCCCATCAGTCCGCAGCCGATTATGGCAAAGCGGACGGTCTTTTTCTCATTGCTCATTTGAAAAACACCTTTCTTTATCATGTTTTTATTTTTTACTTTTTATATTCACCGCCGTGGCGGAGATTATCGTTTTTACCAATCCTCGCCTGCATCTACGGGAGAGGTCGAATAGGGCAGAGAATGCTCGCCTGTTTCAAAATCTGGGAAGGGATTGTCGTGGTCATTCTCCCATTTTTCACGGTCTGCCTCATTGCGAAAATCAGGCAAATCGTACGGCTTGCCCTCAAGGGCGCTCTTCCAACCGAGTATGCCGACCGCCGCCATACAGCAGGAGTCGTATACGTCGGGGAACGGCTCGGCGTTTCCGCGCAGGGTATCGATAAAGGTACGCACTACGAAATAGTCGCCGCCGCCGTGGCGTGTGGAGTCTGCCGCTTCCTTATGCTCCGTCCATTCGGGAGTGTAGAAATACTCCTGCTCCTCGCCCTCGGGCGTATCCCATTTGTTGTATGCGACACGCACCTTGGTCTGTTCGCCGCGCACGGTCTCAACGGAGCCGCGGGTGCAGCTTATTCTGTACCAATTATCCTCGGGCGGGCAGTAGGTCGAGCCGTTTATGCGTATGACCGCACCGCCGTCGGTGGAAAGGAGCATTACTCCGACAAGGTCAGCGCGGAGCCGCTTGAACTCGGAAATGTGCTCGGTGGTGTCCTTTGCCGTCATTGCCATGACTCGCGTAGGCCGTTCGCCCGTGGCGTACATAATGGGCGCAAGCGAGTGCGAGCAGTAATATGTGACGGGCAGATAACGCCGCCAATGGTATTTGCCCTGTATCGTGGGGCTGTTGTAGAACGAGGAATTTTCGGGGTCCATGGGGTGAACGTACTCTCCTTCGGCAAACATCATCTTGCCGAATTTACCCGTGCGGTAGAGCTTGCGAAGCTCTGTGCAGCTACATGAGTAGGGGTAGTTTTCAGCCATCATATAAATCACACCGCGCTTTTGAGCATCTTCCGCCTCTCGGCAGAGGGCAACGGCATCCGCCATGGTTGCCGCGGCGGTCGTTTCGCAAAGAACGTGTATGCCGAGCCGAAGCGCCTTGATGGCGTATTTCGCATGCTCGGGCAGGTAGTTTGCAAGGATGACGGCATCAAACAGCCCCGAGGAGAAGAATGCCTCAGGCTCGGAAAAAACTTGCGGACACTCCCCGCGGTCTGAGAATTTTTCAAGGTTCTTATCGATCCTATCCGTCATTCTCTCGCAGACTGCCGTAACGGTCACGTTGGGGATAAGGAGCAGGGATTTTATGTATGCGCCGCCGCGCCACAGTCCGAAAATGCCGATGCGGATATTATCGTTCTGTCCAAACATACAATCCCCCCTTTTTAAGTGTACAAATTAAAATCCAATATAATTATACTTATATATACAAATAAAGTCAAGAGAAAAAACAATGAAACACGCCAAAATAAACAAGTTTTTTTACCATATTTTAGTTAATAAACACGAAATGCCCGCAGAGACGTTTTTTTTGTTGACAAAAGTGGCGTGTTATGTTATAATTACAAGGATAAATTTAAAACAAGGGAGTGTTGAAAATGTTTTTTGAAAGATTATCCCAGTTTGACGCGGACGTTGCTGCTTCTTGCGGCAGAGAGCTTCGCCGTCAGCAGGGCAACATTGAGCTTATCGCGTCCGAGAATATCGTTTCCGAGGCGGTCCTTCTTGCCGCAGGCGGAGTACTTACCAACAAGTATGCAGAGGGTTATCCCGCAGCCCGTTACTATGGCGGATGTGAGTTTGTTGACGAGGTAGAGAATATCGCACGTGAGCGCGCTTGCCGCCTTTTCGGTGCGGAGCATGCTAACGTTCAGCCCCACTGCGGCGCTAACGCAAACCTTGCCGCATTTTTTGCTCTTGTTTCCCCCGGTGACACCGTTCTTTCCATGAACCTTGCCCACGGCGGACACATTTCCCACGGTCTGCCCGTAAACATTTCGGGTAAGTATTTCAACATAGTTTCCTACGGCGTAGAGCCCGATACGGGTCTTATCGATTATGACAAGGTTCGCGCGGCAGCTCTTGAGTGCAAGCCCAAGCTCATCGTCGCAGGTGCAAGCGCATATTCCAGAATTATTGATTTTGCAAAGTTCCGTGAGATCGCTGACGAGGTAGGCGCATACCTTATGGTAGACATGGCGCACATCGCAGGTCTTGTTGCGGCAGGACTTCATCCGAGCCCCGTTCCCCACGCTCACGTAGTTACCACCACCACGCACAAGACTCTGCGCGGGCCTCGCGGAGGTATGATCCTCTGCCGTGAGGAGTTCGCAAAGAAGATAGACAAGGCTATATTCCCCGGCACGCAGGGCGGTCCTCTTATGCACATCATCGCCGCAAAGGCTGTTGCTTTCGGCGAGGCACTTCGCCCCGAGTTCGTTGAGTATCAGAAGCAGGTCGTTGCTAACGCCAAGACTCTTGCCGCAGGTCTTACCTCTCGCGGAGTAGAGCTTCTCACGGGC
>JAZNOD010000008.1:0-5536 GCA_045580585.1 Eubacteriales bacterium
CATCATTCGGAATATCTCATATCCCATAAGCACGAAGACAAGAATGGAAATGATGGGTGAACCTATAAAAATATTCAATATGAATAAAGCGAAATAAAACACCATCAGCGCGTTTCCAAGTTGATCCGCACCGTATCTTCCCATCATAAATCTGTATAAGCGTTCTCTGAATCTCATTTTTTTGCCTTTCGTGGTTCGTTTTTATTATTATACCCCCAAATTCTTAACTGAAAATAAACAATTATGGTAAAATTTGAAAAAAGGGTGCTTATGACACCCTTTTTTATTATACGTTAAGCTCCGCGAAAATATCTTCAAGCATAGCCTTGGCGTTAATTATGTCGCGTATCTGCTCCTCGCCTTCGATCTCACGCTCAATCGTTATCGGCCCGTTATAGCCGACCTCTTTGAGCTTTGCTATGAAGACGGGGAAGTTCACGCGCCCCTGTCCCATAGGTTTCTCAATACCGAGATGGCGACCGTCGGTGGGATATTCGCCGTCCTTGCCGTGAACGCCCCTGACGTATTTTCCAAAAACGTCAAGCGCGTCAGTGGGATTTGCCTTACCGTACATCAGCAGGTTTGCGGGGTCAATATTGATTCCAAGATTTCCTGTGCCAACGTCTTCGATCGTGCGAAGCAGGGTGACGGGCGTTTCCTGACCCGTTTCAAACAGGAAATACTGTCCGCGCCCCTTGAGCTGACGGGCTATGTATTTGAGCACGGCAACGATCTCGTGATACTCGGTAGTATAGCAGTTTTCGGGAAGGAAGCCTGCGTGCGTTATAACGTCGGCGATTCCCATGTAGTGCGCGATCTCGGCGCCTTTCAAAAGCATTTTCATTCTTGCGTCGCGGTAGTCGCGAGGAACCAACCCGAGTGTGAGGGGACCGTCGTAAAAATTCCAGCTTGAAAGCCCGTCCCAGCCGCACCAGAA
Source organism: Eubacteriales bacterium (assembly GCA_045580585.1). Taxonomy (GTDB): domain Bacteria; phylum Bacillota; class Clostridia; order Oscillospirales; family CAG-272; genus CAG-390. Next base: position 938 of record JAZNOD010000008.1, read on the forward strand.
TGCAGAAGCGGTAACGCCGTGCTTTTTCAAAGCGTCGATCGCTCTATCGGCTATTTCGGTTGTAAGATCCTCGCTGTTCCAGCAACGAAGCTGAACGGTTGGAATGCCAAGTTCTGCGGTTTTTTTGACATGCTCATCAACGTTTTTATCGAAAGAGATGATTATACCTGTTTTCATAGCTTTACTCCTGTTTTTTATTTCGTTGTTGCGGAGTCTATTTCAGCTTCAAGCTCGCGGATTATCGCGGCAAGGGCATGCTCGTGAACCGAAACGGTTATTCTGTCCGCAACTGCTTTTACGGCAGGGATAGCATTTGATACGGCGTAGCCGATATCGGCGGCTTCGATCATGTCGAGGTCGTTTTCATAGTCACCTACACAAACAAGATGTTTAGCGCCGACGTGTTTCTTTGCGAATAGTGCCGCCTGCCCCTTGGAGAATGCTTTGTCAACTATCTCAATGCCGTTGATCCAACTGCGAGAGATATAGTATCTGTCACCGAGTTGCTTGCGTACAAGCTCGGTAACTCGATCGCTATCCTCATCCGTAACAAGGATTATCATCTTTAAGCACTTATCGGGCATAGAGGCGAGAAATGCATCGCGGTCGGGCGCGTCGCCGTAAAGAGACGAGTAGTGGTAGGAATTATTGTCCGCACCGTAAAAATGTCCGCCGACAACCCCCTTATCAGTCTTATAAAGGTTGTACATGTATTCGAACATCGGTGACGAGTCAATAGTTCCGCGGCGGATCTCCGAAAAATCATCGGGCGAGGCAAGAATTGCGCCATTTACGCTGATGACGGGGGCGTTTAGCTTTATTTCGGGGACAGTTTCGCAAATCATCGAAACAAAACGTCCGCTTGCAAATGCGAATCGTCCGCCGTTTTCTTGAAAATAGCGAATAGCGTCTATATTTTCCTTTGATATTTTTGATTTGGGCTTTTCCTCTACCGTTATTGCTTCGCTGTATACAGTGCCGTCGAAATCGGAATAAAAAAGCCAACCGTTAAATTTTCCTTTGTTATTGTTTTGCATGTTTCACCCTATCTTATTGAGCTGTTATCATTTGTTTTATCGCGCCTATGGCAACGCGTATGGCGCGGTCTGTGTCGTGACTTTCGTTTTCGTCCGTGTCGAGCCCAAGGTTTGCGCGCTCTTGATTCCATACAACGTGGAACACCGCGCCGCAACGTACGCCAAGTGTAGCACCAACGGTAAAGAGAGTGGAAGCTTCCATCTCACTTGCAAGCACACCAAGGCGCTTGTAAGCCTCCCATTTTGCTAAAAGCTCGCCTGAAATGGGCATTCTCTCGGGGGAGTGTTGACCGTAGAAAGAGTCTTTGCTCTGAACTACGCCCGCATGGTATGAGAATTTTTCATCTCTTGCCGCCGCAATAAGCGAAAAAAGTACGTCGGGATCGGGTACTGCGGGGAATTCAATCGGGGCGTATTCGCGGCTCGTGCCGTCCTGACGGACAGCGCCCGTGGCAATAACTACGTCGCCCGAACGCACGAGGGTGGAGATGCCGCCGCAAGTGCCTACACGGATAAATGTGTGAGCGCCGCAAGCGGCAAGCTCCTCTACCGCGATTGCCGTCGAGGGACCGCCGATTCCCGTGGAGCAAACGGTGACCTTCTCGCCGCACAAAAGACCGGTATGGATGGTGTACTCTCTGTTTGCGGAGATATGTCTTGACATATCGAGATATGCAGATATCTTGGAAACTCTGGCGGGATCGCCGGGCAGGATACAATATCCTCCGATATCTCCGGGCTTGCATTTAAGGTGATACTGTTCGGCATCGGTTTTAAGCATGGTGCACCTCCAAAACTATTATATGTTATATTATTGCAAAAAATAAAGAAGAAATCAAGAGCTTTGCGATAAAAAAGTACGGTTTGGAGTAAAAATCACGCTGATTGAATAAAAAACGCATAGAAGTACAGCGAAACTTGCAATCGGCGTGCGGTTTTTTAATTAAATATAGTAAAATATGAAAAATATTCAAATATATCTTGCAAATTTGAAGAAAAAGTAGTATAATAATTGTGATTTGTTATTTATTTCTTTAACGGAGGAAACAAACATGATAGAAATCTCCAAAAAATCTAATTTATTAGAGCAAAAATCGTACAGATACTCGCTTCAGGATGTTGAAGAACCAAATCTATACCGCGAGATATACACGTACAGCGAAGTGCCGATGGTGCCGTTCAACCACCGCCGCGTACCGCTTAGTATGCCCGAGGAGATATGGATAACCGACACCTCGTTCCGTGACGGTATGCAGTCCCAAGCCCCCTATACGGTAAAACAGATAGTTGACCTTTATAAGATGATGTCGCGCCTCGGCGGTCCAAAGGGTGTAATTCGCGCAACCGAGTTCTTTGTGTACAGCGAGAACGATCGCAAGGCGCTGAATTCCTGCATGGAGCTTGGTTTGGAGTTCCCCGAGATAACCACGTGGATAAGAGCCAGCCTTAATGATTTCAAGCTTGTTAAGGACCTTGGTATCAAGGAGACGGGCATACTCGTGTCCTGCTCTGACTATCACATATTTAAAAAGCTCGGCATGACGAGAAAGCAGGCGCTTGATCATTATCTTAAGACGATTTCCGCCGCGCTTGAAATGGGTATTCGCCCCCGCTGCCATTTTGAGGATATAACGCGCGCTGATTTTTACGGTTTTGTCGTTCCTTTCGTAAACGCTATTCAGTCGCTTTCAAAGGAAGCGGGTATTCCAGTCAGAATCAGGGCTTGCGATACAATGGGATATGGCGTGCCTTACAGTGAGGTTGCGCTTCCGCGAAGCGTACCCGGTATCGTATACGGACTTCAGCATTATGCGGACGTTCCGAGCGAGCAGCTCGAGTGGCACGGACATAACGATTTTTACAAAGCAGTTGCTAACGCATCGTGCGCTTGGCTCTACGGCGCGAGTGCTGTCAATACCTCGCTTCTCGGTATAGGTGAGAGAACGGGTAATGTTCCGCTTGAGGCAATGGTGTTTGAGTATGCCTCACTCAAGGGAACGCTGGACGGAATGGATCCCACCGTTATCACAGAGATCGCTGATTATTTCAAGAATGAGATGGGCTACAATATCCCACCCATGACTCCGTTTGTAGGCGAGGACTTCAATACCACTCGCGCGGGCATTCACGCGGACGGAATGCTCAAGGATGAGGAGATATACAACATCTTTGACACGGGTAAGATACTTGGCAGACCTGCGGGCGTTACTGTCAGCTCGACATCGGGACTTGCGGGCATTGCTTATTGGATAAACGCGCACTATCGCCTTTCGGGTGACGAGGCAGTTACTAAAAAAGATCCCCTCGTCGCATACATTAAGACATGGGTGGACGAGCAATATGCTGACGGCAGACAGACCGTTATATCCTCTCGCGAGCTTGAAAAATTGATTCAAAAATATAAAAAGGAGCATAACTGATATGGGACAGACCATTGCACAAAAGATAATTTCCGCGCATCTTGTCAGCGGAGATATGACGCCCGGAAGTGAGATATCGCTTCACATCGATCGCACTCTTACGCAGGATGCCACGGGAACCATGGCATACATAGAGTTTGAGGCTATCGGAATCGACAGGGTAAGAACCGAGCTTTCGGTTGCGTATATTGACCACAATACTCTCCAGTCGGGATTTATGAATGCCGACGATCACCGCTTTATCCGCACGGCTGCCGCTAAGTACGGAATCCGCTATTCGCGCCCCGGCAACGGTATCTGCCATCAGGTAAACCTGGAACGCTTCGGTGTTCCCGGAAAGACACTTATCGGTTCTGACAGCCACACTCCCACCGCGGGCGGTATCGGTATGCTTGCGTTTGGCGCTGGCGGACTTGACGTTGCTGTTGCAATGGGTGGCGGCGCGTACTCCATGATAATGCCCAAAATGTTCCGTGTTAATCTCACGGGTAAGCTTTCTCCCTGGGTAACAGCCAAGGATGTCAGCCTTGAGATACTCCGCATCCTTTCTGTAAAGGGTGGCGTTGGCGCTATTATCGAGTGGGGCGGAGAGGGCGTTGCATCTCTCAGTGTTCCTCAGCGTGCTACCATCACCAACATGGGCGCGGAGCTTGGCGCAACAACGTCCATCTTCCCGTCCGATGAGGTAACCCGTCAGTTCCTAATCGCGCAGGGCAGAGAAGCGGACTTCACCCCCATCAGCGCAGATCCCGATGCGGTTTACGACAGAGTGATTGATATCGATCTGTCCGAGCTTGAGCCTATGGCGGCTTGTCCCCATAGCCCCGATAATATAAAGAAGATCAGCGAGCTTGCAGGTATGCCCGTAAGTCAGGTATGCGTTGGCTCTTGCACCAACTCCTCGCTGGCGGATATGCTCGCTGTTGCCGCCGTACTTCGCGGCAAGACCGTTGCTCCCACCGTTGGTATGTCGGTTTCTCCCGGCTCCAAGCAGGTGCTTGCAATGCTTTCGTCCTGCGGTGCGCTCACCGATATTTTGAGTGCCAACGCACGTTTGCTTGAATGTGCTTGCGGTCCTTGCATCGGCATGGGCTTCTCCCCCGAGAGTGAGGGCGTATCCCTTCGTACCTTCAACCGTAACT
>JAZNOD010000009.1:0-15664 GCA_045580585.1 Eubacteriales bacterium
TTGGATAATCATTCAATAATTTTTGCTTTTCCGCATCGGTGCCAATGCGTATAATTACTTTATCATGCATGATTGTTCTCCTTTAGCGTTTTACAACTCGCAATCAATATTCGTCTGATACGACCGCAAAGATTTCTGTGGCTTTTATATGTTTCTTCATCAATACCATTTGTGTTGAATAATAACTGTAACCAACCTTCTGTTTCGCTACATTCTTTGAGAGCTATTTCAAATTTTGAAAGCATATCTGCTTTGCTCTGTCCGTAATTTGCTTCCCGAATATTTGCATACACACTGCTTGAACTTTTGCGGATTTGGAAAAGAGTGTTGGAAGGAGCTTTTATAGTTTGACAAAGTAATTCTATATCGGTCGCAAGCTGCTCCGAATAAATCAGTAAATAATTTTTAGCCATATTATCACTCCTTTTGGGAGTATTATATCATATGTTACAAAACAATTCGAGAGCATTTCGCAATCTCGCGTCCCAATCACGCCGAAGGTGTGTATATCATCAATGCGAAGCATTGTATATCATCCGCAACTTGTTGCGGTATATCATCAAACCGCAGGCAGAGACACGCTGTTGCGTGATGAGATACAAGGGCGGCTTGCCGCCCTTGATGATATCCACGACTGCGTCGTGATGATATGCCAAGCCTGCGGCTTGGATAAACAAAAAGAGAACTTTTGGTAGGCAAAAGTTCTCTTTTTGTTGGTGGAGACAACTGGAATCGAACCAGTGACCCCTTGCATGTCAAGCAAGTACTCTAACCAGCTGAGCTATGCCTCCACGTCAACAAGCAGTATTATATCATAAAGAAAATAAAAATGCAATAGCTTTTTCAAACTTTTCTATAATTATTTTCATAAAAACCGCCGTCCGAGGTCGGACGGCGGTATATATTGACTTATTGTGCGGCAGTTTCGATGTAATTCATGTAATCCTTCTGCTTGGTCTTGGTGAAGATGCAGTAGCCGTAGTATGTATAATCAACCTTGGAAAGATCCTCGGAAATGAGGTGTGCCTTCTGGTTAAATACGATCGGGATTACGGGCATATCGCCAAGAAGCATCGTCTCTGCATTGTGGAGAAGCTCTGCGCGCTTTGCACCATCGGCTTCTTTGCAGATCTGCTCGATGAGAGCGTTGTAATCAGCGTTTGAATATCCGGTCTTGTGAGGTACGTCGATGTATTCAACGGCGGACATATCCTGACCTTGACCGGAGAATCCGGTTGCAAAAGGAGCAAGCACGGAGAATGCATCGGGGGTGAATGCCTGAAGATCTACTGCAATAACCTCGTAATTTCCACTATAGAAATTTTCGGATATAGCTTCATCGTAGATATCTCTGTTAACGATACCGAGATATTTATCATCGTTTACACTGTTCTTGGCAGGTGACACGCTAACGTTAAAGCCGAGCTCCTTCCAGGCGGAGCAAACCATTTCAGCAATAGCAAGCTCTACCTCGTCATCAGGACGAACAGAAATGGAGAAGGTGTAATCAGAGGGCTTAATGCCGGCAGCGGAGATGTGAGACTGTGCAGCAGAGCTGTCGGCAGAGGTGGAAATTACGGAACCGCCGATAGCACGGAAGAGCTCGTCACTCTCGTCGTTGTTGAATACGCCGTAGGGAACGATAGCGTTGGCAGCCTTCGCAAATACGATAGCCTGCGCAATAGCGTTACGGTCTATTGCCTTGGAAAGCGCAAGACGAACTTCCTTGTTCGCAAAAAGCTTTTCGGTGGTGCCGTCAGCCTTTGCTATATCGGCGTTCTGGTTGAGATAGTAGCTGTGAGTTGACATAAGATCCGTTACAGTCGCGGTGTTAACGTACTCGGCTCTCTTGGAGAGGGCGATGTCACCAACGTAGAAGATCTCGCCATTTGCAAACTTCTCAAGCTGTTGCTCTTTGGTGAGAGAGTAGTCGACAATGAGCTGATAGGGAGTTACGGATGTGTCGAGGTATTTTGCATCCTTTGCGCGTCTGAAGTAAATGTTACGCTCAAGAACGAGTTCTCTGTAGGCGTCATCCTTGGTAGGAGCTTCACCAACGCCAAGGAATCCGTAGTTGAGAGTTCTGATCTTAAAGGGACCTGAACAAACAAGCGTTGCGGTCTTCTTGGACCAATCGGCATTCTTCTTAACAACGTCCTCACGAAGGGGAGCAAGAGCTACGCTTGTGAGATTGCGAAGGAATCTATCATAGTCGATATCGCCCACAAACTCAATGATAACGGTCATATTGTCCGCGGAAACGCCAACGCTGTCGATGGAAGTATCACCCGATTTGGCTTCGCGGGCGTTTTTGATATCGTAAAGAAGACATGCTGCCTCGGAGTTGAATTCGGGGTCAAGTATACGCTTCCATGCGTAAACTACGTCCTCGGCGGAAACGTAAGTTCCGTCTGACCAATAGTTATCGTCGTGTAGATCGATGTGCATAGTGTACTCATTGTTCTTTTCGTCGCGCTTTATCGTATAATCCTCAGCAAGGGACTCTATGACATCGCCGTCCTCATCAAGAACAAAGAGAGTATCGAAGATAAGTCCGCACACCTGCATAGCCGCGTCGTTGTTGAGCGCAAGGGCGGGGTCAAGGTCGTATACCATTTCGGACAGATACATTTTGATCTGAGAACCCTTTACGATCTCGCCGTCGATGTTAGAATCGTGGCAGGATACGAGGGAGAAACAAAGGCATACGGCGGCAAGAATTAAAGCAACAATTCGCTTTGTCATGATTTTTTAATTCCTCCTTGGAACAAAAAGTTGATTCGTCGGCAGAGCCGAAAATATAGTATCAATGTATTATAACATTATTTGACTTAAATTTCAATAATCTTTTTCATTGCCAAAAATCTTTTGGAGTTTTGCACAATATAAAATCAAAAAACTGTGCAAAATAAACATAAAAATATTAGTATAAAGATAATAAGTATATTATAATATAAAATTATTTAAAAATCAAGGTAAAGGAGAAAATAACATGGGTGCGGATGAAAAAAAGAAGATAGCCGAAATACGGCGAACGGATCTGGCGGCAGAAGATTTTGAGGGACTTTTTGGAACAAAAAGAGAAAAAGGGAGTGAGTTTTTTACGGATTCGGGAATGATCTGCATAGACGAGATAACGATTTCAAGCGATGCCGCGCAAAAGAGACTCGGAAGGAGCAGGGGGCGGTATGTTACGGTTTCTTTTCCGCACGTTTCGCTTTTGTCCGAATCCGCAGGGATTTTTCTTGCGCGGGTGTTATCGCAAGAGCTGCAGAAATTTTTGGAAAAATTACCGTTTAAAAAAAACAACTCCTTCAGCGTTCTTGTCATTGGAATCGGAAACAGGGATATGACGGCAGATGCGATAGGACCTTTGACGGCAGACAAGGTAATTGCTACAAGGCATCTGGAGCAATACGATAAAAGCTTTTTTGATTTACCGAATATGAAAAAAATATCAGTGTTTTCCCCGAGCGTAGAGGGTAAAACGGGGATAGAAACCGAGTTGCTTGTTCGCGAGGTCGTGAGAATAGTAAAGCCGGACGTGATTTTGGCAATAGACGCGCTCGCAACGCTTTCGTGTGACAATATCGGTTCTATGATACAAATTACCGATTCCGGTATCTCCCCGGGCTCGGGTGTTGGCAACCGTCGCGCTGTGCTAAGCAAAAAAACGCTCGGCGTTCCTATTGTTACAGTTGGAGTGCCGACTGTTGTGGATTCCGCAGTTCTTATCGAGGAGGCGGTGAAGCGCGCTGAAATCGATATACCGCCGCAGCTTTATTCAGAGATATCCCGCAGAAAACGTTTCTTTGTTTGCCCGGGGGATAGCGATTTGATAGTCGGACGGTTGGCTGAGATGATCTCGTCTGCTATCAATCGTACCTTTACCGAATTGTGATATATTTTGTATTGCCCGAATATAATTGTCAGCGAGGATAAATGGCAAAACGGAGGATCGATATGTCAGATAATAAAGAAAAAAACTCCATTCAACCCCTAAACGGATGCGAAATAAGGCGAGTGGACTTCATTGAGCCAATCAAGCTGTTTGATACCAATAACGATGTTGTCATTAACACTAAAAAAAGGAAAAAAAGTTATTATGCGGCTTTGGTGGAATTTTGTAAGCTTTTATCACTTTTTCTTGCTTTCGCCGCGCTTTTTTACCTTGTGTTCGTTGGGCGGACGAATGATGGGAATAACACTGATAACACACCTGCCCCCGACAAAGAAGCGGCTGCTATCCCTGAAAGTATTACGGATATCGCCGAAGGGGAAGGCGTGCAGACGTTTGTATTTTCTGATGAAAGCGGAAAGGGAATCGATCCTAATAAAATAAATACCGACGGATATACGCTTGCTCCTATCATTAGCACGGCTAATGGGGTTAAGATCATAATTATACACTCTCATTCTTCGGAAAGAGTTTCCGAAACTCAAGGCGTAGTGGCGCTTGGCGATGAGCTGTGCGAACTGCTTGGCGAGGCGGGAATTGAGTCGCATCATTGTACTGATAAAATAGATAAAAACGGAGTTATAGGTGCGTATTCAACCATGAAATCACGGGTAAAAGAGCTTCTTGTAACATATCCGGACACGGTGTGCGTTATCGACCTGCATAATTCCGATATGGGCGACGGCATAACGCTTACGGTAGGTGCAGATGATGGGATGGGGTGGACGGAGAATTTCAGACTTGCCCTTGCATTGAGCAAGGGGATCGATAGGGCTTATCCGCATTCGCTGCGGGTTTTGCCATCTGCTATCGGTCAGGACAGCGGCTTGCTGTCACTACACGTCGGTATTGGCTCCGATAAGCAAAGCGAGGCGGAGGCTTCGCTTGCGCTTGCCGCATTTGCCGATGCGTTGATAACGCTCTGTCGGTAAGCTGTGAAATCAATAAAAATAGGGTGATGGCAAATGCCAAAATGCATTTGCCATCACCCTCTCTTTCTGCGGGCTTTTGTCTTACTATGGCGTTTGCGGCCAATGAAAGCGCCTGCTAAAAAGAACGCAAAGATGCCTGCGTAATATGCGATAGTGGAAATAAAATTCATGCATGAGCCTCGGCGCATAAGCGTAATTGCGAGCGCGATAGCTGAAAAAATTAACGCCGATACTCCGGCAGCAGTATAGGCAGACGCATCGAGCAATTTTCTCATAGCCGCAATTCCGCCGATAAAACAACCTAAATACAGCGCGACCAAGGACAATGCGGCGGAGTAGGGGGTAGGATCGCTTGATCTGTAGAGAAAAAATGCAAAGACGATAAGCAATAAGATTCCCGCGGCGAGCGCGGAAAAAAAGGCTATGGCGATTGTCATAGGGATTGATGTGCGTTTTTCACGGCTCGCGTGATTGCGGGAAAAACGTTTCCTTCCGTTCATAAAAACATCCTCCGAAAAATATATTTGATAAAATATATTCCTCGAAGGATGATATTATTCGGATCAGTTGTTTTTATCAGAAGAATTGTTTTCCTCAGCGGAGACCTGTACGCGGGACACTGCCGATTTGAGCAACTGTATTCTGGTGCGGTCGCGGGATGAGATGATTGTAATAGTTTCCTCGCCGCTTATAGCTACGATGATACCCACGATCCCGCCAATGGTAACGATCTCGTCGCCCACGGAAAGGTTGTTGCGCATTTCCTGTGTCTCTCGATCCTGCTTGCGCTGGGGTCTTATCATAAAGAAATAAAAAACGAGCAGAAGACCGCCGATCATAAAAATGGGGTAGAGCGCGCCTCCGCCTGCGGATAAAAATGACATAATATTTTCCCTCCAAAAACTTATAATAAAGTATTATACAACATTTTGAAGGGCTTTTCAAGTATAAATATGAAAAATATTTACTTAACTTCCAAAACAATCTTAATTATCTGTTGAAAAAAACAAAAAAATGTGTTATACTACTATAAATTAGCTGAAAAGATTTTCCATGGAGGTTTTGATGGCGGCTGATATGATTTTTGACGATAATAAATATCTTGAATGCGGAAAGATCATCAATACTCACGGCATAAAGGGCGAGGTAAAGATAGATTCATGGTGTGATACGCCATACGTCCTTGCTGACCTTGAAAAGATATATATTAAAGAAAATAATTCTTTCCTCGAAAGGCGCATTTTGCGTGCATACGTTCATAAAAAATTTGTTATAGCCGCTTTGGATGGAATAAACGACATCAACGTTGCCGAGGCACTCAAGGAAACGGTCATTTATGCTTTGCGCGACGATGTTCCGCTTGATGAGGGGGATTATTTTATCGCAGACCTCATAGGACTGCCTGTGATCGATGCAGACAGTAAAAAGGTTTACGGAAAGGTCAGCGAGGTGTTTAACAACGGCGCTACGGATATATATACGGTAAAGACTGAGGCGGGTGAGAGGATGATTCCCGCAGTAGATGAATTCATAGTCTCGATAGATACCGAAGAAGGTATTCTCGTAAGACCTATAGAGGGTATGTTTGACTGATGAGATTTGATATAATGACGCTTTTTCCCGAGCTTGTCGATACTGTCCTTTCGGAAAGCATCATTGGGCGCGCCAGAAAAAACGGATATATTTCTGTTAAAGCACATAATATACGGGATTATAGCGAGGACAAGAACCGCCGCGTTGACGATACGCCCTATGGCGGCGGCAAGGGTATGCTTATGGCTGCCCCCCCTGTTTTTAATTGTTATTTGGCGGTCAGGAACGAAGCACCCGAAATGAAAACACGGGTTATATACATGTCACCAAAGGGCAAGGTCTTGACACAGCGAAGGGCGGCGGAGCTTTCCAATGATTATGAGCGTTTGATTATTTTATGCGGGCATTATGAGGGTATCGACCAAAGAGTGCTCGATGAAATCGTTGATGAGGAGATCTCGGTCGGAGATTATGTTTTGACGGGCGGAGAGATTCCGGCGTGCATCCTTGTCGATTGTGTCTCACGGCTCATAGACGGTGTTCTCGCGGCTCCGGAGTGCTATGAGAGCGAGAGCATTGCGTGCGGGCTGCTTGAATACCCCCAATATACAAGACCTTATGAGTTCCACGGACAAAAAGTTCCCGACGTCTTGCTTTCGGGACACCATGCGAATATTGAAAAATGGCGAAACGAAAAGGCGCTTGAGCTTACACTTGAAAAGCGCCCGGATCTTATAAAAAAATAATTCTGGCGGAAAGGAGGTACGGCTATGAAGATCGGTTTTAAGTTAAAGGGCGGAACTATTATTCCTGCGCTGTCAAAGTGGTGCGACAAGCTCTCTGCGTTATTTAAAAAGAGCGCGTTTTTCTCTTTGATTACGGGATACGATAAAAGCAACAAGGCTTTTGCTGACTCAACCATTCGCAAGGCCGTATCCTCTACCGCGTCGGATAACAAGGGTATTGTACGTCGCTTCAAGCGAGCGATATCTGCACAGTTTGAAAATTCACTTCTTATAAATATAGTTTCCGCTTTGTCACAGCGGTTGCAGACTATGCCGCTTAAAATATACGGTATGTTTTTTGCGTCCTTTGGTATATACACCATAATAATATATTTGTTGAAAACCTTTGCTCTGCTTTTTGATTCCGTTGCTATAAGCGATCTTTGGGGCGGTGTTATTATTTGTGCAATTTCCATACCGATGCTTTTCAGCACTCGCTGTCTTGCTAAGGCTATGGGCGAGAGCAGGCTCATGCGTCCGATTTTGACGGGAATATTTGGTATCTCACCTGTCAGCTTTGAAAAAAGCTCTGTTGAGGTAAGATATCACAGTATTTCGGTTATTGCGGGTATTGTATTTGGCGCACTTACTTTTTTCGTTAGTCCGTTCTACGTTCTCACGGGGATAGCTACTGTCGCTGTTTTGTGGCTGTTGATGAGTTATCCCGAGGCAGGTGTGGTTATCTCTCTTGCCATGGTGCCGTTCATGGGCATGGTGGAGCATCCCTCGTTGACTCTTGCAGTTATGGTTATGCTCACTTTGTTCAGCTACGGGATCAAGCTCTTGCGCGGCAAGCGAATTATTTCTTTTGAAATAATCGATCTTTTCGTTTTCTTCTTCTGTATTGTCATCGCTTTGTCAGGCATAACGCCGGGCGGACACAGCGGAGTCAAAGAGGCTTTGGTTTCCGCGGGACTTATGCTGATATATTTTCTCGTATCCAACCTTGTGCGCTCAAGAACGTGGATCAATATTACGCTGGCTCTTTGCATTGCTTCTGCCACGATTACATCTTTCATTGGTATTGCTGAATTCATTTGGGGATTTGCGAAGCTGGATTGGATAGACAGCTCGATGTTTTCCGGCATAACAGGCAGAGCTACCTCTGTTTTTGAAAATCCTAATGTGCTTTCTTCATATCTTATTTTGATAATTCCCGTAACTATTGCCGTGTGTATTTATCATAAGAAAAGAAACGTAAAGCTCCTTTGTGCGATTTGCGCGGCTATTATGACGTGGTGTGTGGTATTGACGTGGTCGAGAGGGGCATGGCTCGGGCTTGCGGTGAGCGTCTTTTTGCTTCTTGTGTCGGCGAGTGCAAAAAATCTTTTGCTGCTTCCGCCTGCCGCGAGCGCGCTTTTGATCGCGTCGTGGGCGTTTCCCGATACATTTGGGGCAAGGGTAGGGAACATTTTTACCGTCGTTGACAGCTCCAATCATTATCGGGTTTCTATCTGGCGTGGCGTTGGCAATATGCTTCGCGAGAGCTGGGCGTGCGGAATTGGCGCCGGTGAGCTTAATTTCCGTGCGGCATACATCAACTTTGCTTCCTTTGGAATTGAGAATGCCCCACACGCACACAGCCTGTATTTGCAGCTTTTAATTCAGGTCGGTGTAATGGGTTTAGTGTTTCTTTTTGGTGCGCTGCTGCTTTCGGCGCAAAAGGTGTATTCACATAACCTTGACAGCCGCGCCGATAAATCGACAGGACTCATAGCCGTAGGATGTTTTTGCGGTGTCGCGGCGATGCTTGTTTTTGGATTGTTTGATTACACTTGGTATAATTACCGCATTCTTTTTACCTTCTGGGCATTCCTCGGACTTGCCTCTGCGGCTGTTAACGTAGGACGAGAGGATATCAGACTTAACGAGACCGCAACCACGGCTCATTCGACAACGACAGGAGAGTGTGCCGAGTTGGTTATAAACTTTAGAAAGGAGCAGCCGTAAAATGAACGAAGAATTGAATTTTGATACTGAAGAACAAAAAAAATCCTCTCGGCGAAATGCCACAAAAGGAAAAAAACGCTTTAGCATTATTGACGCTATTATTATATTTGCGGTTCTTGCCATTGTTATTTTAATTGTTTCCGCCTATGCGGGAGGATTTGATATCTCCTTTTCAACCAAAAAGACCTCTATAACCTATACGATAGAAATTCAAGGGATAGATCCGGCACTTGCGACGAATATCGCGGTAGGCGCAGCCGTTATTGATGAAAACGGATACTCTTTGGGCAGTGTTGCGGCAGGCGTAGAGGTCGACAGCTATTTTGAGGTCAGCTATGATCCTGTCTCAAAGGAAGTTGTTTCCACCGAGCACCCGACCTTGTCTAATATTACACTTACTATATCTGCCGAAGCGGTAATAGACGATGTAAAAGGCTATCTTGTTGACGGTCGGAGGATAGCTGTTGGCGCGGAATATTTTATAGACCTCCCCGGGTTCGAAGGTAAGGGAGAATGTGTCAGCATAGTGATTGATAATGCTCCGAAGGGAGGTTCTTCAAATGACTAAGGACAGTACAAATCAGAATCGCCGAAAATTTGGCGTTATCGATGTTATTATTATTGTAGCGATTTTGGCAATCATAATATCGGGAGTGTTGAGATACACTCTTGACGAGGGTGTGTTTACGCGTAATGCTGTTACTTGCGGTGTCAAATTTCGCGTCACCTCGGTAAGACACAGCACTTACGATATGCTTGCGGAAAACGAAAAAGTATTTTTATCCGATTTTGAACTTTTGGGAACGTTTTCTTCATTAAATATTACACCCGCGGTGTTTTATGCTGAAAACGAAGAGGGAGAGATCATTTCAGTCCACTATCCCGAAAACACACTTGTTGATATTAACGGGGAGATTCTGTGTGAGCTGTCGGTAAACGGCGGCAGATATACAGCCGCAAACGGAACTCATATATGCCCGGGGGCAGTTCTTGAGCTTCACACCGGTGCCGTGGACCTGGTTGCGGTGGTCACGGAAGTGAGCACAACTAAAGCAATTGAGTGATAAAATCTGCTCACAATCCGCATTTTTGTGTAAAAATAGCAAATTTTACTGATTTTTAAACAAATTTTTAAATAATTAGCTATTGCAATTTTTGAAAAGAAATGATATAATATCTGCATTAAGATATAATAAAGTCCGCAATTGTAAAAGGAGCTTGATATGATTCAACGAGATGTCACTATAACCAACAACGGAGGCCTTCACGCGCGCCCCGCAACATTTTTTATACAGAAGGCGAATTCTTATAAAAGCTCTATTTGGGTAGTAAAAGATGATCGCAGAGTGAACGCTAAGAGTTTGCTTGGAGTTCTCTCCATAGGTATAGCTAAGGATATGACTATTACGCTTGTCGCTGACGGCGAAGATGAAAAAGCCGCATTGGACGGGCTTGAAACACTTGTAAATACCGGTTTTATCGATTAAACGATTTTAATTATCAGGCGGGATGCGTAGCATTCCCGCCTTTTTGAAATTAGCGAAAGTGAGGTGATACTATGTCCGAAGCGTTGACATCGGCACAAGAGGCGCGCAGAGTGGCTCTTCTTAATGAGGCGCTGGCTTTACCCGAACAGCCGGGGGTATATATTATGCACGATGCCGCGGATAAAATAATATACGTGGGTAAATCCCGACATTTGCGCGATAGGGTATCACAGTATTTTCGGCTTGGCGAAAAAAACGCAAAAACGGAGCGTATGGTGAGGAGCGTGCATCGCTTTGAATGCATCCATTGCGACACGGAGATGGAGGCACTCACACTTGAAAATACGCTGATAAAACAGCACAATCCGCGTTATAACATTCGTTTGAAGGATGCAAAATCCTATCCGTTTATAAAGCTTACGTCGGGTGAGTATCCAAGGTTTATTATGAGTCGCAAACGCGAGAGCGATGGTAGATATTTTGGTCCGTATTCGGGTACTGCGATAGTTTATTCCACGATAGATTTTGTCAACAAAGCACTGGGGCTTCCGTCCTGCAAGCACCGTTTTCCGCGCGATATCGGAAGGGTGCGTCCTTGTATATATTATCAGATCGGACAGTGCCGCGGCGTTTGCACGGGCAAGATCGATATTGATGAATATAATGAGGCTGTAGCATCAGCGTGTGAGGTCCTCAAGGGAAATACCGCATCCGTCAGGCGCGCGCTTGAGGAAAAAATGATTGAGTATGCGGAAAACGAGCAGTATGAGCTTGCGGCAAAGTGCCGCGATACTGCCGCCGCCCTGTCAAAGCTTTCGCAAAGGCAGAAGGCTGTAGCATCACCCGATACGGATCAGGATGCGATAGGATTTTATACTGACGAGGTATGCTCCGCGCTTTCGCTTTTACGCATACGTAAGGGAATGCTCATTGATAAGATAGATTTCACCATGGGCGCGGAGGTCATTGCCGATACGCAAGCGCTTATATCATTGTTATATGAGCATTATAAAACATCTCAGGACGTTCCGCCAAAACTGCTTATAGGCTTTAACGCGCCTGAAGAAGACGCGGAGCTGCTGTCCTCGCTTTTGACCGAAATGAATGAAAAGAAAAAACGTGTCAGCGTTATCATTCCGCAAAAAGGAGACAATAAAAAGCTGTGTGCGATGGCTTCGGAAAACGCGCACCAAGCGGCTTTGAAATATCACAGAGACAGCGAAAAGGGAGACGGAGCCGCATTGCGCCTTGCCGAGCTTTTGTCTTTGGAGGTAGTCCCCGATAGGATAGAGTCCTATGACGTCTCAAACCTTGGCGATGAGCATATAACCGTGGGAATGATAGTGCTTGAGGGCGGAAAATTCCAAAAGAGCGATTACAGAACCTTCAAGATAACGAGTACGCAGGGGGCGGATGATTACGGTTCATTGCGTGAGGCGTTGCGGCGCAGATTTGCTCATCTTTCCGACACGGAAGGGGGATTTGCCAAAGTGCCTGACCTCGTTCTTCTCGACGGTGGTGCGGGACAGCTTTCAACTGCGCTTGAAGTGGCAGAGGAAATGGGAGTAGATATACCCTTTGCGGGCATGGTCAAGGATGATTATCACAAGACTCGAGCGCTTGTAACAAGTGCGGGTGAGGTCGATATATCACGCGAGCGCGAGGTGTACGTTTTTCTTTACAAGATACAAGAAGAAGTGCATCGTTTTACCGTATCAAAAATGAGTGCGGCAAAACGAAAAACAATAAAACGTTCATCGCTTGAAAAAATACACGGAATAGGCGCAACAAAGGCAAAGAAGCTCCTTTCGGCATTCGGAACTCTGAGTGCATTGAAATCCGCAAGTGTAGATGAAATAGCATCAATAAAGGGAATTTCTGCTTCGGATGCAAAGAATGTGGTGCAATATTTCAAAGAAATGAAGGGTAGGTGAGTCGAATGAGAATAATTACGGGAAGCGCACGCGGCGTGAATTTGTTTACGCTCGAAGGGGAAGAAACTCGCCCTACCTCTGCGCGTGCCAAAGAGGCTGTTTTTTCGATATTACAGTTTTCGATATCGGGGAAGAAGGTTCTTGATCTTTTTGCCGGCTCAGGTCAAATGGGGCTTGAGGCACTTTCGCGCGGCGCGGATTTGGCGGTGTTCGTGGACAAATCACGCGAAGCCGTTGATATTATAAAGAAAAACGCCGCAAAAACACGGCTTGCTGATAAATGCAGGATAGAGTGCGGTGATTTTTCGGAAAGACTTGCCCGTATGCGCGGGGAAAGGTTTGATATGGTTTTTTTGGATCCACCATACGCTTTGGGAGCTATACCTAGGGCGCTATCGATGCTCATAGATGCCAAAAACGTAGATAGCGATACTTATATCGTGTGCGAGGCGGGCGCGGAATGGGACTTCTTTGGCGGAGATACCGCGCTTGAAGCTGCATTTGACGTGGTACGCCGCGCCAAATACGGCATTGCGCACGTAATTATACTTCGTCCAAAAGGAGAATAAATGATGAGAACCGCGATTGTACCCGGTAGCTTTGATCCGATGACGCTCGGTCATCTTGACGTGATCAAGCGCGCAAGAGAGCTTTTTGATAACGTAATAGTTGCAATAATGATAAATCCCGACAAGCAGGGGAAATTCACCTTTGCACAACGCAAAAAAATCGCAGAGCTTACCGTTGCGGGGATCACTGGCGTTACTGTGATAACCGCAGATGGATATCTTGCGGATCTTGCCGCGGCTTTTGGCGCGGTAGCGATAGTAAAGGGTGTCAGAAACGCCGAGGATTTTATTTACGAGCAGAATATGGCGGCTTTCAATCACGAGCGAAATCCTCTTGCGCAAACCGTATATCTTCCCGCTTACGGCGAGCTTGTCGACGTCAGCTCAACTGCGGTGCGTAAAATGATAGAGTCCGGTGCGGATACCTCGGGCGTGCTTTCCGATGCGGCGGCTGAGTATATACACAGCATAGGAGAATGATATGGTAATAAGCGAATATACGGTATCAGCGGCACTCACAAAGTCCATGGTTGCTGTTGTGATAGCTGATATACACGACGGTGCGTATGAAAACGTTATCAATAAAACAAAAGAGATATCTCCCGATTTTATACTCATTCCGGGTGATATAATCAAGGGGCATACTTCAGATGCTAAAAACAGTCCGCAAATGCTTGTTGAATGCACAAAGTTCGCACCCACGTTTATGTCGCTCGGCAACCACGAGCAGAACGCGCTTCCGCTTGTTCGCTCCGCCGCGCAAAAAGCAGGAGTATGCTTGCTTGATGATTCATTTGTTGAATTTGGCGGAATGCACATCGGCGGATTGACCTCAGGATTTATTACTCAAAAAGCCGAGCAGGGATTTTATAAAAAGACACCTGCTCCAAACTGTGAGTGGCTGGACACTTTTTCAGCACTTGATGGGTATAAGCTGCTTCTTTGCCACCACCCGGAATATTATCCCAAGTATATAAGGAATAAAAAGATAGATATGACTGTTTCGGGACATGCGCATGGCGGTCAATGGCGTGTTTTCGGCAGGGGCGTGTACGCGCCGGGGCAGGGATTGTTCCCGAAATATACCTCGGGTATGTTTGATGATCGATTCATTATCAGCCGCGGTCTTGCGAATGATTATGGTATTCCTCGTATTTTCAACCCCAGCGAGCTTATTGTAATACGTTTTGAACCTATAAAATGAAAAAGTCGGTGTTTTTACACCGACTTTTTCATTTTATGCTTGCGTAAAGGTTCAAATCCCATGCCGGGATATACGGATATCGTCTGACGTATAGCTTATATTCCGGGCAAAGTTCGTGTATCTGAAGTATAAGCTCATGGAGATCCTCGGTGCGATGATAGAGCGAAACGAGAAGGTCGGGGTGATGCTTGCGGATAACGGATGCACTGCCTTGGATAGCCTCGCGCTCACTTCCCTCAACGTCATATTTGATAAAGTCAACGGTGCATTCCTCACATACTTCATCCACCGTGAGCGCGCGTACTTCCGCGCGCCTTTTTGAGTTTTTCTCACACAGACCCGAATTGCGATTTCCGCTGTCATCAAAATAAATAACACCGTTTTCGTTCCACGCGGCGGCGTTTATTGCATCTATTCGCGGTTCAC
Organism: Eubacteriales bacterium; assembly: GCA_045580585.1. Taxonomy (GTDB): domain Bacteria; phylum Bacillota; class Clostridia; order Oscillospirales; family CAG-272; genus CAG-390. Next base: position 14,779 of record JAZNOD010000009.1, read on the forward strand.
TTTCGGCGTACGCGGACAGCTTGTGATAGTTTCGTCTGTCAGGCTCAAAGGCAAATATCTTTTCTATGTTAGGACATAGCTCGATAAGCTCGCGTGCCGTGTCGCCGTCGTACGCACCGAGATCCACAGCCGTGCGGTAAGAATCAAGATGAAGCATTTTTTGCATCACCGCAGCTCTGCTGCCTGCGGTTTTCAGCAGAACGTCAAGCCGCCCCGTTTTTCTGAATTCAATAACACCCTCGATAACCTCTTTTGAACGCTCATCGGCAAGAAGGGAGATGGCTTTTTCTATATCCTTGCGATTAGCATTATAGTATTCCTCGCAAAAAAGCGTTTCTCCGCGCACGGGAACGTCGGGGACGTAGGTTTCACATTCATCGGATATTGCGGCGATCTGCGCCATCACGCCCGGCAGGGATGATGCAAAAGAAACTAAAACGATTATGTTTTCCATGCCGTATTTTTCTTTGATCGCGGAAAAACTTAAGACTGTCTTATCGTGAAATTTCTGTCCGCGAACAAAGCCGTCACTTGCAAAAAAGTCCGCAACAACTATACCGTATCTTTCGCATACCGCAAGTATTTTGTCGGCTCCGTTACCCATTCCGTACATAACTACGGTCTTATCCGAGGCGGCAAGCTTTTTCCATAGGTCCATTTCTTATCTCCGATTTTTCATTTTTCTAATTATATCACAGTTTTTTCGATAAATCCATAGCTTGGTGTCATATTTTTTTTAAGTCCCACATATCAATTAACAAAAGAAATCAGCAAAAAGCGGAGGGTTGTCCAATGACAGACACAAGCATATACAAAGACATAGCCGAGAGAACGGGCGGAAATGTTTATATCGGGGTGGTCGGCCCTGTGCGTACGGGAAAGTCTA
>JAZNOD010000010.1:0-1546 GCA_045580585.1 Eubacteriales bacterium
GAACAACAAACGATATGGCAAGCGAGGCCCCAGCCAGATATTCCACTACTCAGCCGTAGTGGACACTACGCTGCTGCCCTTCCTTTATATAATATTGGCGCCAAAGAGCAAGAGCGACATCAAGTCAATGCTGGCCCACAACCATGTGGCCGTGAATGGTCGCCCCACCACACAGTTTGACACACCGCTTACTCCGCGCGACAAGGTGTCGGTAAACTTCACCCGCCCCTTTGCCGTGCTGCGTGCCAATCAGTTGCAGATTATCTACGAGGACAAGTACCTCATCGTGGTGGAGAAGGCTGCCGGACTGCTCTCCATGGGGCGCGACACCAGCAAGAAGACGGCACAGGGACTCCTCACCGAGTACCTGAAGCAGAAGGACCCGCGTGCCATGGCCTACATCTGTCACCGTCTCGACCAATACACCTCGGGCATCCTCATCTTTGCCAAAGACCCCGACACGCAGCGCGAACTGCGCTTCGGATGGGACAGCTACATCCGTGAGCGTTGCTACACAGCCGTCGTGGAGGGCTGCCCCGAAGAGGAGCATCAGGAGCTACGCCACTACCTCGTGGAGAACAACAACAATATGATGGTGTATATCGCCCGCAAGCCCGACGAGGGACGCTTGGCCGTGACACGCTATCGTGTGGTGCAGAGCAACGGGCATCACTCGCTGCTCGACCTGCAGATATTCACCGGCCGCAAGAATCAGATACGCGTACAGCTTGCCGACATAGGGCACCCCGTAGCCGGCGACCGCAAGTATGGCGGTAACACCAATCCCATAGGCCGACTCATGCTGCACAACCACCGCCTCTCGCTCGTGCATCCCGTGACACGCGAACTGATGCACTTCGAGGCTCCCGTGCCTGCCACCTTCCGCAAGGTAGTTCAGTCGGCCAAGGATGAGTAGCCAGCAAAGCAAGACACCACGTTTCTTCGACTTATTATTAACATTGATATAGCAGAGGCGCACCCACAAAGGATGCGCCTCTTTTCCATCTATACAATCACAACACATAGGGTACAAAATGCCGCTTTTTATGCGTTTTTTCCAAGATGTACCGAGAAAAGTGTAAAGAAACTTTACAATTTTCGCTCAAAAAAGCGTTTTTTCGTTTTTTTCTTGCGATAGTGCTTGCCCGTGTGAGTAACTTCGCTAAGCAAATCGGAACAAAAGAATATATGCCAATCCATATGAGAAAAAACGAAAGCGTACAGCCAATAAATCGCGAGAACAAAGCAAAAAACTCGCATAACCGCGGATACGTAATGAAATATCCATGGATACGTGATGAAATATCCGCGGATATTTAATGAAATATCCACGGATACGTAAACTTTTGGGTAAGTGGAACTGAAAAAAATGGAAGGGAAGAACCGAAAAATAGGAAGGAAAAGCAGGGAAAACGAAAAAAATGAATTGTCCTGCTCGGCAAAAGTGTCAAAAAATTTGACACTTTTCGTCGAAAAAATCATTTTTCGCAAAAAAGTCATGGCGGCGTTTGGCGGTTTCAATAATTTTGCCTATAGATTTATATGC
>JAZNOD010000011.1:0-5678 GCA_045580585.1 Eubacteriales bacterium
CTATCATCTGCTTCATAATATGCGTTGTGTTCTTGCCGATATTGGTTTCAATGAGGAAGATATCCTCGCCGACGTTTACACCGTCAATAATCGCTTGTTCACGAGGGTATTCGCTGACTACGTTCTCGTTGAAAAACGCAAAGGTACGCTTATCGGGAGTTGCGGTCAGACCGATAATAAAGGAATCGAAATATTCAAGCACCTGATTCCACACATTATAAATGGAACGGTGGCACTCGTCAACTATTATGCAATCAAAGAATTCCGGCGGATATTTTTCGTTGTAAACTACCTCTTTGGGTGCTTTGGAGTCTGCCGTTACAAACTCATTGAATGATGTTTCCTCGGCAGATTCGTCAAGCTCATCGCCTTTGAGGATGGAGTACATTCTCTGAATAGTGCTGATGCAGATCTGAACACCCTCGGGGATATACGAGGATTTGAGTCTATGTACGCCATAAATCTGCGAGAAGGAACGGTTATCATCTGTCGGTCTGTATGCCAAGAATTCGCGCTCTGCCTGCTCGCCAAGACCTTTCGTATCCACGAGGAAAAGAATACGGTTCATTTTTCCGTATTTCAAAAGTCTGTATGCTGCAGTAATAGCCGTAAATGTCTTTCCCGCGCCCGTTGCCATTTGCACCAAAGCCTTGGGGCGGTTATCAGCAAAGGATTTATCAAGATTTTCGATAGCTGTTATCTGACATTTGCGGAATCCAGTAGGATCAAACTCGGGAAAATGCTTCATATTGTTGCGAATCGTATCCGCCTGCTTCAAAAGAGCGTTCAGGGTTTCGGGACGGTGAAATGAAAACACAGTTCTCGAACGATACTTAACGTCATTATAGTCCGTAAAACGAGTGAGCTTGTCCGTTGCCTCGTATGCAAATCTTATGCGGTAAATGCTCTTGATCCACTTGAACGTACTGTTTGCATAACGAGAAGACTGCCCCTCAACGGCAGTTATATTTTCCCCCTCATCCGTTTTCTTTGCCTCGATAACACCTACAGGCACTCCTTCTATGAAAAGAGCATAATCCACAGGACCGGTACTCGTCGGAAATTCCCGAACGGCAACACCGAGAGAAGCTGACAGATTCAAGGATTTAACATCTTGGATCACCCAGCCGGATTCTATTAACTTTTTATCGATTGTTAATCGGGATTTTTCTTCAGGTTTCATAAGTTATCTCTTCTCCTACATTTTTATTACTGTTCCAACACTTCCAAATACTGATCCAATCTCTTGTTGAGATACTCGGCAAAGAGCTTTATCATCTCGGAGCGGTGGTCGAAGGCATCGTAATAGCGCATTCTGTCGGTGAATTTGATGTCGATGGGGGGATATCCAGCTTTCATCAGTTCAAGGTTGATAATGAGGCGTCCGGTTCTGCCGTTGCCGTCGATGAAGGGATGGATGGACTCGAATGCGATATGCAGGTCAGCGAGTTTTTCCACGATATTACGCTCGTCGGTTGCGTATTGCTGCATAAGGTCGTTCATCTTCGGCTCGATCAGATAAGGCTGAACGGGATCCTGCTTTGCCCCCATAATGCGTACGGGCACTCTGCGGTATATGCCACGATCAAGGGGCTTATCAGCGAGGACGAGAGAATGTATCTGTTTGATGACAGTTTCAGAGAGGGGTACGCGCTCCTTAACGAGATCGCAGATGAAGTAGAACGCGTCCTTGTGACCAACGGCTTCCATATGATCCTTCAGCGGTTTTTGATCGATAGTCAAGCCTTTGAGGACCATGTCTGTTTCGCGCAGAGTCAGAGTGTTGCCCTCTATGGCGTTGGAGTTGTAGGTATATTCAATCATGAAGTCCTCGTTCAGACGTGCCACCTCACCCTCGGTGAGAGGTCTGCGACCGTCGAGTTCAATCTTTTTTCGTTCGATCTGCGCGAGAAGGGTTTCTTTTCCGCGAATGCGTCCGTCAGCGGGCTTGGGAGCGTTGTCGGGAACAAACCAGAGCTTGCCCTCGCGCCATGCGCCGTCAATCTGTCCGTTTACGCAGAGTGTGCGGACACGTCTGTCAGAGATGCCCCATTTCTCGGCGGCTTGTTTCGTTGTCATAGCCATTGTTCATACCTCGTTACGTAGGGATTTTTCGAAATACAATTTAACAGTATGATTATACCACAAAAACGGTACAAAGTCAACACTTCGGAACAATGTTGCGTGATTTGCGGAATAATATAAGTTCAAGATAAATTATGATAAACTGAAGAAAAAATGCCCCCCCGAATGCCGTTGCTTTCGGAGGGGGTGAGGCTTTGAGTGCATATAGTAGTTATATATAATGTTATTCTTCAATTAATATTATTTATATTTTATATTTATTGATAGTCCATATTGAACCATACCATAGTCCATTTTTGAGCGATGCTTACTTCTCTGCTCCGAAGGCTCCGCAGTAGTTGAGTATACGTCTGCCGATCACGGAGATCCTGAACGTCGGGTTCGGGACGAGCACCTCGGTGCATGGCAGATTGCTCCAAGGATCGTCGCAAACGCTCTGCTCGTTCCCGTCGAGTTCGGCGTAATTATCAACCATTTTTGACCGCGGTTCGCCTCCACCAATAAAGGTGGATAATCGGGCATTTTGTGCTCGTTTATCCGCCTTTTTTATCTTTATAAGCATCGTGGGTACCGCCATTGGCAGTACCCACTTTTGTGAAACGAAAATGCACGTCCGGCAGTATGCCGGACGTGCTGTGTTATACTGCATTACTAAAAAATCAATAATGCTGTTGCGCGAAAATGATGGTGAATCCTACCCACGAAACGGCAGGATGTGTGCTTTTCTTGTTACCTTTGTTGCTGTTATCCGATGGGTTCCCACAGGGCATAGAGTCTTACGTCTCCACACCATACAGGCATGTCTCCCTCGGCATACTGCACTTCCCCGTCGGGTTCAGTGCTCCAGCCCACAAACCTGTAACCATCTCTAACAAATCGGTTTCGACTTATCGCCACCCATCTATTGTCCGCGGCGACAAGCTGATCTGCCATAATTCCTGTGCCGCCGTTGGCATCAAAGGTAATGGTACGCTTATAATACTCATCACCCCAGGAAGCAACAATATGCACTTCGCCTGCAGGAATTCCATAGCTTTCGTTTCCGTTGCTTACGGAATATCCGTGTTCGTAGGAATAATATCCGTTCACCAGAACCAATCCCTTCACGATCTCCGTGCCGGCGGTAAGATGTGCATGGTAGTTCCAACCTACCATAAAGTAGCCGTCTGCCGTGAAACTATAGGGGATAAGGTCGATCACATCGCCGTAGCTTGCGCTGAATACGATGGGCTCGCCATCAACCATCTGACCATTGAAATTGTTAACGCGCGGAAGCAACTTGACCGTAATCTCCATAGGAATCCACTGTGCAGTCAGGATCAGGTCATCTGCAGGCATTGTATCGCACAATCCACTCCACTTGTCAAAGATGTAACCCGCGAATGCGTCCTTGTAAGAAACCTCTATCTCTTCATCGGCCCAGCCATCAACACTTTCGTCGTACACTTGCTCTCCTGTTTTCACCATAAAAGTAAAGTCTTCAAAAAGCTGCTCGTTGATCGGCTGACCGTACTTCAACGTGAAGCTTTCATTCTCAACATCGAATCCAACGATTTCCATCTTTTTGCCATCCCAATTCCAAAGTGCCTGCTTCATGCTTTCGCCGTTAAAGTCCAAAGACACTGTATAGGAATTTCGGCTGTAATACAGCTTCAGAGCCAGAGAACCATCGGCCTTGATCGTGCCCGAGGTCACGTTTTCGCTGTGGGACGGCTGGTATGTGAATCCTGCGATCTCAAGGGTTGTGGCTGTTACATCAGCATTCGTCACGCCCTGATGGGTTTCGGTCTTGAGTTCTTCATAACCCGTTCCATCCAGCTTTTCGCCGTAGTAGATTACACATTGTTTTTGCGATAAATGCAAGCTTTTTTGTAAAATTCAAAAGTTTTATGATCTGCCGCAGATACAGAACACGATCTTTTATCTTCGTTTATTCCGAATATCGTCTTGCGGGATCAACTCAACGTGTCACAACAAATAACTATATATGCTGTATCAACATTCCGGAAAGGTATTTCTACACATTCATAAATGGTCTTCTTGTGTTTGGGTTAATAATTATATAAGGCTTCGCCTTGATGACGTTTTGTCTTTTACGTCACGAAAAAATCATCTGTTGAACATTTCAAAATACGAGCAAGGTGTGGCAAGAAAATAATATCGGGATAGCAGGTGTTCTGCTCCCACTTATATACCGCCTGAGGTGAGACGCCGATCTGCTCACCAAATTTCTTTAGAGAAAGATTGTTTTCGTTGCGGTATGCCTTGATTTTTTCCGCAATCGTTATATGATAAGTCGGCATACTTATATCGAATCACTCTCCTTTAACATATTGATTTTTCGCATACGGTTGATAAGCGCCATAAGCTCTTGCTTTCGAGGCAGGTCCAGGAATCTCTCACATGTAGTAAAAAATGGAGAGTAAAGAAAATCTATTTCTTCCTTGTAGATTCGTGTGTACAAATCGTGTATCTTTCCTTGAATATCTATTTTTTTATCGTTGTTTGTTATTTCAAGATAGCGAAGCATAAATCCGAGCGTGTCAAGCTGACGTGGAGAAACTATATCGTGAAGTCCTCGCACATCGATCATTTCGTCACCGATAATGACAAATCCCATATCCGAAACTTCAAGTCTTTCGCTTCCACGACCATCGGGATATGACGAAAAACCATCTGAATAAAGTGCTCTGCATTGTTGCCAATTTGCATACGGCGGCAATACGGTACTCACATTATAAGAACTACAGATGTTTTTGGACTTTTCGGTTACGTCGTGAATCAAATAATCCTCCATCATATAGATCTTATCGGCAACAGAAAGATATTCACCGCTTCCACCAATAACAAGAATGGTAGAAACACCATGTGTTTTGTGAAGCTCATTGACTCGGTCTGTAAATGGTGTGATCGGCTCTTTTTCGATAAGCTCCTTCATCATACGATCGCGGATCATAAAGTTTGTAGCACTTCTGTCCTCGTCAATGAGTAACAGTTTGGCATTACAGTCTACCGCCTCCATAATGTTCGCTGCTTGCGAGGTTGATCCCGAAGCGTGGTCGGTAGAGAAATCGCTTGTGTCACCGCCCGGCAACCACTTGATAAAGGGCGAAATATTGACGTGCTTCACACTTCTGCCGTCCTCTGCGGAGATGGTGACGGCGCTTTCATCGGTAATGCAAAGCTCTCGCCCATCACCAAGCGCGTGGTCATAAATACCAGCGGATATTGCATCAAGTAAGGTGGATTTACCCGAATAGCCACCGCCCGTGATGACGGTAACGCCCTTTTTAATACCCATACCTCTCACACCGCAAACCTCAATCTCGTCATTAGGCGTGGATCTAAACGGAATCGCATCGAGCATCGGCAAATCTGTACCTTTGGCACGAGGAAGAATGCTGCCGTTGGCAACAAAAGCGCAATAGTCGCTATTTTTCAGCCATTCTCTTATAGCCGATTGTTTTTGCGCAAGCTCGGTTGCGCTCATAAATGTATTGATATCGAAATTCATAATAAAGCGATTAACGGCATCCGGAAGGTCTTTGCACAACATACGCAAGGTTTTTTTAATATTCCTTTTCGGCAGTTGT
>JAZNOD010000012.1:0-9570 GCA_045580585.1 Eubacteriales bacterium
GCTCCTGCAAAACGCTTACGGGCAACAAGCGCATATGCAAGGAAGGCCCCGTTATGAAAAAGGAGGAGATAATATGGGAAGATTAAACGTAAATCTTTGCGGTATCGAGCTTGACAACCCCATTATCCCCGCCAGCGGCACTTTCGGCTACGGCTATGAATTTGCCGAGCTTTACGATATAAATGTGCTTGGCACGTTCTCCTTTAAGGGTACTACGCGCGAGGCGCGTTTCGGCAACCCTACTCCCCGCATCGCAGAATGCTCCGCAGGTATGATAAACGCGGTGGGGCTTCAAAACCCCGGTGTTGACGCCGTAATCGAGCATGAGCTTCCTCTGCTCAAAAAATGCTTTGATAAAAAGGTAATGGCAAACGTTTCGGGCTTCTCGGTTGAGGATTACGCCTATGTCTGCCGGCGTCTTGACGCCGAAGAACAAGTCGGCTGGCTTGAGGCCAACGTAAGCTGCCCCAACGTTCACGGCGGCGGAATGTCGTTCGGAACGTCCCCCGAAGCCGCCGCAGAGGTGGTAAGGGCGGTAAAGGCGGTCACAACGAAGCCCGTTATCATCAAGCTCTCCCCGAACGTTACCGACATCGTCGCTATCGCCAAGGCGTGCGAGGCGGCGGGTGCTGACGGCATAAGCCTTATTAACACCTTGCTCGGAATGCGCGTGGATATACGCCGCCGCCGTCCCGTGATAGCCAACAAGATGGGCGGTTTTTCGGGCCCTGCTATTTTCCCCGTAGCGGTGAGAATGGTCTATCAGGTAGCTCACGCTGTGAATATCCCCGTTGTGGGAATGGGCGGAGTCGCATCCGCCGAGGACGTTATCGAAATGATGATGGCAGGTGCGTGCGCCGTTGAGGTCGGTGCGCAAAATCTGGTTGATCCGTATGCGTGCAAGAGGATAATCGACGGCCTGCCGCGCGTTATGGACGAATACAAAATTGAAAATCTTAAAGATATAATAGGAGTGATAGCATAATGGGAAAAGACGTGATCATCGCTTGTGATTTTGACAGCGCGGAAAAAACATTTGCGTTTCTTGATAATTTCAAGGGCAAAAAGCCCTACGTTAAGATAGGCATGGAGCTCTACTATGCCGAAGGACCGTCCATCGTGCGCGAGATAAAGGCGCGCGGACATAAAATATTCCTTGACCTTAAGCTGCACGACATTCCCAACACCGTTAAAAAGAGCATGGCAGTTCTCTCCCGCCTTGACGTGGATATGTGCAATCTCCACGCATCGGGTACCGTACGCATGATGGAAGCCGCAATCGAGGGACTTACCCGTCCCGACGGCACTCGCCCCCTGCTCATTGCCGTAACACAGCTCACCTCGACCGATCAGGAAAGCATGGAAAATGACCTTCTCATTCACGAAAAGATAGACGAGGTCGTAATGCACTATGCCGCAAATGCCGCAAAGGCTGGTCTTGACGGCGTTGTTTGCTCCCCCCTTGAGGCAGAGAAGGTACACGCAAGATGCGGCGCAACCTTCCTTACCGTTACCCCCGGCGTGCGCTTTGCCGACGGCGATATCGGCGACCAGAAGAGAGTTATGACTCCCGCCGAGGCGAAAAGAATCGGCTCTGACTACATCGTTGTGGGCAGACCCATCACCGCCGCCGCTGACCCCGTTGCCGCATACGAAAGATGCGTGAGTGAATTTTGCGACTAATTTTCGGAGGATATAAAAATGGAAAGCTACAAGAGAGAATTTATACAGTTTCTTGAATCCGCAGGAGTGCTGAAATTCGGTGATTTTACCGCAAAAAGCGGCAGAAAAATACCCTATTTCATCAACGCGGGCGATATAAAAACGGGCGACCAGATAGCAAAGCTCGGTGAGTTCTACGCAAAGGCGTATCTTGAAAAGGTCGGAAACAAAAAGACCGTTCTCTACGGTCCTGCGTACAAGGGTATTCCGATTGCTGTAAGTGCCGCTTGCGCTCTTTCAAAGCACGGTCTTGACCTGCCCTTCTTCTTCAACCGCAAGGAAGAAAAGGACCACGGCGAGGGCGGCGTTTTCGTAGGCTACAAGCCTCAAGCGGGTGATGAGATAGTTATCGTCGAGGACGTTATCACCGCGGGCACGGCTATCCGCGAGAGCATGGAAAACATGCGCTCGCTTGAGGGCGCGCGCGTCGTTGCCACCTTCGTAATGGTCGACCGCAAGGAAAAGGGCAAGGGCGAGGACGGCAAGTCCGCCATGGCTGAGGTAGAGGCTGAATTCGGCTTCCCCGTTTACTCGGTTGTCGACGTTTACGACATTATCGAGTATCTTGAAGAGGACGAAAAGAACGCCGAAAACGTACAGAGAATAAAGAATTATCTTTTGGTCAACGGTGCAAAATGAGAAGTCTTATCGACACGCTCGACCTGACGGTCGAGGAAATACAGTCTCTTATCGATACTGCCGAGGATATTGCGCATAATCCCGAAAATTACGCCGAAAGATGCAAGGGCAAAAAGCTCGCAACGCTCTTTTTTGAGCCGTCCACTCGCACGCGCCTTAGCTTTGAGGCGGCTATGCTGGAGCTTGGCGGCTCCGTTATCGGCTTTTCCGACGCGGGAAGCTCGTCCGCATCCAAGGGCGAGAGCGTTGCCGACACGGTAAAGGTCATAAGCTGCTACGCGGACATTATCGCTATGCGCCATCCGCGCGAGGGCGCGCCCCTCGTGGCGGCACACAATGCGTCCATACCCGTAATAAACGCGGGCGACGGCGGACATTGCCACCCCACGCAGACGCTTGCCGACCTTCTGACCATCCACCGCGAAAAGGGCAGACTTGACAACCTCACCGTCGGCTTTTGCGGTGACCTTAAATACGGCAGAACGGTACATTCCCTTATCGCCGCGCTCTCGCGCTACACGGGAATAAACCTCGTACTTATCTCCCCCGAGGAGCTGCGAGTCCCCGGCTACGTTACCAAGGGCGTGATAAATGAGGCGGGAATGCCCTTCCGCGAGACCGAAAGCCTTGAGGACGCAATGCCCGAGCTTGACGTGCTTTATATGACTCGCATCCAGCGCGAGAGATTTTCTGATATCGACGAGTACGAAAGACTCAAGGACAGCTACATTCTTACGACCGATAAGATGACGCTCGCAAAGAAAGACCTTATCGTGCTCCATCCCCTGCCCCGTGTAAACGAAATAAGCGTAAAGGTCGACAGCGACCCGCGCGCTTGCTATTTCAAGCAGGTCATGAACGGCAAGCTGATGCGCATGGCGCTCATACTCAAGCTGCTCGGCTCGGTGAACGAGCCCGACTCGCACCCCATTCCCGACGGTGCGCTGATAAATGAGATATGCTGCCATAACCCTGCGTGTATCACGAAGGTGGAGCAAGAGCTTGACCAGGTGTTCAAGCGCGTTGCCCCGGGCGTGTACCGCTGTGTTTACTGCGAATCGAAAGCGAAGAAATAAACACGCCTGCGGCGTTTTAAGTGAAGTTGCGCCGTTGGCAAACGTTAAGGAAAAAAGTGGTTGAAGCCTCGCTTCAACCACTTTTTGCTTTATTGAATGCTTTTTGCCAAAGCAAAATGCTACCTTCATTTGCGCCGCAGGCGCAAATTTACTGAAAACGGCAACGCCGTTTTCACTACCGCGCCCGCTGCGAGAAGTACCGCGCCCGCTATGGGGTATGCGAGGAGAAGGGGGGAGTCCGTTCCGTAAATTTCCAAAACGCCCGAAAGGATACTGCCCACCGTCAGCGTTGCGATTCCGTACGCCCACAGGCGCGCAGACGCGCCGGTGAGGATAAATCGCTCTGCCCTGCCGCCGATCATGCAAAGCGTGAGCGCGGGAAACGCACCAAGGCACAGCGGATAAACAAAGGCATACACCATCGCGCTTGAATAAACGCCGTGGCTGAAATGCTCGTATACAACACCGAAAAGCAGGCAAAACAGCGACGCCGCAAGATATATCCACCCTCCGCGCAGTCCGCGGATATCTCTCTTATCAGTAACCGACGTAGACAATGTCGCTCACCTCTCTTTCCGAAATCTTTTTGCCGTTGGTAGTGGGCTTATTTATTACCTTACCGCCAAAATACATCGTGGACGAGCCGCCGCCGTCAAGATTATACGCAACGCGCGCACCTAGTCCCTGCAAGAATTCCGCCATCTGATACAGCTTTAATCCCTTGCTCTCGCTTGTGCGCCCGTCGGACACAACAAGCAGGTAGTGAAGCGGCTCAACGTACGCGATAGCGGTGCGCGGATTGTTCGCCATGGACTGGTCGACCTCATCCCTTGTGCCGACCGTGACCTTGCCGTCGGCTATCAGCGATGGACCGAAGGAGAGGACGTTGTACGCTCCCGAGGCGAGAAGCTCGCGCGCGGACGAGCCTTGCTCGTTCACAATAGAAAACGAGCCATCCGCAAATATCGCAAGAGCCTCGCGGTCATCCGCCGCGCTCTCGCGGTAAAGCACCCCCTGACGAATAACGAATCCCGCACGGCGCGCTCCGTAGTAGTCACCGTTTATGGCAAGAATAGCATTATTGTCCTTTGCCATCACAGATGTTTTTTGCTTGATATTTGAGCCGTATTTTCCCTTTGCAAGCGCGGTTTTGAGGTACTCTACGCTCGAAAGACGCACGTCAGCGACATACACCGTCGTGTTCTCCACACGGTGCTCGGTTATTTTTACCGAAATATTTTTGTCGGTGTAGGAATTATCCGTCCACACAGCCTCTTCGGTGAAATTTTCGTCCCAACCGTCGGGAATCGTCTCGCCGCTGCCCGTATCGGATTGCGTGCCCAAGCTCGGCGCGCGCTCGGGGAAGGTCACGTCCCCGAGCGACACTATCGCGTCACCGTCGCGCGCGATAATAAACGTGTCAAGCAAGAGGTACGCGCTGAATGCCGTGAGCGCAAGAATGAAGGAAACGGCTGACAAAATGCTTTTTTTCATAACAGCTCCTTAAATTTCACAAGTCATGTTTTTCAAATGACGTGTGATAGTTTACGATATTATTTTACATGTTAATATAGTTTATTTGGTAAATTTAAGGTGATTTTTTTGTGAAAAATACGCTTTATATAACAAAACAGGTCAAAGCCGTGGCTTTGACCTGTTTTTTATAGATGCCTTTTGCATTTAAACGTTCCACAGCCTCCTTGCCGCCTCGACGTCGGCGGCGCAAGCGCGGCGCAGCTCGGCGGCGCGCGCGCTGACGTTAGCGCAAAGTCGCTCGCGATAGCTCAAAATATGGTCAGCTATCTTTATCACCGAAAGAGAGGAAAGGTCTTTCGCCCTCATATCGACGGCATGGTGGTCGGCACACTCGGCAAACGACTCCACCTTCGGGTCGTAAGGCAGACAGATCGCAGGGATCCCCGCACACGACGAAAATACCGCGCCGTGCAATCTCATACTCACACAGAACAAGCACCCCGACAGCAACGAAACGACCTCGCCCGCCTGCAAGCGGGGCATGACCCTGCCGCGTCCGCACTTGCGGCAGAGCTTGCGACAAAGCGCAACGTCGTCCTCGGCAAGAGGAAGCCACAGCGGCGTAATTTTATATTTATCGGCGATTCGCCGTACCGAGTTTACGAGCAGAGAGTGCATATCCTTTTCGTTTACGTCCGCGGCCTCGCGCTTGAGCCCCGCTATCGAACGCGGACAAACGGCAAAACAATTTCCCGACCTTAACGCTCCCCCCGCGGGCAGCGGAAGCGCGGGAGTGAGCAAGGCGGCATCCGCAGATGGGTAAAGATGCCTTGACTCAATGCCAAGCGCCTTTGCCACACGCATGGAACGCTCGTCCCTTATGCCCGCGGCATCACAATCCTCGATTATGTCAGCGGCAAGGTCCGCGGCGTTATCGCCAAGGATCGGCCCTACTCCGCCGCCCCATATCATTATCCGCGCGCCGTATTTTTTCGCAAGAGAACACAGCGTATGGTAGTACGTCAGCGAGCGATTACTCGTGCTGTTCTGTATCAGCGTACCGCCGCAAAGGACGAAAAGGCGCGTTTTTTTAAGATGAGCGCAAATTTTTCGCATATCGAGCCTTGATATGCGCTCCACTCCGCGCGGCAGCCTTCCGCCGCCGCGCGCAACGACGGTAACGTGCGCTCCGTGCGCGATTTGTGAAATATTGCTCAATACCGAGGCAAGCGTGGCATCGTCCCCCGCATTGTCCGCGCCAAAATAACCGCAGAGCATTATCTCGCCGCGCTCGCTGTCAAGGCAGGAGCGAAGCTCCGCGAGAGTTTTTTTCGCCACTATCTCGGTCGAGGCACGGCGCAGGATATACGCCCTGCCGAAATTGCCGAGTGCTGCTCGCTCGGTCGCCGTGGCGCAAAGCAATCGCTCAAGCTCGGCACGAAGCAACTCCGCAGAGGTCTCGGCGGCGCTCCGACAGGTGAAATTCGTGCGCTCCGCCTCAAGTATAGTCTTTTCGTCAAGCACGCCCGCACAGCCGACGTCCGAGCATAGCACGACGGGGACGGATGCGGACATAGCTTCCAGCGCGGCGCGGGAAGAACCGACAAAAACGTCGGCGTGCGAAAGCATTGTGGACATATCGGTAACCGCGCCAATGACGGTGACAGAGCCCGCGCATTGCAGATTTGCTATCTTTGCCGCCTCGCGCACGCGCCCAAGCATATTTCCGCCGCCCACAATGGTAAGGCTCGGGTCAAGCCGCGGAAAATCGCGGCGGAGCCTTGGCATAAGTCCGCACAGCAGTATTGCCGTGAGCGCGGTATCCCTGTCAAGTCGGCTTGCCGTGAGGAGGCGAAGCCTCGGTGCGCCGACGTGGGCGGGGGCGGCGGTATCAACGCCGTTGGGAATAACGCAGATGTTTTCAGCTTTTACGCGATATGTGTTTACAAGGTCGTCCTTGATATCCGCGCTGACCGCTATCGTGCGATCCCCGAATTTTGAGAGCTTGCGGCGCGGCGGCGCGGGGTCGTAAATCCCGTGAACGGTAACGACCACGGGAACAAAGCCCTTTTTGCCGCGAAGTGAATCGCACACGAAGGACGGAATGCGCCCGTGCGCGTGAACCACGTCAAAACCGCCATCGCGCACTATCTGATATATCGCCTTGCGGCATTTCATGACTGACGAGGGGTCTTTTTTATCAAGAGGAAGGTAAATATGACGTATTCCCGACTCGGCAAGAGCCTTTGCGTACTCGCCGCCCGACGAAGCCACGCAAACGTGCTGCCCCATGGCGCAAAAAGCACGCGCAAGGGACAGTATGTGCGTTTCTGCACCGCCGATGCTCATTCGTGTAGCGCAAATAAGAATCTTCATAAGAACCCCCGAAAATACTCTGTATTACGGCTGATCGCCGTAAAATCTATAATGCCCCACTATCTTGGCGGCAGTGAGCCTGTCGACCTCGACAGCGCCATCCTCAAGACTGCCGTGGTGGATTATGTACGGCAAACCAAGCGCATTTCGCTTGTCGGAGCAGATGGCAATATGCTTTTCGTAAACGACGATATCCCCCGGCATCCAATCCGAAGGCTCGTCCGCAGACGTGGGAAGCGATTTGGCGTAACGTGAAAAAAACGTGGCAAGCGGGTTCACACGGCGGAAATTTATGTTCGAGTCAGACGACTGCCCCTCGGCAAAATAAGCGGAACGGTTTGCGGCAATATCGGCATCCACCATGTCCTTAAGGCTGTATCCCGCGGCGGCGAACGCCTGCCAGATAACGTCGGTGCAAACGCCCGTACCGTCGGTGGGATATCCGCCCGCAAAATATCCGCCCGAGTACACAGGCTTCGTAGCGATATACGCGCGCGCACCCGCAACCATGTCCGAAAAATCGTCCGCGCCGTCGCCGTCAGCGTCGCGCGGCGAGACCTCGTCGCTAAAACCGAAATCCTCAGCAGTGCGCGGCTGGCTTCCCCACGAAACATAATGGACAATTATTGCGATTCCGACAATTATCAGTGCTACAAACAGCAGACTGTATCGGGAAAGGCTCTCTTTTGTTATCATAAAAACATCCTTTTTGTGCAAGTTGACGAATTAGTTTAAACTTGTATTTATGTTAGCATTTAGTCTCACCCCTGTGGAAAACTATGTGGGAACTGTGGGAAACCTCTGTTTTCAAGGACTTTTTTCGACTTTTCCAAATTTTGGGGTGTGGAAAACTTATTTTTTTCTTTTTTTCAAAATTTACAATTCGCGCTCATTTTTGGCGAATTGCACAATAATTCACCTTAAAGCGAGCAAACAAGACGCTCGATGGGAATATAATCCTTTGCGTAGCCCTTTACGGCGGCGTCTGCCTCGCGGCAAGCGGCAAGAGCCGTGGAAATTCCTTGCGCCGTCATGCCTTCAATAGCCGTAAGGTATCTTGACAGCACGTATGGGTTGATACCCGTGAGAGCCGCTATCTCATTTTGCGGCATTCCCGCCTTGCGGCAGACAAAAACAGCTTGCATATCGCAAATAACGCGTATAAGGTCCGCCATTATGCGCACGGGCTCGACCTTTTGTGCCTTCATAACGGCAAGAACGCGCAAAGCCGTGTCGTATTGGCGCGCCGTGATTGCGTTGGCAAAAGCGAAGCTGTCAAACTCCTCGGTTGAGGACGCCGCATCCGCAATATCCTCTGCCGTGACCTCTTTTCTGCCGTGCGCAAGCACAAAATAGCTTATCTTATCAACCTCGGACGACAATCGGAACATATCCGTTCCGCAGTGGCGCACCGTTGCCTCGCAAACGCGGTCGGATGCGCTGACACCGTTCGAAGTGTAGTGCCGCGCTACCCACGAGGCAAGCCGCGCGGGATTGATTCGGTCAAAACGAACGGGCGTAGCAACGGCGGCGAGCCTTTTGTATATTGCGCTCGGACGCTTTGGCGTACCTGCGTCAAAGCCGTCGGCAGACATATTTATTATCAGAAGATTAATCTCATCATCGCCCTGCCCCACCGTTTCAAGCAAGTCAAAAAGCTCGTTCTGCTCGGCGGCGCGAAGGTCCGAAAGCGTGAGCGAAACTACCACGAGCTTACGCTCCGAGAGCATGGGCGGCGGCGCAAGCGCCGCAGCGAGTGAGTCGGGGGAGAAAAGCGTGCGGTCGATGGTGATCATATCAAAAGCCGCCGCGCCCTCATCGGCAAAAAGCGCCTTTTTAGCCACGGCAATAGCGTTTTGCTTGAGATAATCCTCCTCGCCAAAGAAAAAGAACGCACCGCCAAGCCCCTTTACAGCCTTGCGGAACTCTGACTCTGTCATCGCCTGACGTAATTCGGTTTTGACTGCCATGCGCCCACCCCCCTGTAATAAATATTTATTTAATAATATCATATTAACAAAAAAAAAGCAAGTATTATTAAAACTATTTATTTTTTTGCTTTTTTACTTGACATATACTTCCAAATGGATTATAATAAAATAAACTGTGGGCATTTATATCAAAAATGAACCTTGTGCCCAAAAAGAAAGGAACTAACTATGGATATGGAACAGCAACCTATCAGACTTGGTGTTGTAGGAACCGGACGCGGTTCAGTCTTTATGTCCCAGGCAAAGGACACAGGCTTCAAGCTCGTTGCTATCTGCGATAACCGCGGAGA
>JAZNOD010000013.1:0-1505 GCA_045580585.1 Eubacteriales bacterium
GGCTTCCACGGCTCGAAATTTTCCTCAATTTCGCTCGTTTGCGGTTGCCTTGGCTCATCCTTCGCTTCGGGCATCGGAGCGTCTGTACCGCCGATTTCTCGGTCGATTTTCACCGCCGCTTGCGCTCTCATGGTGTCGGTCACGTGGCTGTATATGTTCAGCGTTGTTTCCGAGCTTACATGTCCTATCATAGCGGAGAGCGTTTTCACGTCCATGCCGTTTTCGAGTGCCATCGTTGCGAATGTGTGGCGCAGGTCGTGGAAGCGAACATGCTTGCAATGCGCTCTTTCAAGCATGATGCGGAAGCGTTTTGTGATAGCCGTTGGATTTCTCGGCTCTCCCTCTTTTACGGGTGATGGGAAGATCCAATCGTATTTTGCCATCTTTTTCATATCTCGTAGCAGATCGAGCATGTCGGGCGGAAGGAGGACTGTTCTGATCGAGCTTTTGGTTTTCGGGACGGATATGCCCTTGGTCGTAAGCTGCCGTTTGATATTCAGCTCGCCTGTTTCGAGGTTGAGATCTCGCCACTTTAGTCCGAGTATCTCGCCACGGCGCATTCCTGTAGTCAGCTCGAGGAGGAACATCTCGTAGTAGCCCTCGTCGTAGGCTTGGTTTAACAGCCTTACAATTTCGTTTTGCGTTAGCACCTTCATCTCGCCATTTTTCTTTGGCGGTAGCTTGCAACCGATTGAGTGGTTTCTCGTTATGAGTCCTTCCTCAACCGCCTTTTCGAGCGACGATCTGCATAGTGCGTGGCAGGAGCGTACCATTCGGTCGGATACGCCTGTGCCTTTCAGCTCCACGTTGACTTTTCTGCCTGTGCGTTTGAGCTTTGCGTAGAATTGCTGTAGGTCATTCTGCGTGAGCTTAGAGAGTGGTATTTTACCTACGCTCGGGATGATGTGACCGTATATACGGTTCTCATAGGTCGCCTGCGTTGTCGGTCGGAGCTTGGGGCTTGAGAAGTATTTATACCAGAAATCTATCCATTCTCCGAATGGCATGTCCGGCTTTAGCTTTTCTGCGGTTCTTCCGCATTCTTCTTTTAATTTTTCGAGCTTTTCAAGGCACTCGCCCTTTGTGTGAGCGAGTACGCTTTTTGTCTTGGGATTGCCTTTTTCGTCGTAGCCTACGACGATTCTGCCTTCCCATCGACCGTCATTGCGAAGGCGTACCGTGCCTTCGCCGTTTTTTCTTTTTGCCATAGTTTTATTCCTTTCTCATAAAATTTTGCATCATTTTGCCTACCACATCGGAGGCGTTCTTTTGCATATCGCTTGTTACGTGGGTATAGGTGTCGAGCGTGAAGCTCGCATCGGTGTGTCCAAGGATTCCCGATAATGTTTTTGCATCAACACCGCCCTTCATCGCATGGGTTGCGAATGTGTGCCGTAGGTCGTGAAAGCGTATCAGCGGTAGTTCGGCATGCTTTAGGAGAGTTTTAAGCTTCTTATACGCCGAGTCGGGATGCAGAGGTTCGCTCGGGTTCATATAGTGTGGGA
>JAZNOD010000014.1:0-26070 GCA_045580585.1 Eubacteriales bacterium
GTTGCAAACATCAGATACCAATTGAAGAAAGCGCACAGGATACCGATATACATTAAGTCAAATCCCAAAAAAGCGGGGTTGCGACTTATTGAGTAAATTCCAGTAGTGACAAGGCTTGTTTTCGCCTCCCGTTGAACGCCCGCTCTCCAATTGTCTTTCATTTCTGCTACAGATGCAATAAAAGCTATGATTCCAAATGCTTCAACGATAACGCCCGCGATCTGCATCGGCAAAGGTATGTTTTCAAAATAAAACAGGATGCTGACGATTTGTATTATAGGGAGAATATATGTTGTAATTTTCAGGGCGATCTCGATGAATTTTAGGAAACCTTCTTTTCCTTTTCCGAGTTGGTCAGTGTGTATCCCTCGCCTTTTTTGACTGATCATTTTGGAAAAATAGCAAATATAAAATATTAACATCAATCCCAAGGCTATAATTTTTAGAGCCATTTTATTTCGCCCTCCAAATTCGTGATTTACAAACTGATTATATCACAAAGTGCCGCGAAACACAACTGCTTTTATACAAGAAAAGGAATGAACGCTTTAACGATGGGTGGAAAAAACGCCCACCCATAATTCGGTCAGTTTATTGTGCTTGATTGCTTTCGGCCAAGTGGAGCTTTAGCAGTTCATCGTATTCGGGATGCTGCTTTGAAAGAGCAATAGGTCTGCCCTCGGCGTTCACAAAGCAATGATGGCTCTTGCCAACGCAAACTATATCCTCGGTTCTCGCGTTTGTCATTGTATACGCCACCGTCAGCGTGAGTCTCTTATATTCCGCAATAGCGACCTCAACGCGAATCTCGTCACCGAAGGTCGTGGGGCGTTTGTAATCGCACTCTATGCCGATAACGGGAGATGCGATTCCGTCCTTCTCCCATTTTTCATAGCCGCAACCGATCTGTTCGAGAAAGTCGATACGCGCTTCTTCCATAAAACGAATGTAGTTGGAATGATGAGTTATCCCCATTTTATCTGTTTCGTAGTAGTTGATCTTTCTGACGTACGTGTTAATTTTCATTTGTTTTCTCCGTTAAATCTTATCTATGTGGTTATTATATCATAACTTCGCGGACTTTTCAATCGTTTGTGTATTGGGCGGTTGAACTGTTCAAGCTTTTGTGATATAATATGTTCACAAGCTTCGGCTTGAATATTTTTATCGGAGTGTGCTGTTTGAAAAACACCAACCTTTTGGAGATTGTACTGTAAACGAGAGGTCCCGAAATACATTCTCGGCAATCCTCTCGTATTTTGAACGTAACAATTTATGAAAGGATTTAACAATGAACAATTTGACGATACGTTTAGAGACAGAAAAAGATTACAGAGCAGTAGAAGAGCTTACTCGCGAGGCGTTTTGGAACGTCTACAAGCCGGGCGCTGACGAACATTATTTCGTCCACATGATGCGTAATCATCCCGACTTCATCCCCGAGCTTGCATTCGTGCTTGAGCTTGACGGTAAGATTGTCGGCAATATCATGTACACCAAAGCATGGCTTGAGGACGAGAACGGAAAGCGAAAGGAGATACTTTCCTTCGGGCCGCTATGCGTTGCTCCCGAATACCAAAGACAGAAGCTCGGCAAAATGCTGATCGAGCATTCCTTTGAGGTAGCGCGTAAGATGGGCTACGACGTGAACATCAACTTCGGCAATCCCGGCAACTACGTCAGCCGTGGGTTTGTGAGCTGCAAAAAGAAGAACGTGAGCTTTGTCAGAGAAGGCAACTTCCCAACGGCACTTCTCGTGTGCGAGCTTGTTCCGAACATACTTGACGGCAAAAAGTGGATGTATATTCCTTCAAGCGCCGCCGATTGCTGTGATGATACCGCCGCGGTCGAGGCGTTCGACGCAACTTTTCCACCCAAGGAAAAGAAGTGGATGCCAAGCCAAGAGGAATTCTATATCTATAGCCATTCTTCGGTAGTCAGATAAACGTAAAAATGCCGCTTATGTAAAAATACAATATAACCTCGGTCTCTGCCACTTCTGGCCTTTGACCGATATTGTTACCAACCTGCAATACATTAGAGGAATCTTTCCTAAAAATCAGAAAAAAGTGTGGGATATAAAGTGAGGGGTATAAAAACGCGTTCTCACTGACTACTACTTGGAGGAATCTTTTTCTCAAAGATAAAAATACATCTGATAAACAAGAAAATAGACAACGTTGTCTCCGCTGTCGCAAGCACGGGAAGCTCGGCGCTCTTATCGTCCCTTCAGGATTTCGAAAACGAGCGCGAGAGGATCAAGGCGCAGATTGCAGAGGTAGAAAAGCAGTCAAAGACGCAGACGGTAACAGAAATGATGGTAGAGCTTGCGTACGAACACGCGCGAGGTATGTACCGTTCGGGCGACAAGGAGCTTTACCGTCAGCTGATAAATCTCTACGTTGATAAGGTAGTGGTCTACTACGATCACGTGGAATTCTTCCTCAACACACTGCCGTCGGACATACTTAAGGGCGAGCTTGACCGTTCGCTTGGCATCGGCGAGGATGAAACTCTCGTCGACTATATGCAAAAGTGCGATCCTACGATAATAGACGCGCTTAAATCCATAGAGTCAAATACTAAAAAAGGGGGTACCGCCAATGGCGGTATCCCCGATGCTTATAAAGAGAAAAAGGCGGATAAACGAGCTAAAAAAGCCCGATTATCCACCTTTATTGGTGGAGGCGAGGGGAATCGAACCCCTGTCCGAAAACCTCTTGATACAGTTTTCTCCGGGTGCAGTCGGTTATTTAAAATTCCCCTCGTCAGACGAAAGCCGACATTCTTCCGATTTGGGTATCCTTTTTTTGCGTGACTGCCTCAAAGGATAAAGGGCAATGCACGTTCATCGCTCCATGACGCCCGACATCGGGGCCGCGATACTCCCCGCGTGGACGGGTGACCTTACAAGGTCACGTCACAGCTTACGCTGCGTATGCAAGATTATTATCTGCGTTTAATTTTAAAGGCGAACAGTTTAAAGAGTTGCTCAGCTCTACCCGCTTACCATACCTCAAAATCCCCGTCGAAACCATTACGCCCCCATATTGGGGTAGGGAAGAAGTGATATCAATAATCATATTTGTTTTTATGAAATCTCTCGACCTCGCGCGCAGTCTGTTTTTCAGCGGCGGCATCACGCTTGTCATAAAGCTTTTTACCTCTGCAAAGACCAACCTCTACCTTTACTCGCGAATCCTTGAAATACAATGACAGCGGAATAAGTGTATAGCCTTTTTGGGAGACTTGCGCATGAAGCTTCAAAATTTCTTTACGATGCATAAGCAGCTTACGCATGCGCAATGGATCACGATTAAAAATATTGCCTTTTTCATAAGGACTGACGTGCATTCCGATTACAAAAAGCTCGCCGTTCTTGATATCGCAGTAGCTGTCCTTAAGATTGACGGCGCCCGCGCGAATGCTTTTGACCTCGGTGCCGCAAAGAGAAATTCCAGCCTCGTATCGCTCGTCAACAAAGTATTCGTGGAAGGCCTTGCGATTTGCCGCTATTTGTTTTGTTCCGCGTGCCTTTGGCATTGATAAATTTCTCCTTTCGCAAAGATTTGCTGTTGCTTGATTATTATACAACAAATCTAACAATAAATCAAGTGTTGATTCGTATTTTACTAAAATGTAGGAAAAAAATAGAGAAGAAGTCCATATTGCTCTCAATATCTAATTGCGCAAAATCAATATTTTGCGCAATTAGGGGAGCAGAAAACGGCGGGGTAATATGGGAAACTAAAATTTGCATGGCAGAACTCGTGTTATGGGATATCTAATATAGAAACTAATGCAAGCCACGATAGAACAAATTTTATGCGCGCTTCAAAGCTAAATCAATTTGGTTTGTGCGAAACTTTATATAATTGCATTATAATGCGTATACATAAAACAAGCGGATTTTAGCTAAGACTCATGGATTTGAGAAATTTTGCGGCTTTGCAGACAACACGCTTGCGATTTATTATATCAGAATTTTGATTTTAAATAAAATTTTTTCTCACGACCTCTCCATCGTTTTGATAAAAAATATCGAGAAACTCTTTTTAGGAAACATTCAGATAAATGCTTTCCTTTATATATTTTCCAAAACCGCGATGAGTAATTGCGGTCATATGTGTCTTTTTTATCATGTACAAGCAAGAGTTTTTAGAAAACGAGCAACGCCGCATTTGTTAATAATTTAACAAATGCGGCGTGTTTTCCTACTGATTATTTTGTGTTGTATGGGATAATAGCATCTATTTTAACGTCACCATCTCTGTCGGTTATTATGAACATCTCGGGTTTTGCCCCGTCGCTTTCCACGTCATCTCTGAAAGTTCCGTTATTTTCTCGAATCTTATACTCAAGCCAAAACTCATAGCTTTGATACGTCTTTCCGTTTTCTTCAGTCGAGCTTAATCTTATAGTTGTGATGCAAATATCGTAGATCTGCTGCATTGTAAAAGCATCAAAATCCTTGTAGCCGGCGGCATAGTATGCATCGGAAAACATTTTATTTATATCGGTATGATTTCCCGCAATGGCATATTTTATATACTTGCGCAATAAATCAACGCCGGCTTTGTAATCCTGAGAAACTTGCGCTGAATTTTCATCGCTTACGCCGATTTTTTCATTTCTGCGTGTGTCGTGAAAATAGATATTTCTATCCAATCCCAGATAAGACTTGTCTTCCATAATGTCTTTTTCCCAATCTGCCGCGTAGAAAAAAATAGGACGCCGACTGCTTGTATCATCTGCGGTGCTGTTTATTATTGCATTTACAGCAAAATACGCAAATATAAAAACTATGGATACCATAAAAGCAATTAAAATGATCCGTTTTGAGCGAACTCTCTGTGCGGAATACCGATCCGCTTGCCTTGTGTTTCTGCCTTGTGAATTCATAAAACATCCTCGCATAATATTTATATATAAACTATATCACATTTATGGGTATTTTTCAATATAATTTTTTATTTTATTATTACATATTTGTTAAAGTAGACCTTGTCAAATTTACTAAAATGTGATATAATAATATGAATTATTGAAATTTACTCAACATTGGAGATGAAATTATGAAATATTTTGTTTTGATACCTGACGGTATGGCAGATGAGCATATCCCTGCGCTTGGCGGTTTAACGCCTATGGAGGCGGCTAATAAACCTACAACTGATTTTCTCGCAAGCTCCTCTGAAATGGGAATGGTTCAAAACGTACCTGCAGGTATGGTTCCTGAATCCGATACCGCCAATATGGCAATAATGTCATTTGACCCCAAGGTTTATTCAAAGGGACGCTCGCCCCTCGAAGCTGTTAGCATGGGGATAAATATGGATGAATACGACGTTGCTATACGTTGCAATACGGTAACGTTGTCAGATGCCGAGCGCTATGAGGACAGAATTATGCTCGATAACAGCGCGGGCGAGATAAGCACCGAAGAATCAGCTGTTCTTATAGATGCACTCAACCGGCATTTTGCAAATTCGGAGCGCAAATTCTATACAGGAGTTTCATACAGGCACTGTCTCATATGGAAAAACGCTTACGACAAATATGATTTTGCCCGTCCGCATGACATTGTAGGTCAAGCGATAGGAAATTACATTCCATCGGGCGAATACGGAGAACCTTTCAGAAAGATAATGGAAGAAAGCATAACCGTACTTGAAAACCACCCTATTAATATCGAAAGAGTTAAAAAAGGACTGAAACCTGCAAACGCCATTTGGTTTTGGAGTCCCGGGAAGCGTCCCGTTCTTCCCTCTTTTAAAGAAAAGTTTGGACTTGATGCCGCTGTTGTATCTGCGGTTGATCTTATCAAGGGTATTGGATACTGTGCGGGAATGCAGGTAATAAATGTCGAAGGAGCGACAGGAAACCTTCACACCAACTATTCAGGAAAAGCGCAAGCTGTTATTGATGCGTTTGTATCGGGCAAGGATTGGGTGTACTGCCACGTTGAAGCTCCCGACGAATGCGGACACCAGCGTAATCCTGAGGGAAAGGTCGCATCTATCGAAAACATCGACAGTATGATACTAAAGCCTGTGTACGACTATCTTAAAAACTGCGGCGAGGATTATGGAATCATGGTCTTACCCGATCATCCGACGTTTATTCGTACGGGAACTCATGCGCCGAATCCGGTTCCTTATATTATATATTGCTCACGCCACGAGTTTAACAGAGCATCCGCGTTTACTGAAAAAAACGCGGCAGAAACGGGAATTTATATAGCTGATGGCTCCAAGTTGATGCAAAGATTTTTTGATATTTGTAATTAAGGATAAAAGATGAAAATTTCAAATAATTATGAAGATGAGGTTATCGTCGCTCCCGACGACGAAGATATGCTCCCTAAGAGAAACAGAGTCTTATCAGAAATATTCGATCAGTTCGAAACATTTCTTTTGGCTATCTGCTTTGTTTTTCTATTGTTTAGCCTTGCAACGCGTATATGCACTGTAGACGGAAGATCCATGGAGGACACGCTCTACCACGGCGAGGTTTTGATCGTTTCTGATGTTTTATACACCCCCGAACGAGAAGATATAATCGTATTTCATCAGACAGGCTCTTACAATGAACCCATCGTAAAAAGAGTTATCGCCACGGGTGGTGAATGGGTTGATATAAAACCCGAAAATAACAAACTGCTTATCACTATTTATGATGAAAACAAGGAAAATCCAATCGTTCTTGACGAAGATTACGCGGCTTATAAGGACTATTTTGTTTCCAACAGCGATCACAATTTCCCCGTTCAGGTGCCCGAGGGCAAGGTTTTTGTCCTTGGCGACAACCGAAACCATTCCTCTGACAGCAGATTCAGGCCCATTTCGTTCGTTGATGAAAGGCGAATACTCGGAAAGGTTGTTTTGAGAGTTGCACCATTTAATAAATTTGGACGCGTAAACTAAAGGATTGGAGACTATTATGCCATCACAGACAATACAGTGGTTTCCGGGGCATATGGCGAAAACTCGCCGACTTATCTCCGATAACCTAAAAAACGTTGATGCCGTCATAGAAATGCGGGATGCAAGGATACCGATAAGCTCGAAAAATCCTGAAATCGAACGACTCATCAGCGGCAAACCAAGAATAATTTTGCTCAACAAGGCGTCTCTTGCGGACGATGTAAAGTCAAAATATTGGGTAAATCAGCTCAATCAAAAAAATACCGTGTGCATACTGACTGACTGCACCGGCGGGCAAGGACTTAACAAAATAGCCCCCGAAATACAAAAGCTATGCGCAGAAAAGCTTGACCGATATGCTGAAAAAGGCATGATGGGGCGGCGCCTGCGCGCAATGGTTCTTGGGATACCCAACGTTGGTAAATCCTCACTTATAAACAAGCTCGCAGGTAGCAAAAAAGCCAAAGTTGAGGACCGCCCGGGAGTAACGCGAGATAAGCAATGGGTAGCAACCTCCGTTGGCATAGATCTTCTTGATATGCCGGGAGTGCTTTGGCCCAAGTTTGACGACGTTGAGGTGGGCGAAAATCTTGCTGTAACAGGGGCTATCAAAGACGATATACTTGACACAGCGGAGATTTCTATAATGCTCCTTAAAAAGCTTGTCAGGCTTTATCCCGAATTACTGTGTGCAAGATACAAGCTTGGTTCCACCGAAGAAATAAGCGACCTTCAACCCTTTGAACTGTTTGAGCTTATTGGAAAAAAGCGCGGTTTTCTCGTACGCGGCGGTGAAATCGATCCTGACAGGACCGCATCTGTTATACTCGATGAGTTCAGGGAGGGCGTAATCGGGCGTATCACGCTTGATCGCATGGAGAATGAGTAATGGCAAAAAACAAAAAAGCGGCCGAACCGCTTGAATTTACTCTGGAAAAGGAACTTCTCGAACGCGGTTACACCTGCGTTTGCGGTATTGACGAGGCAGGACGCGGACCTTTGTGCGGCCCTGTTGTTGCCGCAGCTTGCATTCTGCCTCTTGGCATAGAAATAGAGGGATTAAATGACTCAAAAAAGCTCAACGAACGCACCCGTGAGATCCTTTTCGAAAAAATAACGAGTGTTGCTATTGATTATTCGATAGCTTGTGCAAGTGTTGCTGAAATTGATGATATGAACATACTTGAAGCCACACTTCTCGCAATGCGAAGAGCTGTGGCGGGACTAAAGCAACCGCCGAATTACCTGCTTGTCGACGGTAATATTTTCCGAGGTTTTGATACAGATGGATGCTCCGTTATTGGCGGAGATGCAAAATCTCCATCCATTGCCGCGGCTTCAATACTTGCAAAGGTAACGCGTGACAGAATATGCATGGAGCTTGATGCTCTATATCCTCAATACGGCTTGTCTTCTCACAAGGGTTATGGAACAAAAGCACATATCACCGCCCTTCGAGAGTATGGACCGTCTGATATCCATAGAAAAAAATTCATACGGTTTTTGGAAAATGATACTTGATTTTTTCAAAAGGAAACGAAAGTCTAAGTCCTCTTCCCCACCCGATTCTCATTCAAGGATAAACCCGAATCAGCTCGGCGGTGTGGGACAATACGGCGAGGATAAGGCGGCGGAATATTTGTTTCTTCACGGTTACAATATAATTGAAAGAAACATAAAATACGGCAAGCTTGAGATTGACATCATTGCAGAAAACGAACGATTTCTCGTTTTTGCAGAGGTGAAAACGCGAACTTTTTATTCCGACAATAATAAATTCGGTCCACCATCTGCCGCAGTCAACGCAAAAAAGAAAAACAATATCAAAACTGCCGCACGGGCGTATATCAAAGAACACGGATACAACAAAAAGCCAAGACTTGATATTGTGGAGATATATCTTAATAAAACGCCCGATGGATATTCCTTAAGATCAATAAATCATATCGAGGGGGCATTTGGTGGACAGATTTTTCCAACTGATAAAATCCGCCCCAATCAACGCAGAAATTAAAATTTTATATAATTATGGAGAAAAACCATGAAATTCATCAGTACAAGAAACAAAAACGATGCTCAACCCATAAGCTCTGCCATGGCTATAAAGCAGGGGCTTGCGCCTGACGGCGGACTCTACGTTCCCGAAAGTATCCCTCATATCGATAACGACTTTATCACCTCTCTTGTAAACAAGGAATATTCCGAAAGAGCGTTTGATATCCTCTCTCTTTTTCTTGACGACTATACAGCCGCCGAATTAAAGGGATATTGCGATGCCGCATATTGCGAAGAATCTTTTCCCGGCGGCGCGGCACCTCTCGTTCACGTAAACGATAACGTTTACTCGCTTGAGCTTTGGCATGGTCCTACGTCGGCGTTTAAGGATATGGCACTCCAGATAATGCCGCGACTGCTCTCCGGCGCACTCAAAAAGACAGGTGAGACACGTACAGCTCTGATTTTGACCGCTACCTCGGGTGACACGGGAAAGGCAGCTCTTGAGGGACACAAGGATATCCCCGGGGTGAAAATAAAGGTCTTCTATCCTGTTGACGGCGTAAGCCGCGTTCAAAAACTGCAAATGATCACGCAAACCGGAAGCAACGTAGATGTTTGTGCGATTCGAGGCAACTTTGACAACGCACAGACGGGCGTTAAGCAGATTTTCTCCAATTCCGAAGCCGCCCAAAAGCTCGACGAAATGGGATATTTCCTCTCGAGCGCAAACTCGATAAACTGGGGAAGACTCTCTCCTCAGATAGTTTATTATTTTTCAGGCTATTGCGATCTTGTTAAAATGGGCAAGATCAATGTAGGCGACAAAATAAACGTCTGCGTTCCTACGGGTAATTTCGGTAATATTTTCGCAGCCTACCTCGCAAAGGAAATGGGGCTCCCCATTGAAAAGTTGATCTGTGCGTCAAACTCAAACAACGTACTTACCGACTTTATAGCAAATGGAAAATACGATAGAAACCGGCAGTTCTACACCACCGCCTCTCCCTCAATGGACATACTCATATCAAGCAATCTCGAGCGACTCCTGTACTTCTGCGCAGGAAGCGATAAAACACGCGAGTATATGAAGGAGCTTAATGAAAATGGTTTCTATCAGGTAGATGATAGCATTCTTGCAAAAATACGTGAGGATTTCTGCGGATATTTTGCAGATGAAGCCGCAACAGCCGCCACACTTCGTAAATTCTACGACTCTTACGGATATCTTTGCGATACTCATACCGCAGTAGGATTTAACTGTGCCGAACAATATATGGCAGAAACAGGAGATATGCTCCCGATAATTACAGCATCCACCGCAAGCCCCTACAAATTTGCGGGAAGCGTTTACAAGGCTCTTACGGACTGCAAACCCTCTGACGGATATGCTGCACTCGAGGATCTTGCGGCTCTCACCGGCGTATCAATTCCCGCACCTTTGGCAGGTCTCGATTCCAGAAAAATCCGATTTGAAAGAGTTTGCGACCCCGAGGATATGCTAAACGACGTATTTGAGAATTTATAAAAAAGGGTTGTCGCAACGCGACAACCCCATAAGGATGCTTATTCTGCCTTGGGCTTGAAGGTGACACAAGCGGTATCGCCGCTATGCTGTGCATTCGAGGGACCAACAAGGATCTCTTTGGCGGTGCAATGCGTGTCACAGTCGTGGTACTGACAATTCTTAACGTCACACACGATGCCCTTGATATGCTCACAGCATCCCATCTTCGCAGAGTTCTTTTCGCTACTGCAATCTCTCATGATCGAAAATCTCCTTTCAAGTGATTTCAATATAATTATGTCACTTGTTCTCTCCATATATTCATATCGAATTTTTTGAGGTGAAAACATGTCCTTGTTCGTTATAGCAGATCTTCACCTTCCGGGCGCGGAGGGAGAGCGAAAATCCATGTCTTGCTTTGGCAGACGTTGGATCGGAGCTGAGGAAAAGCTGATAAATAATTGGAATGCAATAATCACCGAAAATGATGCGGTAGTTATCCCGGGAGATATTTCGTGGGCTATGACGCTCAATGAGGCAAAGGGGGATTTTGAACTTATCAATTCCCTTCCCGGTACTAAATATATAGGAAAAGGAAATCATGATTTTTGGTGGACCACGGCGACAAAAATAACTGCTTTTTTTAAGGAAAATAATTTTACGTCCATAAATCTGCTTCACAACAATTCGTACCTTCTGCCCGAAGGGGTTATTTGCGGAACAAGAGGTTGGTTCCCCGATGAAACCAACCAAAAAACAGTTGGTGACGTAGATTGGAAAAAGATCGTAAACCGTGAGGCGGCAAGACTTGAGATAAGTCTTTCCTCTTCCAATAATTTTCCAAAAGAAATAGAACGAATAGTGTTTTTGCACTTTCCGCCGATATGGAACTCAATAGTATGCGATGACATTATTAACGTTCTAAAAAAATATTGTGTAAAACGTTGTTATTACGGACACATTCACGGTGTTTACACCTGCCCCCCATCATTTGAATATGATGGAATAGTTTTTGAGATGATTTCGGCTGATTATCTCGATTTCATCCCGAAAAAAATAGCAAATTCCCCCAAAGCTATTGACAGATAAAAATTTTATAGTAAAATATATAAGAATGTATGAAATTTGAAAGGAATAAAAAAATGACTATCAAAAAATCAGAGATCAAAGAAAACAATCAAGCACTTGTTGAATTCTCCTTTGACGCCGCTACCGTAGAGGCTGAGAAGGCAAAGATCTTCAAGAAAAAATCCAACAGCTTCAACGTTCCCGGATTCAGACGTGGCAAAGCTCCTCGCAACGTTATCGAAAAGATGTACGGTAAGGAAATTTTCCTTGAGGATGCTATCAATGAGCTTATCAGCTCTTCCTACGCAGAGGTAATGGGTGCAGTCGAAAAGACGGTTGTTTCACGCCCTGAGTTTGACGTTGTTTCGTACGATGAAAACGAGCTCGTTCTCAGCGCAACCATGTTTGTAAAGCCCGACGTTGCCATCGAAGGTTATGAGGGACTTGAAATAAGTGTAGTTCGTCCCCCCGTTACTGACGAGGAGATCGATCGCGAGATCCAGACAGTACGCGAGAGAAACGCTCGCGAGATAGAGATCACCGATCGCGCCGCTGCCATGGGAGACACCGCCGTTATCGATTACGAGGGCTTTGTTGGAGACGTTGCTTTTGAAGGCGGCAAGGCAGATGGACACCACCTCAAGCTCGGTTCCGGTCAGTTCATCCCCGGATTTGAAGAGGGTATCGTTGGCAAGAACGTCGGTGAATCCTTCGACGTAAACGTAACCTTCCCCACCGAGTACCACTCCGCTGACCTCGCCGGCAAGGAAGCTGTATTTAAAGTAAAGCTTAATGCTCTTACTTACGATGAGCTTCCTGAGCTTGATGATGATTTTGCACTTGACGTATCTGAATTTAATACTTTTGCCGAATATCGCGCTGATGTTGCGGCTAAAATCGAAAAGAGACACGAGACTGCCGCTGACAGAGAGCTTGGTGAAAAGATAGAGGCTGCTATCTGCGAGAAGCTCGTTGGCGATATTCCTGAGTGCATGATCGACAACGAAGTTGAGGGCATGGTTCGCGACAGCGAGTCCCGCATGCAGATGCAGGGCATGGATTTCAACGTATATCTTAAGTATTTCGATATGACACTTGATGCATACAAGGCACAGATTCGCCCCGCCGCTATCAATCGCGTAAAGGCAGAGCTTGCTCTTGAAAAGATCGCAGAGCTTGAAAAGGTAGAAATCACCGACGAAGCTATAGATGCTGAATATAACACCATCGCATCCGCATACAATGTTGATGTGGATTACGCCAAGGCTAATCTCCCCGCCGAGGAGATCCGCCACTCTCTCACCATTCGTGCGGCTCTCGATGCCGTTAAGGCAACCGCAAAGGTAACTTATCTCGAAAGCGCACCCGCGCCTGAGGCTGAGGCTGAGAACAACGAATAATTAAATCAAATTTTCCGCATTACAAACAGGAGGTACCAACAATGAATGATTTTATCAAAAAAGATGAAAGGCGCGCGGCGCTCGTGCCAATGGTCATCGAGCAAACGGGCAGGGGCGAGCGTTCGTTTGACATTTTTTCTCGCCTTCTCAATGATCGCGTAATATTCCTTTCCGATGAAGTTAACGATACCACAGCCTCCCTTGTAATCGCTCAAATGCTTTATCTTGAATCTGTTGATCCGGACAAGGATATCTCCTTTTATATAAATAGTCCCGGTGGCTCTGTAACCGCCGGAATGGCTATTTACGACACAATGCAGTTTGTCAAGTGCGATGTTACTACTATTTGCCTTGGACTTGCGGCGAGCATGGGGGCTTTCCTTCTTGCCGCAGGAACCAAAGGCAAGCGCATTGCTCTTCCCCACAGCGAAATAATGATACATCAACCTCTCGGACAAAGCTCGGGACAGGTTTCTGACGTTCTTATTCGCACGGAGCTTCTTGTTCGCACCCGCCAAACCCTCAATGAACTCCTTGCAAAAAACACAGGACGCTCTATTGAGGAGATCGCAAGAGACACCGAAAGAGACAACTTTATGACTGCAGAGCAGGCTCTTGAATACGGTGTTATCGACCGCATTATTGCGCATCATTGATTTCGAAAGGCAACAATATGTCATCATACAAAAAAAACGAGCTTCACGTCTGCTCTTTTTGTGGGCGAACAGAGGAAGAAGTAAATTTCCTGATTCCCTCAAACACCGGAGCATTTATATGCGACTTTTGCGTTGAATCCTGCGAGGAGCTCATTGAAGAAAGTATCAGATATGCCCAAAACGCGCAGGAGGCAGACAAACTTACGCTCCAAACACTTCCCAAACCCATTGATATTAAGGCGTCTCTCGATGAATACGTTATAGGTCAGGATAAAGCGAAAATAGCACTTTCCGTTGCTGTTTACAATCATTACAAACGTATTTTAACAAAGACTTCGACATCACGAAAAAAACGCTCGCGTAAATCAACCGACGTTGTTTCTGATGGTGTGGAGCTCCAAAAAAGCAACGTATTGCTTCTTGGTTCTACGGGTGTCGGAAAAACTTATCTTGCTCAAACACTTGCTAAGTCGCTTAAAGTGCCCTTTGCTATTGCAGATGCTACTACCCTTACGGAAGCGGGTTACGTAGGCGAGGATGTTGAAAATATTCTCTTGCGTCTTATTCAAGCTGCCGATTATGACATCGAGCTTGCCGAAAGAGGAATTATTTATATCGATGAGATCGACAAGATTTCAAGAAAAAGTGAAAACCGTTCTATTACGCGAGACGTTTCAGGCGAGGGCGTTCAGCAAGCGCTTCTTAAAATACTTGAGGGAACGATTTCGAACGTCCCCCCTCAAGGCGGAAGAAAGCATCCTAACCAGGAATTTATCCAGATAAATACTGAAAATATTCTATTTATCTGCGGCGGAGCATTTGACGGTCTTGATAAGATAATCGATAAGCGCGAGGGCTCGCAGGCAATAGGCTTTTCCAGCGAGCTGAAGGCAAGCTCCTCAAAAAACAAGCAGTCGGATTATTCGGGTGTAATTCCTCATGATATAGTAAAATACGGACTTATTCCCGAGCTTGTAGGAAGAATCCCCGTCATTGTCTCGCTTGATCCTCTTGACAAGGAATCCTTGATAAGGATTATTAAAGAGCCTCGCAATGCACTTGTAAAGCAATACGCAAAGCTTTTCGGGCTTGATGGAATTGAGCTTGTTTTTGACGATAACGCAATTGGTGCTATAGCCGAGATGGCGGTTGAGCGCAACACCGGTGCGCGAGGACTCCGTGCTATATTTGAATCTGTTATGATGGAGCTTATGTTTGAACTTCCATCAAGAAAAGATGTGGCATCCGTAACTATAACCGAAGAATTTATCAAAAAAGAAGCATCTTCTCCCATCATTAATCTGAAAGAAGACGCTTGATAAAATAAGGGTGTTGTTGCTTGGCAACAACACCCTATTTTTATGAATTACACCTATTTTTTTCGCATTGTGAATTGCAGGATAAGGGTGGGTTAAACTCCTTTACGGGGAACGCCATACTCTTGAAAATACTGCAAGGATTCTCTTCGGGCGGTGCAATACACTCCTTATCCGGCACAGAATATTCAACAGCATTTATAAGAAGCTGAGCCGGTCTGATAAGTCTGATAACAGAAAAGAGACCCACAGAAACCGCAAGGAACCTTCCACCGTCAGCATCGCAGTCGGAGAGAGGTGCGCTCACTTTTTCAAGGACACAGTCAGGTACGTCAGACGAACAGCAGCAACAGCAAATGGGGAGAGAATTCTTTTCAAGCACATTTGCGCTGAGAATTATAGGGTCAATTACCTCTACCACCGCCGTAGGGGCTTTATGCTCGCATTCTGCAAAATCGGGTTTCGGGCATATACCAAAGCTTTCGGGATCGGACTTGAAAACGCTCACATTGCTCTCGCCACCGAAAAGAACCACCCTCTTGTCTATCGTGGCTATTCCCTCAAACTCCTGCGGGCGATTGGAGCCTACGCACGCCTCAAAGGTTATCTTAATAAAAAATCTAATATTTACAGTGTAGAAACCGCGATTAAATCTCACGGGATCTACCCCTATATAAGTCCACGCAATGTAGGCATCCTTCGCACGAATGTTCCCGGTGCGGCTTATTATCTCGTTGCCGCAATCTGTAAGGGTGACTCTGACATTTTCGTAACAATCACGGTCACGGCAGCTGTCATATATTCTTCCTGTATCAATACAACAGGTGTCGCGGGCTGAAGG
The DNA here is from genome assembly GCA_045580585.1 of Eubacteriales bacterium. GTDB lineage: Bacteria > Bacillota > Clostridia > Oscillospirales > CAG-272 > CAG-390. Next base: position 15,710 of record JAZNOD010000014.1, read on the forward strand.
CGTAGGGGTGCAACCACAGCCAAATCTGTTTTCGGCCATTACATTTCCTCCTAAAACATCATTTACAGCATTTAAATAATGCTTTCAATAATATTTTATGCTTCACAGCAAAAAATGACATGATTTTTCCTAAATCTTTTATTTTTACCCTATTTTGCTTGACTTGTTTGCTTGAATAATGTATAATTAATATGTATTTTTATATCTATCGGAGGATGAGGAAATGTCAATTTTTGTTGCAATTTTCTGTATTATATTTATGGCAATCGGTCTATTGCTTGCGTTGCACATGGGACTTTACAGGACCCTTCTTCGCATTGGAGCAGGTGTTGTTGCAGTAGTCTTTGCTATCCTATTGACCACTATTGTTTCGCCAAGGATTACAGAAGCGATTCCCGCAATTTCGTCGCTCGCAGATGAAGCAATCGTAAAAGAAATTTTTTCTCTTGTTCCCTCTTTACGGGCTTTTGAAATTGAGCTTACCACCGCAATTGTTTCTATTCCTGTGCTTTTGATTGCGCTGTTGCTGTTTTCAATAATTTTCTGCGTCATTTACCATATAATTAAAAAGTACGTGCCTTCAAGAGAAGATATCAAAAACAAATATCTCCTTATTCCTTCGGGTGTTCTTGGCGTAATAATGGGCTTGGCATCTGCTTGTATGGTACTTGCTCCGTTTTCGTACGTTATTGATACAGCGGCTGAAGCGGCTCCTATTTTGAAGTCTAATGACGACATCGCCCCCGTGGCAACTGTATTGACAGATCTTGATAGTAATATTTTTATAAAACTTTCTGCGTCCGCCCCCTTCTCCACCCCTTTGGATATCGGAACATCTTATAATTTAGGTGTAGAACGCACCACTCTGCGCAATAGCATCAAATCCACCGTTCCGTTGGCTTCAAGCTTGATTATGATGGCTGATATGGATGGCGAGGAATATGACGTGGAGTTAGTTTGTCAAACTCTTGAACAGGCAAAAGAAAACATTTTTTTCAAAAACCTCGGTGCTGAATTTGTTTCAAATTTCGCGGTGCATTTAAGCGCCGGAGAAACTGTATTGGGAGTATCATATGATAAAATATTCGGCGATATTTCTAAAACTGTTCCCGAAATTTCAGAAAAATTGCTTCTGTTTTTGTCCGAAACTACCACCGCCACCATCGGTGAGGATATCACAACCATCACAGAGCTTTTGCGAGCGTTTGATCAAACCGGCGTTTTAAACATCATTTCTAACTCCGGCAACATTGTCGAAGCACTTTCCAACCCCGAAATTGTTAAACAACTCGTTCTTCCGCTAACTAAAAACGAACGAACCGCTTTGCTGATCGATACAATCGTTTACGTTGGATTAAAAGCATCTGCTGAAATGGTAGGAATCCCCGCAGATAACTATGAAGTTTACGACAAAATGATGTCTGAATTAAGCGATGTTTTAATATCTGATTCAGACAATAGCAAAAAAACGGAAGCTATCAGCAATATGCTTGCCACCTATGGAGTAAATTCCGATATTACTACTATAGAAAAGCTTGTAAACACCGTCGGCAAGCAAACCGATAAAGATAACGCCAGATCCGCATTTATTACGGCTTTGCTCGAGTTATCCGAAACTGATGTAAACAACAAAGAAATGCTACGTGCCCTCGCTGACAAAAACAAATTTGTCACCGATCGCATCACGGTATCATCTCTTATGGAAAGCTTCTTAAACAATAAGAACAACTCGTCGTTTGATCCCGAAGAAAAAGCAAATAATATCGCTGCCGCCATAAGCTCCGTTATGTCAATTGCAAGCTCCATGGAAAATTCCGATACCGTTGTATTATCCAACATCATAAATGCTGTTGGTACCTCTGTTTCGTCCATGTTGAAAAGCGAACTTGTAGATATACAAACGCTTCAAGGCTTTGTAAGCGGCGTTTTCGAGAACGCTCCGTTACCATCAGACATAGATATGAGCTTAATTGCCGATTCTATAAATAGTGCTATTGAATCAGATTCCAGCGGAAAAGGTATAGAGGATCTTGCTCACAGCGCATCTGCGGGTCTCACAATTGCCGAATCAATTGCAGCCGGCAGCAAGGTAGAGGAAGAAAATGTTAAGATATTTATTGATTCTATGACCCCTGACAGTGCAAATACGTTAAAAGCCTCCCTTTCAAAAGCATTATTTGTTGCAGGCGGTGCATCTGAGGCTAAATCCGAAGTGTGCAACGACCTTATTCGGAACGTTATCGATAACATCGAAAACTTCGATACGACTGACACCGCTACGCTCAACCGTGAGGTTGAATCACTAACAACTCTGATAAATTTCACAAGCGATATCATTGATAAAAAAGAAGACGCGGATGTGTTTACAGACCTCTCCGTGACACCTACTGAGCTTGTTAATCAGATTCTCTCATCTCAAATAGTCTCACAGTCTGTAGCCGATGCATGTTCAAGTGAAAACGGCACGCTTGTTGACCCCTATGGTTTTGCCGATTCTCTCAGCAAAACAGAAAAAAGCGAAATCGAGGCCGCTTTGCGTGAATCGATTGCCAATAATGAAGATAGAAAAGAAGATGTAGAAATGATTTCTGCTCTGCTTTTAGGTAAAACTTGGTAATTAATTTTTTAAAGCATCTATTTTTTGCCGTTCCATTTTATACTTTATCCTTGTTGCTTCCCCACCCCGTATATGGCGTTCGAGCTTGTTTTTGTCAAGGAGCTCAACCACTCTTATGTATAACGCGCGGTTTACCGATTTTAAAATTTTTGTAATATCTTTATGCACCGTGCTTTTACTGATTCCAAAATGCGCGGCGGTGGCTCTGACGGTGCTGTTGTTTTCAATCATATACAGGGCAAGGGTTTCGCATCTTTCTTTTGTAGGGGAAATATATATCATACCAAAACCTCAAAATATATTTATTTGGTATAATATATGAAGCTCTTTCTACAAAAAATTCTTAAATTTTCTCATATTTAAAAAATGATTCTGTTAGATAAAGAAAAAATCATATTTGAAGGAATGACCTCTGTTTCCTCGCTGATAAATGCCTGCAGAGCTCAAAAATGTCGCCGAAAGTTGTATTCCGTGTATTTTTCATCGGGAAAGCTGAAAAAAGAAAAAGGGAGATATGCTTTTTTAAAGCACGCCTCAAAGGAACTTGGTTTTTCGTTAGAGATACTCCCGCCGGAAGAAATTGAAAATCTGGCTTCCGGCAAAACGCATGGTGGAATACTATGCGTCGCATCTCCCGCCCGATACTTCGCCCCCGACGAACAATGTATCAGCAGGGCGAACGGATTTGCGGCTCTCATTGAGGGGGTTGAAGATCCATATAGCCTCGGATATGCCGCCAGAGCATTGCATGCTTGCGGAGCCGATACTTTGGTTTTAGGTGACCATTTGCCCTCGGGAACCGATTCCGTGCTTTGTAAAGCATCTGCAGGCGCGTCAGAGTTGATGGATGTCAGAGTATCTGATACAGCCACCGCAATATCTTTGTATAAGGACGCAGGTTACACCGTTGCTTGCGCCGAGATCAGGGATGCTATACCTTGCAATTTAGCAGAGCTTAAAAAGCCGCTCCTTCTTGTTATAGGCGGCGAAAAACGCGGATTATCCTCATCTTTGCTATCTATGTGTGACTTTAACGTAAAAATCCCATACGGTTCTGATTTTATGGGTTCTTTATCAACTGCTTCAGCTACTGCTATACTCGCGTATGAGGTGCTAAGGCAAAACATGGAGTAATCAAATTTCTTTTATGTGCGTATATTTTATAAAAAAGCACATAGGAGATTTATATTGACTACCTCTATATTATCAAAAATCAAAAAAAGTTCAAAAACCATACTTGATGAATATTATATAGCTGTCAGATATTTATTTTTATTGGTTTGCGGCTTTGCGGCAAGTCTTATTTTTGGCGCACTTGTCGGTTACTCTTATTCGGAAAAAACTACCGCCTTTTCCCTCTCAGCCATTGTCTCTCCTTTTTCCGTTTCCTCTAATGTATATGATGCTTTCGGCAAGCTTATTGACTACTCATTTTTTGATACAATTTTTCTGCTGGTAATTTTCATCTCCGGCATTACTTGCTTGTGTCGTTCTATTTTGTGTGCGGTTAATATAGCTCGCGGATTTGCGCTCGGCATGGTGATTTGTACTTTTTCATCACTTATGCAAACAAGCGAGGGCATATCAATGCTTTCGATGATCTCCGTTGTAGCGGAGCTTATAATTGCCTCTGTACTTATAATTTTTTATTCCTCGTTTGCCGAGGCGGCATCAATACATTTTATAAGCTCGGCGCAATCTGATAATTCCATATTGTTGTCCAAACGTTTTTTTTCGTATTTTTTACTATTTATGATCTGCTTCGGTGCTATACTTTTACTTCGTATTTTCTTATCTGTAATCCTATATGCACCTATTCTAATATAAAACATAAAACCAGAAAGGCAAAAAGATGTCTGAAAAACGCAAAAAGAAGTTTAAATTATTTGATCTTAACCGAGACGGTCCCGGTGTATCAAAGGATGAAAAGCCACTTGTCCCTAACCTCAAAAATATGCCAAAATATTATTTGAGGCATTTTTCCAAGGTTTTATCGATAAACTTTGTGATGCTTCCGCTTTGGATAATACCTCTTGCTGCACTATATATGTATATAACAGCCCCATCTACACCGTCGCAAACCGATCCCGTTTTCAGCACGCTTCTTGGAAGCTATCTGTTTTCCGGAGATACCGTATTTTCATCTTTGTTTGGTGTCTTTTGTCTTCAAATCAATCTGCCTGTGTTTACTGCCGGTAGGATATGGGGATACGTTGGACTTGCCGTACTCCTTGCTTTGATATGGGGATTTATCAACGTTGGGGCAACTTACTGTTCGCGCAGTATGCTCCGCGCAGAACCTGTTTTTGTATGGAGCGACTTTGTTTATTCCGCAAAAAGGAATTTCAAGCAGGCGCTGTTTATTGGAATGGCGGATCTTTTGTTTATTTTCATGCTTATTTTCGATTTTATTTATTTTTCTCGAATGGGTGGCAGCTTTATGCTTGACGTTTGCTTCTTTGGCATTTTGGCACTCATCATCCTATACGCTTTCATGCGCCCGTATATATATCTTATGATCATTACATTTGATATGAAATTCAGAAAGATACTGAAAAATGCTTTGATCTTCTCAATACTCGGAATAGGCAGAAATCTTATGGGGCTACTCGGTATCGCAGTACTCATTATTATAAATATCGCACTTACAATCGTCTTGTGGCCTCTTGGAGTTGTCGTGCCCTTGATTCTTCCCCTATTCTACCTTCTTCCGAGCATCAGTTTGCTTACAACCTATGGCGCATATCCCATTATCGAAAAATATATGATCGATCCCGTTATTGTTGAAAACGAAGAATCCTACGATAGTGACGATGAGTGTGATGAGGACGATGCCTAATCACTTTCCCTCTATCAGCTCAGATACGGTAACAAATCTATATCCCATCTCTTTCAGTCGTGGTATTACGTTTTCCAACGACTCCTCGGTGTGGGCTCTTCGGCTTACGTAATCGTGCATGAGAATAATATCGCCATCCTTTATATTTCGAAAGATATTATTTTCAATTTCCGCCGCTGACGTTCCTGCCCAGTCGCGTGTGTCTATACTCCATAAAACTACCGTATAATCTCTCAAAGCGCAGAATTGCAATACGTTCGAGTCATAACGCCCGCCGGGCGGGCGCAGCAATCTTGTACTGTATTCGTCATGATGATATATTGCGTCATCACAACCGTCTATGGCTTTGACTACCTCGCTTTCACCAAGACCTGTCAAAAAGGTGTGGTGATCAGTGTGGTTTCCAACCTCGTGTCCTTCGTTTATTATTCTATCTAACATATCCGGATAATACTGTACGTTTTCCCCTACCACAAAAAACGTGGCCTTTACTGACTCTTTCTTTAATATATCAAGAATCTTGGCTGTGTGATATGGATGCGGTCCGTCGTCAAATGTCAACGCTATTCTCATTTCATTTCCGCTTCCCGACGAGTAGACAACCCTCACCTTCTTCGCCTCGCAAGTGATTTGAGACACATTTAAGACACAAATTAAAGATAATAATATCGCAAAAAAACGATAAAGATTATTTTTCAACCAACTCTTCAAGCGTTCCAAAACGATATCCCTCGCGTATCAATACATCGATAACATCATCTAATATTGCCACGTTAGTAGATGATGTGGGGTGCAACAACAGCACTGCGCCGTTATGAATATTGTCGAGAACTTTTTTCCTCGCCGCATCTACACAGGGCTGTTTGTTGTTGTCCCAATCGGCATAAGCAAAACTCCAAAACACTGTTTTGTATCCGTATTCGGAAGCAATTTTGAGATTTTTTTTATTAAATTTGCCCTCGGGCGGTCGATAAAACCTTTGTATCTCATTTCCCGTAAGATCCTTGTAGGCAAGCTCGAGAGAATGTAATTCAGCGCAAAACTCCGTAGCATCCGTAATTTTGCTCATATCCTTATGGTGGGCAGTGTGATTGCACACCAAATGTCCATCGTTTGCCATTCTTTTTATAAGCTCGGGCTCCTTTTTTAATAAATTTATCAAAACAAAAAAAGCAGCGGGAACATTCTTTTCTTTTAAAATATCGAGCGTTTTGGCAATATTTCCGTTTTCATAACCTGCGTCAAAAGTCAGATACAAAACCTTTTCATCGTTCTTCCCTATCCAATATCCGTCGTTTTCTTTGATAAATGAAAATTCCGCAGGAAGCGGAGGCTGAGCATGGTCGGACGCACGCTTACAATACCATGAATATGCGCTTGCTTCCTTCGCGCTTATTGTTATCGAAAACAATGCCGCAGCAAGCAGCACTGCTATAAATCCTATACTTTTTGTTAATGTTTTTTTATAAAGCATTTCACACCTCAAAAATTAACTTTCAAAAATATTATATCTCAAAAACCTATATTGACACAAAACAATTATTTCTATAAATGACAGCTTATTAAAAATCGAGGATCAATTTATGACAAATTTAATTTTGCGCATTTTTATTCGCAATAGTGAAAAAACAGACGATGCACTCGTCAGAGCTTCCATCGGTAAGCTCTCGGGCGCAATTGGAATTTTTTGTAATATAGCTTTGTTTGCGCTTAAGCTATTTGTTGGTATCATTACAGGATCTATCGCAATCACTGCCGATGCTTTAAATAATCTTTCCGATGCCTCAAGCTCTATTGTGATGCTTATCGGATTTAAGTTGTCCGAAAGACCTGCTGACAACGAGCATCCGTACGGACATGCCAGATTTGAATATATTTCAGGCCTTGTTGTTGCCGCAATGACACTTATTATCGGCTTTGAGCTTGCTAAATCATCTATTGAAAAGATATTTTCTCCATCCCCCGTTCATTTTACTGTGCCCGCCGCAATCATTCTTATATCTTCAGTAGCTGTAAAGCTGTGGATGTTCATGTTTAACCGCAGCCTCGGGCGCCGCATCAATTCATCCGCCCTTTTGGCTACAGCTATCGACAGCCGAAATGATGCAATTTCTACAAGTGCGGTAATTTTATCCGCCCTTATAACACTCTTTAGCGGCATAGAATTAGATTGTTTTATTGGATTGGCTGTCGCGATGTTTATTCTTTACAGCGGCGTTAAGCTTGCAAAGGAAACTATCAGTCCTCTTCTTGGTGAGAACGCGCCGCCCGAGCTTCGTCAGGCAATCATTGATATTTTAAAAGGTGAGCAAAAGGTTTTGGGATATCACGACCTTATGGTTCATGATTATGGCCCCGGTCAGAGATTTGCCAGCCTGCACGTTGAAATGGATTATAGAGAAGATTCTATCATGTGCCACGAAATCATAGACGATCTTGAGCGCAAGTGTGAAGATGATCTTGGCGTAAAGCTTGTCATTCATTATGACCCGATAGTTGTCGGTGACGAGGAGCTTGATCGCATTAAATCCGTTGTGTCGTCTATATTAAAAAAACAGGACGAAAGAATATCCATTCATGATTTCAGATCCGTAAGAGGAACCGAGCACACAAACCTGATTTTTGACGTTGCTCTCCCGCCTGAGCTTTTTAAAGAAAAAAACAAAATTAAAAAAACACTCGACACTTCGTTGTCTGAGTGTGAAAGCAAAAAATATTATACCGTGGTCACATTTGACATGGCAACCTTTAACTAAAACCGAGGATATTTAATATGAAGAAATCTCTTCCCAATTATATCACTTTTTGCAGGATAATAGGTAGTGTATTACTATTATTTTTAAAGCCTTTTTCAATCGCTTTTTTCACAATTTACAGCATTTGCGGTATAAGTGACCTTCTTGACGGTTATATTGCGCGCTCCACCAAGACGGCAAGCGAGTTTGGCGCAAGGCTTGACAGTATTGCCGATCTTTCCTTCTATGGCGCAATGTTCTTGAAGATATTCCCTACCCTGATCGACACCCTTCCTCTTTGGCTTTGGTGTATGGTTGGCGTAGTTCTCATTCTTCGCGGATCTGCGTATGCTGTTGCCGCTGTTAAATATAAAAAATTTGCATCTCTCCATACTGTGATGAACAAGATTTCGGGACTTGCGGTTTTTTGTCTCCCTTACGTAATCAAGCTCTCGTTCGCTGTCCACTACTGCCTTGCAACCGCTATAATTACAGGAACGGCATCATTTGAGGAATTACTGCTACATATAACAAACAACGATTACGGCAAATCCTCAAGCCTCAGGAAAAAATAAAAAGCTCATCAAAGCAAAAAACGCACCATCTATAGGATGATGCGTTTTCTGCTTTTCAACCGAGCGTTGAGCAAAGTCGTTTAAGGGGTTATTGAAGAAAGAAACGTTATATGACATAATTACATTACAAGATAGGCGATATATGTAAAAAGGAGTGCGAACAAAAACGTTCGCACTCCTGCTTTTTATTTATACTTTATCAGTATGCAATATATTTTTCAATATAAGCCTCAAGTTCATCGATGGGAATGCGAACCTGCTGCATAGTATCTCTGTCGCGCACTGTTACGCACTTATCTTCAACAGAGTCAAAGTCATAAGTGATGCAAAGAGGTGTTCCGATCTCGTCCTGGCGGCGATATCTCTTACCGATAGAGCCCGTTTCATCGAAATCAACACTGAACTTCTTGGAAAGCATAGTGTAGACCTCGTCAGCCTCGGGACTGAGCTTCTTGGAGAGAGGAAGAACAGCAGCCTTGAAGGGCGCAAGAGCGGGATGGAGATGAAGAACAACGCGAACGTCGTTTTTCTCGGCATCAATAACCTCTTCGTCATAGGCATCAACAAGGAAAGCGAGCGCAACGCGGTCAGCGCCAAGAGAGGGCTCGATAACGTAGGGAATGTATTTTTCGTTGGTTTCGGGATCGAAATACATCATATCTTTGCCTGAATGCTCGGCGTGCTGTCCAAGGTCATAATCTGTACGGTCAGCAACTCCCCAAAGCTCACCCCATCCAAACGGGAACAGGAACTCGAAGTCCGTGGTTGCCTTAGAATAGAAGCAAAGCTCCTCAGGACTATGATCGCGAAGTCTGAGATTTTCATCCTTCATGCCGAGGTCAAGCAAGAACTGATGGCAGTAATTTTTCCAAAATGCAAACCATTCAAGGTCAGTGCCGGGCTTGCAGAAGAATTCAAGCTCCATCTGCTCAAACTCACGGGTTCGAAATACAAAGTTACCGGGAGTTATCTCGTTTCTGAAGGACTTACCGATCTGGCAAACGCCGAAGGGGAGCTTCTTTCTCGTGGAGCGCTGAACGGCAGGGAAATTAACGAAAATACCCTGCGCGGTCTCGGGGCGAAGGTAAAGCTCGGTGGTAGAATCCTCCGTAACACCCTGATATGTTTTAAACATAAGGTTAAACTTTTTAATATCAGTAAATTCCTTGCAGCCGCAGTCGGGGCAGGCAATTTCCTTCTCTTTGATATATTCTGCCATTTCAGCAAAAGTCCAACCTGCGGGATTATCATCAAGGCCGTTTGCAAAAGCATATTCCTCAATCAATTTGTCAGCTCTATGACGAGTTTTACACTCTTTGCAATCCATTAGAGGATCGGAAAATCCACCTACATGTCCGGAAGCTACCCATGTTTCGGGATTCATTATAATGGCGCAATCAAGTCCGACATTATATTTGCATTCCTGAACAAATTTTTTCCACCATGCTTTTTTTACGTTGTTTTTAAACTCAACGCCGAGAGGGCCGTAATCCCACGAATTGGCAAGACCGCCGTATATCTCAGAGCCGGGGAAGATAAATCCGCGATTTTTGCAAAGAGCGACAATTTTTTCCATTGTTTTTGCTTTGTTGTCC
>JAZNOD010000015.1:0-20926 GCA_045580585.1 Eubacteriales bacterium
GTAAAGCTCGTGAACGGCATACGCATTGTCCCAGAAAATTCTGAAATCCTTCGCCGCGGGCTTGAGTGCGGCAAAGCGGCGAACTACGCTGTCGGAGTAGGTAATACCGTCGGGATTTGAAAATCTCGGACAGCACCAAACCCCCTTGACAGATGCGTCGGACGAAACAAGCTCCTCTATCATATCCATATCGGGGCCATCCTCGCGCATCGGCACGGTTATCATCTTTATGCCAAGGGATTGACATATAGCAAAATGTCTGTCGTAACCCGGTGCGGGGCAAAGAAACTTGACCTCATCCTTCTTTACCCACGGCTCTTCAACGCCCGCCGTGCCGTAAAGCATACAGCGCGCAACCGTGTCGTACATAAGGTTCAGCGAGGAGTTGCCTGCTACTATAATATTCTTTTCGGGGATATCAAGAAGATCCGAAAAAAGCTTTTTTGCCTCGGGAACACCGTCAAGCAGACCGTAGTTACGGTAGTCAAAGCCGTCAGCCGAACGGCAATCCTCAGTCCTCGAGATGCAATCAAGCATACGCGTAAGTCTGTCAAGCTGTGCCTTCCCGGGCTTTCCGCGAGACAAATCAAGGCTCATATTCTTCGCCTTTACGGCGGCATATTCTTCACTTAATTTCGAATAAAGCTCGCGCAGCTCCTCTGCGCTCATCTGGGAATAAAGCATACTTTCTCCTTTATGCGAGCATCAGCGTCACGTCAGAATCAGCGCAGTTCGCCCCGGTGGCAAACAAGGGCGCTCTGACGGGCGCGACGTCGGTAATATACGTTATCTTTATTGATGAAAAACCAACAAAAAGTGCAACTTTTTTTGCCGAGGTTGCAATATTTTTCTCAGCCGTAGGTCACATTATAACACATAACGCCATAATATGCAAGTGAAAAATAGAAATTTTGCAATTTTTTATTGAAAAAAATTCATTTTTTCCAAAATTCCTTGAGCTGGGACTGCAACGACGCGATATCGGAAATAAATTTTATCCCGTCCCAATGCAATGGCATCAATGCCCGATATTTTTCCGTGGCGTACCTATCGTCAACCAGCACCACTGCTCCGCGGTCGGTATCACGGCGTATTACCCTGCCCGCCGCCTGCAATATACCGTTCATGCCGGGATACGTGTAGGCATAGTCGTAGCCGTTTTCACTCTTGTTTTCATAATAATCGCGAATGATATTCCTCTCCGCGGAAAGTCCCGGAAGTCCGACGCCAACCACCACAGTACCGATAAGGCGGCTACCCGGAAGGTCCATGCCCTCGGAAAAGCTGCCCCCAAGCACGCAAAAGCCGATACGGAGCTTTCCCTCATCCTCTCGGAAGAAGGAAATGAAATCGTCTCTTTCATTTCGGCTCATTCCCCGGCTTTGGACAGCTATGGTCACGTTCGGATATTTGCGCTTGAAAACGTCAAGAACTCCATCCATATATTTATATGAGGGAAAATAAACAATGTAATTCCCCGCACGTGCGGAGCACGTGGCGGCTATAACGGCGGAAATACGCTTGTAGCTCTTTTCCCTGTCTTCGTAGCGCGTGCTGACACAGGTAAGCGCGGCAAGGAAAAGATTTTCGCGAGGAAAGGGAGACGGGAGAGAAAGCGCCCTATGGTCCTTTCCGCCGCCGAGAATGTCGGAATAATAATCCGAGGGGGAAAGCGTAGCCGAAAAGAATACGGACGCGCGAGCCGCCCCCAGCGCAGCATCAAGCCGCCCCGCGGGATCAAGGCAATATAGCTTTGCGGACATTTTTCCGCAGTTCATTTCAATATACGTACGGTATCTGCCATCGTAATTATCCGAGGCATCCTGCCATTTCCGACAGAGGCGCAAAAAAGCCGCGGCGGCAGATGAGACGGGAATATCGTCCTTGTGCGCATGGTAAAATCTCTCAACGGCATCCGCCGCGTGAGCCACGGCACGCTCGATCCCCTCTATCGGCTCGCGGTTGAAATAATATCCGAATTCCCTGCCCTCATCGTCGCAAAATCTGCTGTCGGCGCAGAGCGTTGCCGTAGAGCGAAGCACCGCTGAAAGCTCGTCAAGCGCGGAGTCGGTTTTTGGGAAAGGCGCGGTATACGCCCTGACAGAGTCAATGTCATCCTCCGTAATACACGCCGAATATATATCCCTTGCCCTCTCGGGAAGGTTGTGCGCCTCGTCTATCAGGAAGACGCAATCTCCATCGCCATCGGCAAAATATCTTTGTAACTTGACCTGCGGATCAAAGGCATAGTTATAGTCGCAGATTATGATGTCGCAGTATTCGGAAAGGTCAAGCGAAAGCTCATACGGGCATATACCGTGAGCCGAGGCACAGCGCAAAATCTCACGCGCGGGATAGCCGTGATAATCCCCCAGCAGCTCCGCTATCGCATCGGCGCGTTTTTGCATATATCCACTCATATAAGGACAGCTTTCGGCATCGCAAACAAAACCCTCGACAGAGCGCATTGCCCTTATCGGGCACATCTGCTCCTTGGCTGTCAGCACAACGGTGCGCAACGGCGCGCCCGCGGCGCATATCCTGCCCGCCGCCGAATAAGCCTCGCGCCGAGTGCTCGCCTTGGCTGTAAGATAAAATATCCTGCGAAAGCCGCCCTCGCTCCAGGCTCTCACGGCACCGTAAAGCACGGACACGGTCTTTCCAATCCCCGTTGGCGCGGCGGCAAACAACCGCTTTTTGTTTTTGCAGGACGAATATACCGCCGATATCAGCTCGCGCTGACCTTCTCGCATCGAGCTGTGCGGAAAACACAGTTTTTTTGCCGCAGGCATAACGCAAAGCACCCTGTCGCGCTCGTTTTCGGCACGGCGGCGCACAAGAGAGAGCGTTGCGGCAAGCGTCCCCTCAAGACGTGAGGCGTCGGCTACGCTGTCACTTTGCTTTTCGCCGTCCGTGATAGACAGTCTTATCCTGCCAAGTCCCAGCCGACGGCAAACAAGACAGCCGATGATGCTAAGGCGCATATTCTGTATCCTTTTATTTCCGCTTGCGCGCAAGGTATAGACACCGTCACCGCCGCACGGCTCAACAAGTTCGGCGCTCGCGCTGATGACGTAATCGATACCGCCCGCGCTCACGCGTTCCTCTACGGCGTACGCACCGCGGGACTCCGAATCGGAAAAGCCGTAGGCGGCGGCGCAAAGACCGTCTGCCGTGATAAAAACGGCGTTTTTTTCGGCGTCGTATATCATTTTTCAGCTCCCCCTTAATAATATATATAGTATGATAACATAATTCTCTATACAAGTCAATATTAAAGAAATCCGCCGTTAAAAATAAATTTTCACAAAAGACACAGTCAAGGATTGACAACTCTCTACTTTATACAGTATAATAGAGTAGTAAAATTAGGTGAGTTGAACACACAGATTTTAACTTTAAAAAGGAAATCATATATGAAAAACGAAAGCCGTACACACAAACACTTCCCCCGTGCGCACGCGGGGCGTTTGACGTGCTTGCTGTTTTTTACGCTGTTTTTTTCTCTTTTGACGATGCTTGCGGTGGGTGCCGTGGACACCACTCCCCCCATCGTGATAACGCCCCCAGCCGACGTAAAATCCATTGAAATAAGCTCGGCACCCCAAAAAACCGAGTACTTCGTTGGGGAAAAATTATCCCTTGACGGCGCGAAAATAAAAATCGAATACTCCGAGGGAGAGAGCCAAAGCGTTAAAATCGATTCCTCGTGGGTAGAATACGACTTTTCCGCCGCGGGAGAAAAAACCGTAACAGTGAGCTATCAGGGACGCAGCTGCACCTTTACCGTAATTGTAAAGGAAGTAGAGGTAACGTCCATAAAAATAACCAAACAACCTAAAAAAACCGAATACTTTGTAGGCGATACGATAGATACGGAAGGACTTGCCGTAACAGCCTACTATAATAACGGAGACAAAAAGGACGTCACGCCCGAAATAATCATGACGGGACTTGATTGCGCAACTGCAGGAGAAAAAACCGTAAGTGTTTTCTACGGAACGTTCAGCGACACGTTTATTTTGAATATAACAGAGCCGACCGTATCCGAAATGTCCATAACTTCCATGCCCAAGACCGAGTACTATGACGGAGAGGAATTTTCCGCCGAGGGGTGCACCGTCGTCGCCGTCTACAACAGCGGTGTCAGCGAGACGCTCACCGAGGGCTTTACCTTTTCGGGCTTTGACTCGTCACGCCTTGGCGAGCAGGAGATAACACTGCAATACGGCGGTTTTTCCATTACCTTTACCGTGACTGTCTCTCTCTCCCCCAACCACGCCCACACTCCCCTGCCCGCGGAGCATACCGTACTGCCGACCTGCACCGAGTGCGGACTTGACACCGTGAAATGTGTCGTTTGCGGCGAAACGATAGACCAACGCTCCGTCGCGCCCACGGGACACAGCTTTACCGAATTTACCGTTATAACCTATCCCACGGCGCATACGGCGGGACTGCAGAATCATTCGTGCAAGACGTGCGGTTTTTCTGAAAACTTGAGTATAGACAAGCTTACCAATCGCATCTCAAACGGTACTTTTGCCGTTGAATTGCTCGGTGAAGGCGCTGTTTTTCCGTATCTTGCGCGCTTGGAAGCGCAAGACGTAACGGACGCTCTCACAGCTGAAAACATCGACGAGCTTAATCGCCAGCTTTCATACGTTTTGGCACAAGCCAAGCTGATGTTTGTTATCAATGCGGATATCCTTCTCGCTGACGGTGAGAAATTTGTACCCGACTGCGACGTAAAAATAACGTACTACCACGACGAAAAAACGGATGGAAGCCTTTACTCCATAATCGACGGAAAGGTGACAAAGGTCAGTCTGGACAGCAAAACTGTCAGCCTGACGGATGCTAAAACAGGACAGTTCCTTATCTTTTCCTCGTCCGCAGACGAAACCGCCGCCTCCGAAACCACAGCTTTGCCAACCGATGCTCCCGAAGATAATAATAACGGCACCGTAGCTCTGCTTGTAGCCGCTATTGCGATAGCCATAGTACTGATAATCGTCATATCCGTATACGTGGTTAAAAAATTTTATTGGTGATATTGTAAATTTTCTCCTTATTTATATAGCTTTTTGATTTTTTTGAGGTACAATAATACAAACAGGAAATTAAGGAAACAAAAATGATCTATCTTTTTCTTGCTAACGGCTTTGAGGAGACCGAGGCACTTTGCCCCCTTGATCTGCTCCGCAGAGCCAAAATTGACGTGACCACTGTCGGAGTGGGCGGAAAATATATCGAGGGCGCGCACGGTATATGCGTTTGCGCCGACATGACCGATGAGGAATTTTCCGATACTTCTCCCGATGGCGTAATACTCCCCGGCGGTATGCCCGGAACGCTGAATCTTGACGCATCTGCCACCGTCCACGCGGCTCTTGATGCCGCAGACAAACGCGGCGCGCTCATCTGTGCTATCTGCGCCGCACCGTCGGTTCTCGGCAAGCGCGGAATGCTCCGCGCAAAGCGAGCCGTATGCTTCCCCGGATTTGAAGGCTATCTTGACGGAGCCATCATCTCCGACGGGCGAGCCGTACGGGACGAAAACATTATTACCGCCGTAGGAATGGGTGCGGCATTCGAATTCGGACTGCGCATAGTTGCCGCCATAAAAGGCGAGGATGCCGCCGCAGAGCTTGCCGCCGCCGCGCTCCTGCCCGATAGCGTCAAATGAACAAAAGCTCCTCACGTAAAAAGAGCATAACCGCACCGCTTGCGGTGCTCGCGGTATTCATACTTCTGCTCCTTACCCGTTTTCTTGAGGGGGAGCTGTTGACACGCGAGAATGAGTACGTCGCGATAATCGTACTCCAGCTCCTCATCTTCCTGCTTCCCGCAGCCATATATATAAAATTGACGTCAGCGAACGTCTCCGAGCTTCGCATAGCCCCATTCGGTCTCGGACATATACTGCTGATAATTTCGGCAATAGTCACCATAAGCGCGGGAACTCTGCTTATAAGATACTACACCGCCGGCTACAGCGCGCTGTCGGAAAACTACGACCTGTACGGCGTTTTCATTTCCAAGAACGACGGCGGCGTCGGAGACACGCTATACCTTGTCCTCGCATACGCCGCGCTCCCCGCTGTTTGCGAGGAGGCAGTGTTCAGAGGCATACTGTGCGCGGAGTATCAGCACAGAAGCAGCTTTGCCGCCATTTTTATGTCCTCGCTCTTTTTTGCGATGATACATTTTGATACCAAAAACTTTTTGGCGCTGTTCTTTGCGGGCGCTATCCTTTCGTTTACGCTGTATGCCACACGCTCCCTGCTCGCGCCCATCGTTGTGCATTTTTGCCAGAACCTTCTCTCGGTTTTTGGCAGACCCGCAATACAAACGCTTTACGACCTCGGCGGAGAAAAGCTCTTTATCTTTATCATCACCGCGCTCGCGTTGCTGTTCGCCTTTATATTCTGCTCGGAAGCCGCAAGGCTTTACAGGGGATATTCAAGGATGAATCTTTCATCCGAATACCGCAACGCAAACGAAACGCAACACTCATCCGGCGATACGGATCCCCCCTCGCAATGGGACGAGTTCGCAAAGCGTTTTCCGCGCGCTTCCGCAACACTCGGCGCGATTTTTTCACCCACTGCTTTGCTCTGCTACGTGATCTACGCCATTGCGCTTTTTATAAAAATTTAACCTAAAGAGGTACTTAAATGTCTCAGGATTTCAAAGAAAATATACCCGACGACTCTATGCCGCAAAACGATCAGACTTTGCAAAATGACGATGGAAACGCCCCCGAACAAAATCCAAGTGAGCAAAATAAACACCAAAAACCGTCTGAGGAAATTATTTGCGGATATACGAGACAACAGTATGAGAATGCTATATTGGAGCTTGATGAGCCTGTGGAAGACGAGCCGATATTGGGCAGAAGCATAAGCGAATCTCAAAGCACCGTTATGGCAGTGATAAAGGCGGTCGTTTACGTTGCCTTTATCGTTTCCATGGCTGTTATGATAGCCTACTTCGGTCTTAGCTGTGCTAACGATATGTTTGCCTTTGTCAAAGAGGATGACGTTATTGAGGTGACCATTCCGGAATACGCCACCTCGAATGAGCTTTCCGTAATACTCGGCGATGCGGGAGCTATTGAGCATCCATGGCTCTTCCGCCTTTACGCAAAAATGAAAAACATCGACTCTGACAGCAAGTACACGTTTGTCGCGGGTGACTATACCATATCTCCCAACATGAACTACGACGAAATGTTCCTGGCTTTTGTAAAAACATCAAGCAGGGAAATAATCAGAATAACCATTCCCGAGGGATATACGGTGGACGATATAATCGCTCTGTTCGTGTCCAAGGGTATCGGTACCAAAGAAGGCTTTACGGAAACGATAAATACCTATGAATTCGAAGGCTACGATTTCATAGACGATATCGATATGACCGACCGCTACTACCGCCTTGAGGGATATTTGTACCCCGACACCTATGAGTTTTATATGGGAAAGAGCGAAGCATATTATATATATAAGCTCCTTGACCGCTTTGACCAGATAATGAATGACGATCTGCGCGCATACGCAAAGGAAAAGGGACTGACCATCGACGAGGCAATATCTATTGCGTCCATCATAGAAAAGGAAGCACATTTCAAAAACGACTTTGATATAGTTTCCTCCGTCATTTGGAACAGACTCACAAACAGCAAATTCCCCAACCTTGAATGTGACTCGACCATAGTTTACGCCCTCTCTCACCTGAGGGGAGAGCGCGTTACTTCCCTTACCGAGGCTGACCTGAAAATAGACAATCCCTACAACTCATACAAAGAAAAGGGACTGCCCCCAAGCCCCATTTGCAACCCCAGCTTTACCGCAATCACATGTGCGCTGTATCCCGAGACTACGCCGTATTATTACTTTGTTTCCGATTCGGAAATGACTATGTATTACGCAAAAACCCTTTCAGAGCACAATAAAAACATCGAGCTAATTAAAAAGCAACAAGGTGAATAAATTACAAAAACCTGCACGTATGTTTGTTTTTTCGCAAATGCTTGACAAAATATTGTTTATATAGTATAATGTAAGTTATGTGACTATATATTACTGTTATTGATCTTTAAGGAGCATCGAGATGTTTAAATCAATATCCAGATTCTGGCGCAATCACACGAGAATCATTCTATCGGTATTATTAGACTGCATTGTTGTGTTTGCACTTTTATCTGCTTGCTATTTTCTTTTCGCTTTCGATATGATCGGTGTTGCCAACACAACGACCTATTGGTTGCTTGTGGCGATCGCCCTTCCCATATATCTTGCGGTTTTCGCTGTCACAGGTGTTTACAAAAGCCTTTGGAGCTATGCACAACCCCGTCAATATCTTGCGTGTAATCTCGCTTCCATAGAAGCAGGCATATTGTTTTTCCTTTGCGTAAAATTGCTCAATATAGCAAATGCCCCCGTATTTTCATTCTTCGCCTTCAGCATGTTCGCGATTGCCGTCGGCACTGTGAGCGTACGCCTTTTCTACCGCGCGTTCAAATCCGTACTGAGAGCAAAAGGATCTCCCGATTGCCGCAGAGTTATGGTCATCGGCTGCGGCGCGGCTTGCTCCACCCTTCTTAACGAAATTGCCGTTACCAAGGACTGCAATCTTCTGCCCGTTGTGGGAATAGACGAGGACGAGAGCAAAATAGGCTACACCATCTGCGGAGTAAAGATAGAGGGCGGAAACGAGGACATCGTTCCGCTTGCTAAAAAATACAATATCGATTTGATACTTGTAGCTATCCCATCGGCTGACAACGCTCGCCGCGCACGCATACTTGATTATTGTCAGGGCTCGGGATGCGAAGTGAAAATGCTCCCCCGTCTTCACGATTTCCATGATGATAACGCAAGCTGTATTCAAAAGCTTCGTGATATTACACCCGAGGAGCTTCTCGGACGCGAACCCATAAACATCAACAACACAAGTTTAGCGGACTACATTGCGAATAAGGTCGTTATGGTTACGGGCGGCGGCGGCTCCATCGGCTCTGAACTTTGCCGTCAGGTTGCATCATTCGGGCCTAAAAAGCTGATAATCGTTGATATTTACGAAAACAACGCATACGAAATACAGCAAGAGCTGATACGTTCCTACGGTCAGGAGCTTGACCTTGAGGTACACATCGCATCTGTGCGCGACAAGGCACACATCGCGGCTCTTATGCGCAACTTGAAACCGCAGCTCGTTATCCACGCCGCAGCGCACAAGCACGTTCCGTTGATGGAAAATTCCCCCACCGAGGCTGTCAAAAACAACATAGTCGGTACGCTTAACACCGCCGAGGCCGCAATAGCTGCCAACGTTGAAAGATTTATCCTTATTTCCACCGATAAAGCAGTAAACCCCACCAACGTAATGGGCGCGTCCAAGCGTGTCTGCGAGCTTATCGTAGAATCCATGGACGGTTGCGGAACGGATTTCTGTGCCGTTCGCTTCGGAAACGTTTTGGGCTCTAACGGCTCAGTTATTCCCTTGTTTAAAAAACAGATCGCGGAGGGCGGTCCCGTCACCGTTACCCACCCCGAGATCACACGCTTCTTTATGACCATTCCAGAGGCGGTTCAGCTCGTGCTTGCCGCAGGCTCCATGGCGCAGGGCGGAGAAATTTTCGTGCTCAATATGGGAGAGCCCGTCAAGATTGCCGATCTTGCGGCAAAGATGGTACGCCTTTCCGGTTTGGAGCCGGGTAAGGATATCGATATCAAGTACACGGGACTTCGCCCCGGAGAAAAGCTGTACGAGGAGCTGCTCACCAGAGAAGAAGGTCTTTCTGCTACCAAAAATGAAAAAATCTTTATAGGAAGACCCACGCACATCGATACAGCCCTGCTCTACTCGACCATCGCGGAGCTGTACGCCGTTGCTACTGACGAATCTCTCACCCCCAACGAGCAGAACGTCAAAATCGAAACGCTATTGCTTAACATCGTTCCTGAATTTAAAAGATTTTACCCGGAAGGAAAGTGATCCTTAAATCATGAAATTTAAGAAATTTAATTTTAAAATAAACATATCAAAGAATAAAGCCAAAAAGATAGCTATTTTATCCGCAATAGTTCTTCTTTCACTCATCGCTGTGGTGATGATCGCATTTATTATTCTTTCAAGCCATTATTACGGATTGATGAATTACGAAACTCTCCCCCCCGACGACGGAGAGCACATGGAGATCCCCGATGAGGAGCTTGAAAGCATTCTTGCCGAGCTTGAGACAGACGATGAATATTTGGAAGAGCTCGATCCCGATTTCGACCCTGATTTCACCGACGGTTCGGAAACATCGAATTCCAACGTTAACGATCCATCCAATCCTAATCCGGGCACAACAGCTCCGCCCGTAACCGAGACCGCCGCAAAGCCTCCCGTTCCCCCAACACTTGTTCCCGACGGCGATGACGTTCGCCACATCCTTCTTATCGGCTCGGATTACACCGGCAAAAACGGACTTTCCGACATCATGGTCATCGCTTCCATAAACGAAACCGAAAAGACCATTACGTGCACTTCGCTTATGCGAGACACCTATGCTTATATCCCCGTAAACAAGGGTATATACAAAAAGCTCAACGTTGCCCACTCGATCGGCGGAGTATCTCTTCTTAAAAAAACTATTGAAAAAAACTTCGGCATCAAGGTTGATAACTATATGCGCGTCGGCTTTGATGAGGCAGTTGCCGTTTTTGACAATCTTGGCGGTCTTAACATAAAGCTTGATAAGGATGAAATAAATTATATCAAAAATAAAGTTCCCAATAGCACCCTATCCTTTAATGCGGCGGAAGCTGACAGCAACGGATACGTTTCACTGCATCTTAACGGCGAAGAACTGCGCGCGCACGCAAGAAACCGTTCAACGGGCGGCAGAGTTGATTTCAACCGTACCCGCCGTCAAAGAGAAATACTCGAGGCTGCTTTTAACAAAGCAAAGACCATGAGTATTTCCGATCTTACTACCTTCCTGTCCAACGCGCTTCCCCTCGTTACAACCGACATCTCTTACTCTGATTTTCTAAGCTACGTTCTTTCCGCACCTTCCTATGCATCATACAAATTCCAGTCGTTCAGAATACCGAGCGATGGAAACTGGAAGTATTGGAAAGTCTACGTTCTTATAACAAATACTGAAAAAACCATGAAAGAATGGTACAATTTGGTTTATAATTAATTAAAAAATCTGCTGTGTTCTTGAACACAGCAGATTTTTTATGTTTTATCTATCAGCCGAAAAAATCACGCAGCCATCTTACGGCAAGCTCTACCCAACATTCGCAATGCGGCACGGGCTTGACGTTTGCGCCCGTGAGGTCATTCGACAGTGCAAGACCGTGGGGTCCCTTAGGGAAGATGTGAAGTTCGAAGGGAACGTTCTTTTTGCGAAGAGCAGATGCGTAAATGAGCGAATTTTCCACGGGAACGACTTGGTCCTCAAAGGTATGCCAAAGGAATACGGGGGGAGTATCTGTATCCACGTGGTTTTCAAGAGAGAATTTGTATATATCCTCCTCGGTAAGTTCCGATTTATCAGCTCTTCCCGCAAGGCGGCAAATGGAATTCTTATGCGCAAAATCGCCGCCCGAAATAACGGGATAAGAAAGGATAGTAGCAGTAGGACGGGCAATATCAATGGGAGAATCGCCAAGCTCTGCCCTTACCACAGGGTGCTTCCAGAACACGCCCGAGCTTGCGGCAAGGTGTCCGCCTGCGGAAAATCCGCAGGTGAAGATGCGATTTGCGTCAACGTTGTATTTCTCGGCGTTTTCGCGGATATACTTGATGGCAAGAGCCACCTCGATAGCGGGAGTGTAATCAACTGCACCCTCTCCTACGCTGTATCTGAGGATAAAAACGTTGTAGCCTTCTTTCAAAAACTGAATAGCAATCGGCTCTGCCTCACGGCTTGAAAGATACGAATATCCTCCGCCGGGGCACACGAGAACTGTGGGAAGCGGCGGATAGCGAAGCTCGTCGTCGCTTGTGAGTGAATAAGAGGTAAGTGTTGCCTCGGGGTGTTTATCCCAAATCTGAACAGTTTCGTAAAGCATAGCATTCTCCTTTATTTCATGAGAGCATCAAGCTCTCTTACTGTTTGGTCAAAAAGCTTCATTGCGTTTGCGACAGCATCGGGGCAAGTCAAGTCGACGCCCGCAACCTTAAGCTCCTCAAGAGGGTAGTCCGAGCCGCCAAGCGTGAGGAATTTCTTATATCCCGAGATATCGCCGCCCTCGGCTATCTTGCCCGCGATAGCGACCGCACTGCAAAATCCCGTAGCGTACTGATAAACGTAAAAGGCGCGATAGAAATGCGGCACGTACGACCACTCATATCTCATTATATCGTTGATATGCGCGCCGTCGTAATAATCGGAAACAAGACCGTAATACAGTTGCGAGAGGCTGTCTGCGGTAAGCGGCTGGCCCGCCTCATACATCTGATGTGCGCGAAGCTCAAATTCCGCAAAGAGTGTCTGACGGAATACGGTGGTGCGGAAGCCCTCAAGAAAACGGTTGAGGATGTACGCCCGACGCTTTTTGTCCGTTTCCTTTTTAAGCAAGTGCTTGATAAGCAAGACCTCGTTGACTGTGGACGCAACCTCGGCAACCATTATGCGGTAGTCATGATTGGGATAATCCTGATTATCGTCGGAATAATACGAATGCATCGAATGCCCAAGCTCATGCGCAAGTGTAAATGCATCGTCAAGCGTATCGGTGTAATTGAGAAGAACGTACGGATGAACGCCATAAACTCCGCAGGAGAATGCGCCCGAGCTTTTGCCCTTGTTCTCATAAACGTCTATCCAACCGTCATTATACGCCTTATCGAGAAGCGCGGCGTAATCCTCGCCAAGCGGCGCAAGAGCCTCCTTGACAAGCGCCTTTGCACTCTCGTACGGCATTGGGTACTCAACACCGTCTACCATGGGAACGTAAAGGTCAAAAAGGTCTATCTGCTCCTTCCCCATCGCCCTTGCCCTGAGGTCGATATACTTTCTCATCGTAGGCAAAGAGGCACGCACGGCGGCAATAAGCGAATCGTATACCGACATAGGAACGTTTCCGCCCGAAAGCGCGGCATGACACGCGGAGTCAAAGCCCCTCGCCCTCGCCTCAAAGCAATCAAACTTCACCGAGCCCGCGTAGGCAGCGGCGAAGGTGTTGCGAAATTTCTTATATTCACTAAAAAACTTGGTAAACGCATCCTCACGCACCGCGCGGCTCTTATTCTCACGGTAAACGCCGAAAGTACCCGCCGTCAGCGCAAGCTCCTCGCCGTTCTCGCCCGTGACGGGTGAGAACTCAAGGTCTACGTCAGAAAGCATCGTAAAGCAATCGTTGGGGGCTTGAGCCGCCTCGCCAAGTGCCGCAAGAAGTGCTTCCCTGCCCTCGTCAAGAATATGCTCCGAGGAACGAATGAGGTCCTCTATCTTGAATTTATACGTTGCAAGGCGCTCCTCCTCGGCAAGAAAAGCACGAAGTGTGTCCGCGCCCGCCGCGAGCATTTCCGGATCGGCAAACGACACAGCCGTGCTGAACTTTACGTAGAGCGACATCGCTCTGCCCTGCATCGTCTGATATTCGGACGAGGAATTGTCACTCTCCTTGTGAAGCATAGCATAAGCATATACGCGCTCCACCTTTTCCGCGGCGGAATAAATAGCATCAAGTCCGTCCGCGAGAGAACGCGCGGACGATGCCAAAACGCCGCGCAATGGGGCAAGAGCCTCTACCATCACCTCGGCAGCAGCCATATCGGACTCCCACGCCGCGCAGTCAGGGTATATATCTTCAAGCTTCCACATAAATTGCGGATCCATCTCTTTTCTGTTTTTCATCGCAACCTCGTCTTATTTTATTTCTGCAAATGGGGGTGAGTTAAATGCAAAATGCATTCGACTCACCCCGCCGCTTTTGCTTTGTGGCTAAAAGCCACTATCGGCTTTTTGGGAAGGGCTGCGTAATGACGCAGCCCATAAATATGCAAATCAGTAAAGTCTGCCTCGGCGCATTGCCCACGCCTCAATAAAAATAGCGACCATAATAAACAATACGGAAAGCTCGGGCAAAAAGTCAATAAATCCCGCAGGGGGAGAAAGGAAAATATCCTGTACGAAAACGTGAAAGAGGAATGGCAGGGCGCACATCAACATCAGCGGTATCCGGCTGCCCAAAACCCCATGCACCGTAAGAATGTATACAAGCGCAAACGCGGCGTAGAGCGAGATACAAAAAACGCAGTGCCACAGCTCGAAATCAAGAGCCTTCAGCATAAAAAACAGCACACCGAAAAGCATCGGCCAGACCGTAGGAACAAGGCTGTTTTTCCTTGACATGAGCGTGATGCCCATGGCGACACAGCTTCCAACGGGAATCACAAGATGAACGAAAAAAACCGAAAGGCTCGGTGAAACATCTGAAATTAAAAAATATAATCCACGAATGATCGCCGATGCAAACAGCAAAAGTGCGGCTGTGTAGGCAAACGGCGAGTCATGCGATAAAGTTCTTCTGTTGTATGACATATTATCCACCCAATAATATAGTATAACACAACATATTGTACACCACGCTTGACAATTTGTCAATATATAGTTTTCAAATTAGTCATTATGCAAAAAAATTTTGGTACGGTTGCACAAGTGCAACCGTACCTCTTTATCAGTATTTTGAAGTTGAATCGACAGCCTCGCCCCTGATGACTCTGAGCGCATCTGCGGCTATCTTGTCTGTAAAGCTGCGAAGCACGAAAAACTCGCCCTCCGCGTCGTTTATCGTTATCATAGCACGTCTCTCGGAATACGGATAAAACCTATATACCATACTAACGTTCTTGTAGCTCGTTTCCACGGTAAGCTTCATACAATATCCCTCATCGGGATTATCAAGTATCTGCGCTATCTCCTCATCTGTAAGGGCAAAATCGCCCTCTCTGACCGAGCCCTCGATAGTGGCATAAAGAATGGAACCGTAAAAACGTCTGAATGAATCCGTACCGTAACGCAAATATACGTGCGACACGCCCGATGCCTCTATAATGGTAAGAGTATTTGCGCCAACGGCTACCCTTGTGCCGTCTTTGCCCTCTATCTCACCGAGAAGCACCTCTACGGGCTTGCCGACGGCGTTCGTATCAAGATATCCGTCGTTTACTATCTCCACGGATTTTCCGCTTGCATCCTTGACAGATATGCTATCCTCGTCAATAGTCCAAACGTATCCACTCTTATCCGTCACGGTATAGCTCGTAATGCTGTTCATCTCGTTTCCCTTGCTGTCGTAAGCATGCACCTTGAGTCCTGCAGATGAAATAGTCATTTCCTTCTTTGCGCTTTCCGAGCAAGTCGGATTAGTAATGGAATCCGATTCAGAGTTGTCAAGCACAAAAGTATACACCTCACTCGGAGTTTCAACAGTTATCTTGTTTACCCAGGCTATATTGTAATCGAAATATTCCTCGGTTATCCAGTCGACAAGGCTGTATTCAAGGAAAAGCAATTCGCCGCGGGATACCTCAAGAACCATATCGTACATGGAAGATATGATGTAGTACGTTCCCTGCTCGGTAAGAGGTGAGACAAAAATGTAATGCTCTATATCGCCGTACTCAAAGCAGATAAGGTACTCGGGGGTTGAAAGTCCGTACGCATCGTCCTCCTGCTCGGTATATTTCAAATCCACAACACGCAAAAACCTCATATTGTATATCGACGTCAGCGCGGTCTTAACAGCCGAGTCGCTGACATTATATCCCGATGGGTGATGGAGCTTATACGCATAGTTGCTGTAAAGAGTTCCCTTGCGGTCGTCCATGTCCCAATACGAGAAACACACCTTCGGCATTACACCGTCGACAGACGACTCTGTACCGTTGTTCAGAACTTCCCCCTCAAAAATGGAGAAATTGCTGACCTGCACGTAAGAATACGTATCAAGCGGAACGGTGATCGACGGACTTATATACCGTTCAACGGGACAGGCTATAAGATTATCCTCGGTCTCTATTTTCTCAAACGCCTTCTCGTAGTATCCCACGAGGGCGGTGTCGTTTTCCGACAATTCATAGCCCATTATATAAACGCAATCTCTGTCCGCGTATTTCGCATAATATCCCGAACCGTCGGGGGCGGCATCGCCGACGTAAACAGTATATACATCGCCCTTCACGTCGGTGATCCTGTACCACATTGGCTTATGCGTGTACTCGTTCCCATCGTCATCTGTACGGATCTGCTCCGTGAGACCGTACTCCGCATACTCACCGTTTGCGTCCTTTATCGGGTCTTGAACCTTATATCTCGAAAGCGCGTAACCGCACGAGCCCGCAAGGCACTCAAAAAACGCGAGCGAGACGGTAAAATCCTCATATCCTTTTATCTGAACGTTATTATCCTTGTCCCTGTAAAAGGTAAACTGACCGCTGTCGTTTCCGATAGCAAGCTCTTGTATATCGTCGGTGACGATATACTCAAACATCTGAAAACGTCCTATCGAGGCAGAATATATCTCCTCGGCATCGTCGGTATCGACTATCGCAACAGTCTTGCACGCACCCGTATCTTCGTCAACCTCGACAAGCGTTCCCGCGGCGGTGCTGAAATATCCGTCGGGTGTTACGGTAAGGGTATATCCGTCCCCGTCGCAGAGAACGAACTCGCCTTGCTTTTCCTTGACGTAGTATTTTGCGCCGTCCACCTCGTCGGTGTACACTATCCTGCCGACAAAATAGCTGACAAGCCCCAAGGCTATGGCAAGCAGTACCATAAGCGCACCGAGGATGGCAATGGCGCGCGTTTGTGTACGCATCACCGAGCGCCGCCGCCTTCCGCGGGTAACGATAGCATTAACTTCGGCGTTGGATGAATATTTATTGTTGTTATCCATTATGCATTTTTTCTCCTGATGAGCACGTATACGCCGCAACACGTCGCCAAAAGCATGGGAAGAATGACGAGAACTGCGGTATATCTGTTTGCCGCAGCGGCAGTGATGCTTGACATTTCAACGGTTGCAAAGGGTTTGTGGTCGATATCGACTACCACAAGCTCGTGTCCCATGGAACGGAATGCGCCAAGCATTACGTCCGAGTTAGCGTATGCATTGTTGTATACCACCTCGGGCTTGAGGAACTCGGTAGAGCCGCACGCGATAACGTGCGTATGCTCAAAGCTCTCGCCAACACCGTGGCTCTCACGGGTAACCGTCATGAGATTGTAAAGAGAATTCGAGTTAGCAAAACCTACCTCGTTTCCTCCCACAACAACGCTCGCATCCTCGCTTGAGGTAAACACGTTGTATATGGCACGGCTGATGCCGTTGGCTTCATAGCTTCCGTAGATGTAATTCTTATATTCATCATAAGACGGATCATCCTCGACCGTGCCAAAGCGCACAAGGTCATAGGTGAAGTTTATCGGCATAACGTTGCGGAAAACGGCAAGGGGATATACCTCGTTCTTACGAAGAACGGAGTGCATAGACGCACCCACGCCCATCTCGGCATACTGCGCAACTACGGAAAATCCGTCGCCCGTGAGGGAATTTTCAAGCGGTTCTTTTACCGTAGTACCGCTTACAAGACCGTCAACCGCTTTATAACGGTCAAACTCGATTCCCCACTCCACAAGATATTCCTCAAAATTCGGCATAACGGGAGTAGTGGGATCTACAAAAAGCATAAGAGCATTAGCTCCGTCAAGGAATTTATCTAATTTTTCTATCTCGGAAATGTCGGAGATATTGTCCTTGACAAGAAAATCCTCCTGCGGATCGTAAACCACAAGCATTCGGCAGTCGTCGGGGATCTCCTCGGTCGCGAGATTGAGGAGCTGAACGTTATAGCCCGCATCGTAAAGCAGATTGCCAAGGGGCATTGACATAACGTCAGTCAACGCATCAAAAGGCTCGCCGTGGTTGTTCGTGATGCACGCTATGGGAGCTTGCGCCATAGTTACGGCAAGCATTCCCGTTATCAGCTTGTTCTCGCCGTTATAAGTCCACGGAGTCGAATTGTCGTTGTATCCGTACATAGCCTCGTAGGAATATATCCTGTATTCCGTTCCCGAGTACACGATAATGTTGGTAGTATAGATGTTGGATCTCGACGTGGTCTTAAATCTGTTCACCGCCGTCGGATTGCGCAATATATTTACGGTCTCTACGTGGATATACTCGTTGACCTGCGCAAGATTGAGCGCAGTATTGTAAACGTAAAAGAGATAATCGTTCTCGGCAAGATTGTCGGGATCGTCGCAGAAAAGAACGGTAACGTCGCTCTTTACCTGCTTTACAGCCTCTATCGCGCTGTCTGAAAGCGTATATATCTCCTCGGGGGTAAGGTCGGTGTACCACATGAATTTTGAAGCAAGCGCGGAGAAGATAGCGTTAAAAAGTATTACCGCCGCTATCACAAAGCACGTCAATACAGTGGATATTGCGCCGTGCTTGAAACGGCGGGATGAGATACCTTTGTTCATATCCATACCTCCTCTCACGCCCAACGGCGGCGCTCATAAACGCGCACCGTGAGGAACAAAAACACAAAAACGAGCGAGCAGTAGTACAGTATCGCAGACCAGTCAAGATATCCCGCGCCAAAATAATCGTAGCGGGATATAACGCTTACCCAATCGATAACGTATCTTACAGCGTAATTGTTGATAAGACGGGTTCCCGCCTCCTCGCTGCCAACGGAATTGAGAACGTTCAGCACAAGCATCAGCGCAAGCGCCCCAATCGTGATAACGGCGGCGGAAAGCTGATTTTCAGTAAGCGCGGAAACGAAAACGCCAACTGCTATAAACACAGCGCCAATAAAGAGAACGCCCAAAAACTGACCTATTATCTCGGGGGTGGAAGGTCCTGTCGGAATTGACGACGATTCCTCAAGCGCTCTGTCGCGCGCGCCCACGATATACAAAGGGATGAGGTTTATGCAAGAAGCGAGAAGCGAACCGCCAAAAAGCGTAAGCGCCGCAAGGAATTTGCCGATAACCATGCCCGTAATGGAGATGGGCGCAGTCAGCAGCATTTGCTCGGTGCGCATCTTGCGCTCCTCGGCGAAGGTACGCATGGTTAGAAGCGGAATGATGATTATCATTACAAGAATCATCATATAAAAGAACGTAGACGTATTGTACGAACGGCTCTGCAAGGTAGTATAAGCGCACAGCCCCGCCGCAATTGTCAGAAATACGCCGAGAAAAACGTATCCTATCGGATTGATAAAATAGGAGCGCATCTCCTTTTTATATATGGCAAGCATAACGTTCCTCTCCTTTCTTATTCCTTATCGCCGCCGTCCGAACGGAAGCTGTCGGATGCGGGAGTGTGGTCCTCGTAATATTTGCCTTGCGGCTCGGACTCATCCTCGTCGGGTGCATTTTCCGCGTCGCGCGCGGTCTTTTCTATTATCTGGTCAGCCATTTCCTTTTCAGCCGCGGCACGCCCCGCATCGATAGAACGGCTCTTTTTGCGCTCGGTATAGCGTCGCTCCTCGTTGCCGCTCTTATCCACAACGGCAATAAAGATATCCTCAATACTCATGCCGAGAGCCTCCATACCTATCATGGGCCACTTTTTCTCCGCGAGAGTGAAGAAGAGCTTTTTACGTATATCAACGCCCACGTCGCTCTCTATCATATAGGTATAGGCATCGCCGTCACGCGCGGCAAGTACCTCGGCGTAGCAAATACCCGGCATATTGCGCAGCATTGAAAGCACTTCTCTTTGCGGACCGCATATCTTTACGTTGAAGCGTCTGGTATTCTCCACGGCGCGCGAAATGTTTTCGGTAAGCTCGTCCGCGACGACCTTTCCCTTGTTGATAATAACTATCCTGTCACAGACAGCCTGAACCTCACCGAGAATGTGCGTAGACAGCACTACGGTATGCTCGCGCCCGAGAGTTCTGATAAGGTTTCTTATCTCGATTATCTGCTTTGGGTCAAGACCTATCGTCGGCTCGTCAAAAATAATAACCGGGGGATTTCCAACGAGTGCCTGCGCAATGCCGACACGCTGCTTGTATCCCTTTGAAAGATTTTTTATAAGCTTTTTCTGCACGTCGCCTATCTTTACCACGTCGCATATCTCACCGAGGTGGCGCGCGCGGTCAAGGGTACAGCCCTTGAGGTCATAGGCAAAATTGAGATATTCCTCTACCGTCATATCGGGGTACAGCGGCGGCTGCTCGGGCAGATATCCTATAAGACGCTTTGCGTTAAGCGGATCGTCAAGCACGTCCACTCCGCCCACCTTGATGCTTCCCGCGGTGGAAGATAAGTATCCCGTCAGCATATTCATCGTGGTACTCTTACCGGCGCCGTTCGGGCCGAGAAAACCAACTATCTCGCCCTTTGCTACCTCAAAGCTGATGTCATCAACAGCGCAAAATGAGCCGTAATTCTTTGTCAGATGTGATATTTTTATCATTTTCGGTTCCTTTCCCGTACACATCATAATTATACATCATACATTATAGCACAGATATGTAAACATTCTGTGAACAAGGAGTTGCCTTAAATAAATCTTATGTGATTTTTACCTCTCTCCTTGACTTTTTTCGGCGCGGGTTGTATAATTGATTTAACAAAAAACCACACATAAAGGAAGTTTTTGCGCAATGAACGAAAGAAAAGCATATAAAATGACCATCGCGGGCTGTGAACGCGCCCTGCCCCTCTGCCCCATCAGCGACGAGCTTCAGATAGGCGCGTTGGTCCTTTTTGGAGACCCCGAGCTGACCACCGCCTGCCCCGAGGAGCTGCTCAAAAAAGCACCCGAATACGATTACCTCATCTCCGCCGAGGCAAAGGGAATCCCCCTTGTTCACGAAATGGCGAGAATCGCGGGCAATCAAAAATACTTTCTCGCGCGCAAAGCGCCGAAGCTCTATA
>JAZNOD010000016.1:0-14303 GCA_045580585.1 Eubacteriales bacterium
TGCTAACGGAATGGGCGTATTTTTCGCCCATTCCGTTTAAGGCGTTTTATGAAAGGCAGTTACTATGGCTGATAAAAGAGATTATTACGAGGTGCTGGGCGTTGAGCGCGGCGCCGATGACGATAGTATAAAAAAGGCATATCGAAAGCTCGCCAAAAAGTACCACCCCGATATGAACCCCGATAACAAGGAGGCAGAGGCGAAGTTCAAGGAAGTCAACGAGGCGTATGCCGTTCTCTCCGATTCCGAAAAACGCTCTGCCTACGACAACTACGGTCATGCCGCCTTTGACGGCAGTATGGGCGGAGGCGCAGGAGAGGGCTTTTCGGGCTTTGGTGATTTTGGAGATATTTTCAGCTCCTTCTTTGGCGGCGGATTTGGCGGATTTGGCGGTGGCTCATCTCGCAGAGATGCTCCACGGCGCGGTGAGGATATAGGCATTGCCGTTACAATTGATTTTAAGGATGCCGCCTTCGGAACAAAGGCAGACGTCAGCTTCAATCGCACGGCGAGATGCGTCTCGTGCGGCGGAACGGGTTCGAAGGACGGAAAGACCGAGACGTGTTCCACCTGCGGCGGAAGCGGTCAGCGCCGTGTTTTGCAGCGTCTTGGCGGTATGCAGTTCCAATCGACCGTAACCTGCGAGGCTTGCCGCGGAAAAGGAAAGATTATAAAAGACCCCTGCTCCGAATGCCGCGGAAGCGGTTTTACAAAGCAGCATAAAAAGCTCAGCGTCAATATCCCTGCGGGTATTGGCAATGGCGAGCGTATTGCCCTGCGCGGACAAGGTGACGACGGTGCCAACGGCGGACCTGCGGGCGACCTCATCATCGAGGTGCGCGTGCGCCGTCACCCTATCTTCCGCCGCGAGGGCGCGCACATTTACTGCGACGTTCCGATAACGATAGCGGAGGCAACTCTCGGCGCGGAGATAGATATTCCCACGCTTGAAGGAACTAAAAAGTATAAGATACCCGAAGGAACGCAGACCGGCACGTCCTTTACCATGCGTCAGGAGGGGGCATACTACGTAAACAATCAAAATAGGCGCGGCGACCTCATATTCACCGTGAACGTGGAGATACCGCGCGGACTTTCCTCAAAGCAAGCGGAGCTTATGCGTCAGTTTGCCGAGGCATCGGGTGAATCGAATTACACCAAGCGTGAGAGCTTTCTCAAACGCATTTTTAAATAAAAAAGGCAGGTCGTAAAATGGACTACACCTATTCCGAATGGACACAGATAAAGGTCACGGTAAAGCTGCCGATGCTTGATAAGCTCATAGCTATAATGAGCGCAGTCCACGTGAACCTGATGATAGAGGATTTCAGCGATATAGACCTCAAGAGTGTATACGGTGACCTCATTGACGAGGCGATACTCAACGCCGATAAGACCGTGGCATCGGTATCTGTATTCTTGCCCGAAAACACCGATCCCGCTGAAACGCTGGGCTTTATAAAGGGCAGACTTGCCGAGGAATCGCTCGAGGCAGACGTCGCAGTGGTCGGAGTCAACGAATCCGATTGGGCGAACACGTGGAAGCAGTATTATAAGCCGCTTCATATCGGCAACCGTATAGTTATCGTTCCGAAATGGGAGGATTACGAACCCGAGGAGCATGAGCTTGTGGTGAGAATGGACCCCGGAATGGCGTTTGGAACGGGATCGCACGAAACTACAAAACTTGTTATAGGAATGCTTGAGAGCCGTGTGAGCGATGGTTGCACTTTGCTTGACGTAGGTTGCGGAAGCGGTATACTTGCCATCTGCGGTAAAAAGCTTGGCGCAGGCGTTTGCCGCGCGTACGACATCGACCCCATAGCCGTGGAGGTCGCCGCCGAGAACGCCGCCGAGAACGGCTGTGAGGTCGAGTGCGGTACGTCGGACCTTCTGCGCGGCGTAAAGGCGGGCGAGTACGATATCATCTGTGCGAACATAGTTGCGGATATCATTATCCGTATGGCGCCCGATATCGGCGCGTTTATGGGCGCGCATTCCACCCTGCTTGCGTCGGGAATCATTTCCGAGCGTGCCGCAGAGGTCGTTGACGCGCTTGAGGCAAACGGACTCTATATCGCGGAAACGCTTGAGGAGAACGGCTGGTGCGCCCTCGCGGTCAAAAAACTGGTATAAAAAAGTGGCTGAATTTCAGCCACTTTTTCATATTCTCTTATCAAGATCTGCAATTCTGACCTCGGGGCAGAGGAGTGCGTCTTCGCAATGTCCCTTGCCGTCAATTTTTATAATGCTTGCGTGCGGATAGTGTTTTTTTATGAATCTTGCAATTTTTCCAAAAAACAATTCCTTTCCACCGTATACGTAGATAAGCTCCACGTCGGACAGATCAAGGTTTGCGGGAAGCTTGAACGCCTTTATTCCGCTTATGCAGTTTCTTATCGTTTTGTCAGTCATATTGTCAAGTACGCGGATGAAATCGTCGTACTGCTCCTCGCGGACGAGCCGCGCGGCGTTTTTTAGCGTCTTTGGGTCGCGCTCCTTCGTCTTTCGCGTTACCGAAAGGTAAAAGCGTGTGATGTACGCAGCGACGATCGGGTTGTAGGAAAGCAGGGGAGAGCTTTCAAGGACGGCTTTTTTGAATTTCACCCTTCCTCTTTTGAGTAGAGTGGCGGCAAGCACCCCGCCCATACTCATTGCATATACTGCGTATACCTCGCGCCCGCCCAAAAGCGCCTCTATCTCGGCGGCACATTTTTTAAATGAAATAAAATCCGAAGGAGAATCAGGGTCATGTCCGTCAAGTATCGGCACGACAAGGTGAAAGCGTTTTGCGTAATGCTCTACGTATTTATCCCATACGCAAAAGGGGCTTTGAAAGCCGTGTATTAGCAAAAGTAGAGGCGCTGTGGGTTCTCCGTACTCAATAATTCTCATTTTTTCAAATTTCCTCAAAATAATATTTGTATATACATTATATCAAATATTAGTGCGTACTTCAATAAAATTTCGACTTTTTCTATTGCATAACTACTCTAAATATGATATAATTTTATATTATCAACTGCCAAGGAGGCGTTAATATGTCCGAATATAAGATAGAAACAAAATGTATACAGTCAGGCTATCAGCCTAAAAACGGCGAGCCGCGAGTCCTTCCCATATACCAAAGCACTACCTATAAGTACGACAGTGCCGCAGAAATGGGTGACCTTTTTGATCTCAAGGCTCCGGGACATATGTATTCAAGAATATCTAACCCCACTCTTGAGGAGGTTGAGAAAAAGATATCCGATCTTGAAGGCGGCACAGGTGCGGTTCTTTGCGCATCTGGAATGGCGGCAATACTTGTGGCTATACTTAATATATCCTCGTCGGGTGACAACATAGTTGCCAGCGCATCTGTCTACGGCGGAACCGTCAACCTCTTTTCAGTTACCCTTAAAAGACTTGGCATCGAAACGAGATTCTTTACAAGCGATATGAGTGATGACGAGGTAGAGGCGCTCTTTGACGACAGAACAAGACTGCTCTTCGGTGAAACTCTTGCAAATCCGGGACTTGACGTGTTCGATATCGAAAGATACGCGGCTGTGGCGCACCGTCACGGCGTTCCGCTTATGATAGATAACACCTTCCCCACGCCCGTTAACTGCCGCCCCTTTGAGTTTGGTGCGGATATAGTCATTCATTCTACCACCAAATATATGGACGGTCACGCTACCGTTATAGGCGGCTGTATCGTTGACGGCGGTAGATTTGACTGGACAAACGGAAAATACCCCGAGCTCACCGAGCCTGACGAGTCCTACCACGGCGTAGCCTACGTCAGCCATTTCGGCAACGCTCACGCTTACTATACTAAGGCGAGAGTTCAGCTTATACGTGATTTTGGCGTTCCGCTTACTCCCATGAGCGCATTTATCTTGAACCTCGGTCTTGAAACGCTCCATTTGCGCGTACAAAGACATTGTGAAAATGCGATGGCTGTTGCAGAGTTTTTGCAAAGCTCTGATAAGGTCGAAAGCGTGAGTTACCCGGGTCTTGAGTCTGATCCGCGCCACGAGCTTGCAAAGAAGTATCTGCCCCGCGGCACGTCGGGCGTAGTTTCCTTTGTTGTAAAGGGAGGCAAGGAGGCGGCTATCCGCTTTATGGATTCGCTAAAGCTTGCCGCTGTTGTCGTTCACGTTGCGGATGCACGCACGAGCGTCCTTAATCCCGCAGGCACCACACACCGTCAGCTTACCGACGAGCAACTTGCCGCCGCAGGCATCTCCCCCGGACTTGTTCGCTTGTCCGTCGGTATAGAGAACGTACAAGACATAATTGATGATATAAAGCAGGCTTTGGAAAACGCCTGAGAACGGAGGCATTATGCCTATAAAAATACCAAATCTTCTTCCGGCAACGCAAACTTTGCTTGACGAGAATATCTTCGTAATGACCGAAACTCGCGCCATTACGCAGGATATTCGTCCCTTGCACATACTTATGCTCAATTTGATGCCGCAGAAGATAGTTACCGAAACGCAGATAGCCCGTCTTATCGGAAATACGCCGCTGCAGGTCGAGCTTGAGTTGCTTCAAACTGCTACACATAAGCCTACTCACACCCCCGCGGAGCATATGCTTGCGTTTTACCGCACCTTTGATGAGATAAAGCACCGCCGCTTTGACGGAATGATAATCACGGGAGCACCCGTGGAACATCTTGATTTTGAAAAGGTGGAGTATTGGGGTGAGCTTTGCGAGATAATGGAGTGGAGTAAAACCCACGTTACAAGCACCTTCCACATCTGCTGGGGCGCGCAGGCTGGACTTTATTATCACCACGGTATCAAAAAATATCCGCTTGATAAAAAAATGCTTGGAGTTTTTGAGCATACCGTTGACCATAAGACTTCCATTCTGTTCAGAGGCTTTGATGATAACTTCTGGGCACCACACTCTCGCTATACGACCGTTTTGCGTGAGGACGTTGAGGCTTGCCCCGATATAAAGATACTTGCAAGCTCAAAGGAGGCGGGCGTTTACGTCTGCGCCACCGACCGAGGCAGGCAGATATTCGTAACGGGACACCCCGAGTATGACGGCGACACGTTGAAAAAGGAGTTTATCAGGGATACAGCGAACGGAGTAGGTCAGTTGCCAAAGAACTATTTCCCCGACGACGATCCCGAAAAAGACCCCATCGTTCGTTGGAGGAGCTGTGCAAATCTCCTTTATACCAATTGGCTGAATTATTTTGTATATCAGGCAACACCGTACGATATTGAGGAAATAAAATAATTTTCATAAAAATACAAATTTTTTGAAAAAAGTATTGATTTCGCAATGAAGTTGTGATATAATACCTTGGTATGATTTCATACGGGGACAGTCCGCTGCGGGCTCTGCATGAATGTCCTCATTATCCTTAAAATCAAAAGGAGGGGCTAACAATGGATTACATTGCAGCTATGACCAATGAGCAGCTCAAGAAGGAGCTTCCTACTGTAAACGTAGGTGACACCGTGCGCATTCACAATCGTATCAAGGAAGGCACACGTGAGAGAATTCAGATGTTCGAGGGTACCGTTATCGCTAAGCATGGCGGCGGCATTTCCGAGACCTTTACCGTAAGACGCGTTTCTTATGGCGTAGGCGTGGAGAAGACCTTCCCCATCCACTCTCCCAACGTAGTAGCTGTTGATATTACCCGTTCGGGTATTGTCAGACGCGCTAAGCTCTACTATCTTCGCGACAGAGTCGGTAAGGCTTCCAAGGTTAAAGAGAAGATCTAATTCCGGCGAAAAGAAGAAAATAAAGGGTGTACTAACTGTACACCCTTTATTTCATAGTAAATTTCAAAAAAACGGGTAAAATAACAAAGAAATTGCAAAAAAACTATTGCAATATTAGAATAAATATGGTATAATCTCTTGTAATTGCGGCATCGACGGCAAAATCCGTCAATATCCACCGCTAAAAGAGAGGTAATTGAAATGAAGCAGGGTATCCATCCCAAGTATGAAGAAGTAACTATTCGTTGCGCTTGCGGCGAGACTGTAACCACCCGTTCCCCCAACCCTAAGGGCGGAAATGAGATCAGAGTTGAAATTTGTTCCAAGTGCCATCCGTTCTTCACCGGTAAGCAGAAATTTGTTGATGCCGGCGGACGTGTTGACAAGTTCAAGAAGAGACTTGAGGGCAAGAACAAATAAGCTTTTCGGAGCATCGGGCAAGCTGCGCAAAACGCGTTGCTTGCCCTTGTTTCAATTTAGGCAAAGAAGGAAGTGTGCTTATGCCAACTAATGAGATAAAAAGTAAAATAGAAACGGGCAGGGCTGTTCTCGTAGGTGTAGATGCAGGCGATATGCGCGACGGTGAGTGCGAGATATCGCTTGAGGAGCTTCGCCGTTTGCTCGACACGGCGGGCGGCGAGGTCGTTGCTACTATGATCCAATCTCGCCAAACTCCCGACGTGCGCACCTATATAGGTTCGGGAAAGCTCATTGAGCTTTCCGAGCTTTGCGAGAACAACGATATTGACCTTGCCGTTTTTGATTGCGAGCTTACCCCCTCGCAGATAAGGAATATCGAGGATGAACTTGACGGTGTGCGTGTAATAGACCGTTCTATGCTGATACTTGATATATTTGCCCTTCACGCAACGACTGCGGAAGGAAAGCTGCAGGTCGAGCTTGCGCAGCTTAAATACACCGCGCCGCGCCTTATCGGTAAGGGAACACAGCTCTCCCGTCTTGGCGGCGGCATAGGAACGCGCGGCCCCGGTGAGTCAAAGCTTGAGTCTGACCGCCGTCATATCAAACGAAGGGTAACGGCGCTTGAGGCAGAGCTTTCGGAGCTTGCCGTTCAGCGCAAGACCAAGCGCGCCGCACGCGACAGGAGCGGTATTCAGAAAATAGCCATCGTTGGATATACTAACGCAGGTAAATCCACACTGCTTAACAGGCTTACCGATGCGGGCATTCTTGCCGAGGATAAGCTTTTTGCAACGCTTGACCCCACCACGCGTAAATTTTCATTGCCGAGTGGCGATGACGTGCTTCTCACAGATACGGTAGGTTTTATACGCAGACTGCCACACCACCTTATAAAGGCGTTCAGCTCAACGCTTGACGAAGCTGTCTGTTCCGATATTCTAATGATAATCGTTGACGCGTCCGACCCCGAATATCCTGCACAGCTTGGGGTTACGGAAAATCTCCTTGCCGAGCTTGGCGCAGGTGATAAGCCCTCGCTCATCGTTTACAATAAATGCGACAGAGAGGCGAGCAATGTCCCCGCCCCCACGACCGAGCATGGCGAAACGCGAAGGAGCGTGTGTATTTCCGCACTTACAGGTCA
The DNA here is from genome assembly GCA_045580585.1 of Eubacteriales bacterium. GTDB lineage: Bacteria > Bacillota > Clostridia > Oscillospirales > CAG-272 > CAG-390. The sequence goes on from JAZNOD010000016.1 coordinate 7,309, forward strand.
GGGAATTGACGAATTGAGTCAGGCACTTGAGGAGCTTGTAAGGGCAGGGAAAAAGAAAATAAAATACCTTATCCCCAATTCTGAAGCAGGTGCGGTGAATACCCTTTACAGCCTTGCGGCGGTTGATGAGGTCGATTACGGTGCTGAGTTTATTACAGTCTACGCTACCGTTGATGCGCGTGTCCGCGGAATGATGGCAAGGTTTGAGGCGCAGGACGGCTCCAATCCGCCGCTGCCTCAAAAGGAGGAGTGGTAATGGACAGTGTTATCACCATTGCGCGCGAGGCAAGCGCAAGCCTTGTTGAAAAACGTTCGGAGTTCATCGGTTACGCCGCCCCCGTCGCAAACGAGGCGGAAGCGACGGAGTTTATAAAACGGATAAAGAAAAAACACTCCGACGCGCGCCACAATGTTTTTGCGTACGTCTTGAACGGCGGCGCACAAAAACGTTATTCCGACGATGGCGAACCGCAGGGAAGCGCCGGAATGCCAGTGCTCGAGGTGCTTGTTAAAAATAAGCTCGACGGTGTTGTTGTGGTGGTTACCAGATATTTTGGCGGCATTCTGCTTGGTACGGGCGGACTTGTCAGGGCATATTCTGCCGCCGCAAAAATGGCGGTCGATGCGGCGGGCATCGTCACGCTTGAGCCATTTGTTACAGCCGAGGTGAGCTGTACTTACAACGACCATCAAAAAATAGCTTACGAGCTTAAAAGAACGGGGGCAAACGTCACGTCAAGCGAGTTTTCTGCTGACGTTAAGCTTTCCATAGAGGTGGCAGAACAGGATGCAGAGCCGCTTTTTGAGCGCCTTTGCGAGCTGAGCGCAAGCCGCGCGATAATCAAAAAGACGGGAGTAAAGCTCTCATTTCCCGCACAATAAACTTTTTTCATAAAAAACCAAGAAAAATCGCAAAAAAATCTTTCAAAAAAAGAGGTTTTTGCGATTTTTTTGCGTATATTATTTATGTCTAAAATTTTTAAAGGAGGGGAAGGCGTGATACCGCGTGAGGTCGTCGAAGAAATAGTGCGCAGAAACGATATTGAGCAGGTCATAGGCTCATACGTTACACTCAAACGCGCAGGCTCGAATATGTCGGGACTTTGCCCTTTCCATAGTGAGCGTACTCCCTCATTTACAGTTTTCAAGGCATCTGATAGCTTTTACTGCTTTGGATGCGGCGCAGGCGGCGACGTTATCACCTTTATTATGAAGGCGGAAAACGTTGATTATCCCACAGCCCTTGAAATGTTGGCTGCGCGTGCTGGGATATCAATACCGCAGGACGACCGAGAGTATAAAAAGGGGCCGAGCCGTGAGCGCATCAGAGAGATGAATAAGGTTGCGGCGCGTTTTTTCCACCATTGTCTTATGAACGAGCCGTGCGGCGCACAAGCGCGTGAATATATATCCTCGCGTAAGCTGTCGGGAGCTACCGTCAAGCATTTTTATCTCGGATATGCCCCAAATGATTTCGGATTATTGCGTGAGCATTTGAGGAAAAACGGTTTTACCGAGGAGGAGATGATAGTCGGCTTTCTCTGTGGAAAAAGCGAAAAAACGGGCAGAGCATACGATTATTTCCGCAACCGTGTGATATTTCCCATAGTCGATACATCAAGAAACATAGTGGCGTTCGGCGGCAGAGTTATGGACGACTCAAAACCGAAATACCTTAACACCTCGGACACGCCCGCATTCAAAAAGAGCAAAAATCTTTTTGCCATGAATTACGCCAAGGACCACTGTGCAGAGCAGTTGATACTTTGCGAGGGATATATGGACGTTATCGCACTGCACCAAGCAGGCTTTGAGAACGCAGTTGCGACACTCGGAACGGCTATCACCGAGGAGCATGCGCGAATTGTTGCAAAATACACAAAAAAGGTAATTATCTCCTACGACTCGGACGAGGCGGGCATCAACGCCGCGAATAAGGCTATGCGCTTGCTCGGAGCTGTCGGAGTTGAGGTCAGAGTGCTGAAAATGGAAGGCGCGAAGGACCCTGACGAATATATTAAAAAATTCGGCGCGGCGGCATTTAAGTCGCTCGTCGAGCAGAGCCGTACGGGATTTGAGTACAAGCTTGAGGCGGTCTGCAGAAAATACGACGTTTCGCAAACGGAGCAAAAGCTACGTGCCGTTGCGGAAATAGTCGAAATAATTTCTGATTACTATTCGGGTGTTGAGCGCGAGGTATACGTGTTACGAGCCGCTGAAAAACTTAAAGTTTCCGCGGATGCTCTTACTGGAGACGTTGAAAAACAACGTAATAAAAAACTGCGAGAGCTAAAAAATGCACAAACACGTGAGGCACACGCATCTATCAGGGATTTTGGTGACAAAATAAATCCCGATGCCGCTAAAAATCCGCGTGCTGCGGCGGCAGAGGAGACGATCCTCGGTCTTATGCTTTTGTACCCTGAGCAGCGAGATGCTATAATGTCGGGGAGCGTTAAGCTTTTAGCGGACGATTTCTTTACGGATTTCGCCCGTCGTGCTTTTGAGGCTATCATGCGCCTTCACGGTGAGGACGGTGGTTTTGTCTTTTCTTTGCTCGGCGCTGATTTTACCGCCGACGAGATGGGACGCCTTCAAAGCCTTGAGGTCAATCGGCGTTCGCTGACAGATAATGGCAGTAAGGTGATTGATGAAGCCATTGCGGTGCTCCGCGAGGCAAAGACAAGCGTTTCAGACAAGAGTCTTGGTGATGCGCTTGCTGAAAAGCGCAAAAGACTTGCCGCTGAAAGACAAAGAAGAAAAAACGATCATACATAAGAAAGGATATATAAAAATGAACGAGAACGAAAAGAAGGTAGACGTAAACGACCTCATAGAGAAGAGCAAAAACGGCTCGATCGATCTTGATGAGGCGCTTGAGGAGCTTGATTACGATATTGATAAAATGGACAAGATATATGATGCCATCGAGGAAAACGAGGACATCATGAAAAATGAAATATCGAGCAGTGAGCTTGATAAAATAGAAAGCGAGGTCGAGAGCTTCGGTGCGGGCGAGAATATGGAGCGTATTCTCGAGCAAGAAGGTCTTGCTATTGACGACCCTGTAAGAATGTACCTCAAGGAGATAGGCAGAGTGCCGCTTCTTGACGCGAATACAGAGAGAGAGCTTGCCGAGATCATGCACGACGAGGAGCAGAGCGAGGAAGCCCGTCAGGATGCCAAGGACAAGCTGGTTGTAGCCAATCTCAGGCTTGTTGTAAGCATTGCAAAGAGATACGTCGGAAAGGGAATGTTCTTCCTTGACCTTATTCAGGAGGGCAATCTTGGATTAATGAAGGCTGTAGAAAAATTTGATTACAGCAAGGGCTATAAATTCTCCACCTATGCAACGTGGTGGATAAGACAGGCTATCAATCGCGCTATTGCCGATCAGGCGCGTACTATCAGAATTCCCGTTCACATGGTTGAAACTATACACAAGGTAGCCCGTTATCAACGCCAGATGCTTCAGGAGCTTGGGCGTGAGGCAACTGCCGATGAGATCGGGGAGAAGATGGGAATGACCGCGGACAAGGTCAGAGAGATAATGAAGATCGCACAAGAGCCCGTTTCGCTCGAAACTCCTATCGGCGAGGAGGAGGACAGCCATCTTGGCGATTTCATTCCCGATGATGAAACTCCCGCCCCCGCAGACGCGGCGTCAGCTACCATTCTTCGTGAAGTGATCGACCGTGAGCTTCGCACCCTCACTCCACGAGAGGAGCACGTTATCAAGCTCCGTTTCGGACTTTACGACGGACGTTGCCGCACTCTTGAGGAGGTTGGCAAGGAGTTTGATATCACTCGTGAGCGTATCCGTCAGATAGAAGCCAAGGCACTTCGCAAACTTCGCCACCCCAGCCGCGCAAAGCATCTTAAGGGATTCATTGATTAAATTTTTCTTGTGCACACTTTACAAAAAAAAACAAGCCAAATCGTTATTACTGACAATAAATTTGGCAAATCTCGCAAAAGTTTTCTTTGCTGCTTTGTATAAAGTGCAAAACAAAAATTAACAGCCTGTTACGATAACGGCAATCCACCCAAAACTGTCGAAAAATCAACTTGACTTTTTATTGGAAGTGTAGTAAAATATTATTATAATATGCGTGCGCGAGGCGCACACCGTAAGGAGGAACCCTTTATGAACAAACGCATAGTGAGCCTGCTTCTGAGTCTTATAATGGCGCTCAGTGTTATCCTCACCGGATGCTCCGGTGGCGAGGATGTCGGTGATACCGGCGAGGTAGCCGATAAGGCATCGTCTGCTACTATTACCCTTAAAATGTACGTAGTCTCCGAACAGCCTGTTTCGGAGGAAACCGCAAAGATGATCAATGCTGAATTTAACAGGATGACTAAATCCAGCTTTAAGACGCAGGTAAATCTTTGCTTCTGCACGTATGATACATATTACGAAACTATTGAAAATGTTTTTGCTGAAAATCAGAAGTATGCCGATCTCAAGGAAGAGGCAAGAAAGCATCTGAGAGACGCAAAAAAAGCTGCCAAGGCGCAGGGACTTGATGTGAACAGTGTTGAATGGCTTGATTCTTACTACGCAGAGAATCCCCAGTATGCTGAGTTCCGCGGGGCGGAGGAGCCCGAGGAGACCGTAGTTACCGAGGAAGAAACGGTAATGGAGGAGATCGAGGGCGCAGAGGGCGCAGCTATAAGCGTTCTTAAGTATCCCGATGAGAGAGCAAATCAGATAGATATCTTCTGGTTTGACGGCTACGACAGATATCTCAAGTATATTGATAATGAATGGCTCGCTTCCGTTGACGATAACATCGGTTCTAAGCTTAAGGAGTATATCAACCCCTTCCTTCTTACTTGGGTAAAGCAGCTTGGCGGCGGATTGAGCTATGCTATCCCCAACAACAATCCTGTTGGTGAGTATACCTATCTTCTCTTGAACAAGGAGCTGGTAGACCATTATAGCTACGATCCTACCACCATGAACTCTCTTTCCGCTTGTGAGAATTTCCTTAAGGACGTAGCGACTTACAGCACAGATTACCTTCCTGTGCTTGGTGAGCTTCCCATTGTTAATGCGCATTATTGGTCTTATAATACTCAGACTAACCGCGTTGACCAGAACAAGTTCTCGGTTCTGGTTAGCAGCACCTATAATTCGGTTTTTGGCGGTCATTTGTGGCTCGATAACACCGTAAGCAACAACCCTGTTATGAGTATGTCCAACATATTCAGAAATCCCGATTATCTTAGCCAGCTCCGCACTATCCAAAAGTATAAAGATCTTGGATACGTTGCAAGCAGTGCCGAAGCAAATAAGAAGTTTGCTCTCAGCGTAGTCAAGGGCGGTGCCGACCTTGTTGCGACTTACGGTGATGACTATTATATGAACGTTCTTGAATACCCCCGTCTCTCCGAGGCTGATATTTGCGATAGCATGTTTGGCGTTTCCGCTTATTCGGTAGACGTTGCTCGCTCTATGGAAATAATTACCGCAATAAATACAAAGCCTGAATTCCGTAACCTTCTTCAGTATGGTGTTAAAGACGTTCATTATCAGCTTGACGAGGAAGGCAATCTTACCCGCCTTAACAATGACTATATGATGGATATTGAAAAAACGGGTAATATGTTTATTGCGCATCCCGAACAGGGTATTTCCCTTGACGCATGGGAGTATGCTAAGAAGCAGAATATAGACGCGCTTCCCAATCTTACTTTGGGATTTGGTGTAACTGATCCCACAAAGCTTAATGTGGATGGTTCAAAGCCCGAAATTCCCGAATCTTCAACTCCCACCACCGATGATGAAGGAAACGTTGTGGAAGAGGAAGATACAAGACTTGCGGTATATCTTATGCCCCATGTAGAAGCGCTTTCCGCTGAGGTCGAGGCAGCTCTTAAGGCTGTCAAAAACAGTGAGGAGCTTGAGGCTCTTATTGAGAAATACACAGTAGAATGCCAGAAAAACGAGGGTGTGGCTATGCACTCCAGCGCAGGAAAACCCGCATCTTTGTATTACTACTATATGCTCTGGATGCTTGAATCCGGCTATAACAGCGAACTGGTCGTTCAATAATATTGCTTAAATAAATAACGGCGCACTTCAAACTGAAGTGCGCCGTTATTTATTTATAAAAATATCATTGAGCCTGCGTCGAAAAGCGTGTTGTCGGAAAGTGAGCGCACTTGTGTTTTGTGGCGTGCGCAGAAATCTGCGATCTGTTTGCAGTCGGGGTGAGCTTCAATACTTCCCGCAAAAAACAGTGTGTCATTGCAAAGTCCGCTTGCCCCGCCAATGAATCCGTATTGGTAGGGGGGGAGGGAGACGTGCCCCGCTGATATAAGGAGCGCATCTATCCCGTGTTTGGCAAGAGCGTTACAGATGCCTGCGTCAGCGGAAATTATAGCTCCGTCAGCAAGGACAGCGCACGAGCACTTTGCGTACCCTTGTGACACGTTCACAATTTTTAGACCTGATTTGCGCGCAAGCGATAGAAGCTCGGGCGCTGTGTTTTTTACGTTGCATATAATATGCTTGTCGGTCACGCAGGCACAAAGCGCGACGTCGCGCGGGTAGGTGTCTCCCACCGCAATATCGCAAACTTCGATTTTATATCCGCGCTCGCTGATGCGCGAAAGCTCGCGCTCGGCTATTTCGGTGTATCTCGCGTGCGTTAATACGGTTTTCCCTATGGGAAGCACAAGCAGGTCCGTGTGCGATGCAACAGGTGTTGATAAATCGGGGAGCGGCGGGAGCAAAACGGGCTCAAAGCCAAGCCGCGAAAGCTCTGCTACACATGCATCGGGCATACGGCAATCAGTTACACAAAGCATAAATACCTCCAAAATACAGAAAAGGCTGCCGCAAAGCGACAGCCTAAATCTGCTCTAATCAGGCGTTTTCTGCCTTCTTCATGGTGCGCAGACAACGCGCACAGATGCTGACGGTTTTAATGGTTCCGTTCTCGGAAACCTTGACCTTGCGGATATTGGGCTTCCAGGCTCTGTTG
>JAZNOD010000017.1:0-8971 GCA_045580585.1 Eubacteriales bacterium
ACGGCGACCTTGGTTTTCGGAGAAAAATACTCTTTTAGCTCGTCGTAAAAATCATCTATATTGGGGCAGTCAAATAAAATATTTACCATTTTTTCGCCTCCTTTTTTCGATATTATACCATTCCATACAGATAAAGTCAACACGGCGCTTTTTTATTCTTCATGAAACTTATTGCTTTTTTTTGTTATAGATGTTATAATAAATGTAATCAATATTATGAAAAGGAGAAGATCATGAAAAAATCTGTGCGTATTATCTCTATTATTATGGCGCTTTTGATGGCGCTTTGTTTTATGCTTTCCTCGTGCGGCGGCACGGGTATATCGGGTGAAACGACCTTGGGCGGCGATATGACCTCGGGCGGCGATATGACCACCGCAGCTCCCCAAACACCATCTGTACCCGAGGATGAGTTTACTCTCCCGCTTGAGGACGGATTCAATCAGCTCACCCTCTATTGGACACATAAGGGCGGATATGAAAATTGCGACATCTGGATGTGGTGGGGCGACAAGGCAGGTCAGGGCTACACCTTCCACGAGTGCGCCTACGGCGGCAAGGTCGTCATAAACGTTCCCGAGGGCGTAGAGGAAGTTGGCTTCATCGTCCGTGTGGATTGCTCCGAACCCGGCGGAAGCTCGTGGGGCAGTGCAACCAAGGATTTCGATCAGGACAGATTTGCCGTTATTGACGGACGTGAGACGGTCATATATCTGAAATCGGGCGTTGAGGACCAGTACAAAAGTAACGACGGAGGAAAAACTCTCGAAATGATTAAGAAATTCTCACTTGCAGGAATTGCTGACGAGAACAGGATTCAGTTCAGAGTCACCCCCAAGGTGACGATCTCAAGCCTTGATCAGGTCAAGGTATACGATGGCGAGCGTGAGATCGCCGTAAAGAGCGTTTCCACTATGGGAACGGGTGCTATCAGCGGTTACATAGAGGTGGCGGAGCCCCTCGATCTCGCGGGCAATTACCGTGTTTCCATCGCGGGATACGGTGAAAAGGCTGTTGTTCCCACGGACGTTTTCGACAGCAAATACTTTGCGGATAATTATCACTACGACGGCAAAGACCTCGGCGCTGTTGTTGACGGCGAGAACACAGTGTTCAAGCTCTGGGCGCCTACAGCGCACAAGGTAGTGCTTAATCTCTTTAGCGCGGGCAACGGTGTTGACGCATATAAGCAGGTCGAGCTTGTAAAGGGTGAAAAGGGCGTTTGGTCGCACACCGAGCAGTGCGGACACGGTACGTACTACACCTATTCCGTTACGACGTCTGTCGGCACGCAGGAGGCGGTAGACCCCTATGCTAAGGCGGCGGGCGTTAACGGCGAGCGCGGAATGGTCGTTGACCTCTCGCGCACCAATCCCGAGGGCTGGGAGTCCGACTCCTCGCTCAAAAGCGTTTCGAGCTATTCCGAGGCTGTTATCTGGGAGATACACGTTCGTGACTTCTCCAACAAGATAAGCACCTCACAGTACAAGGGCAAGTACCTTGCATTTACCGAAAAGGGACTTGTAAACGAGCACGGTCAGCCCATCGGTATAGATTACCTTAAAAATCTCGGTATTACGCACGTTCATCTGCTCCCCGTTTACGACTACGCATCAGTAGACGAGGCATCTGCCGAGCCGCAGTTCAACTGGGGATACGACCCTGAGAACTATAACGTTCCCGAGGGAAGCTACTCAACCGACCCATATAACGGCGAGGTGAGAATAAAGGAATTCAAAGAGATGGTCATGGCTCTGCACGAGGCTGGCATCGGCGTCGTTATGGACGTTGTTTACAACCACACCTATGACGCAAACAGCTCCTTTAACAAGATAGTTCCTTATTACTATTACAGATACACCACCTCCGGTGCTAACTCTTCCGCCAGCGGATGCGGAAACGATACCGCTTCCGAGCGTTATATGTACGGCAAGTTCATGGTGGATTCCACTTCTTATTGGATGGAAGAATATAACCTTGACGGCTTCCGCTTTGACCTTATGGGACTTCATGACCTTGCGACTATGCAAGAGGTCGAGAGTGCCGTTCACACGATAAATCCGAATGCGCTGATATACGGTGAGGGCTGGACGATGGGCTCTACCATTGACGGAAGTCCTCAGGCAAATCAAGGACAGATAAGCAACGTAAAGCCCACGGGTGACGCCATCGGCTCTATTGCCGTATTTAACGACGTTATGCGTGACGGACTTAAGGGAAGCGTGTTTGAAAAGACCGCGCAGGGATATATCAACGGCGCGCCGAACAGCGCAAACCTTTCAAAGATAATATTCAGCATGAAGGGCGGCGTAGGCGTCGGTAAGGGCTGGACCGTTGAAAACGCCATGGTCGTAAACTATATGAGTGCGCACGATAACAATACCCTGTGGGATAAGCTCCTTCTGTCCAACGCTACCGCTTCCGATGCGGAGAGAATAGCAATGAACCGTCTTGGCGCGGCTATTATTATGGCGTCCAAGGGTATGCCCTTCTGGCAGGCGGGCGAGGAGCTGCTCCGCACCAAGGGCGGCGACGAAAACAGCTATAAATCCTCTGACGAGGTAAACAATATCAACTGGTCCGTGCTGAAGGAAGGCAATGCGGAGTATGAAATGATGCTCTACTACAAGGGACTTATCGAAATGAGAAAGACCTTTGGCATCTTCTCGGACGGCGCAACTACCATTAAAGAGGAAGTGCAGGGAAGCGGAGTCGTTGCGGTTACGTTTGACAACGGAAACGGCGGCAAGGCGCTTCTGGTTATGAACCCCAACAAGGTAGCTCTCCCCTATGAGCTTGGCGAGGAGTGGAATCTCGTTGCTGACTCTAATGCTGCGGGCGGCAGTGTGATAGCGCGTGAAAGCGGCTCGGTCAGCGTTAGCCCCTACGGCGTGAGAATATACGTAAACGACGCTCTTGTAAAGTGATAAAATGAAGGCGTTTGTAAAGGGCCTTGTACTGCTTTTGCTTGGTGCTGTGTGCTTTGTCTCCTGCGGTAAAAAAGAGATAAATGCCGATTGGCGTCCGCACGCAAGCACCGCAAGGGTAAGCTCTGATAGCCTTGAAATTGACACGGTGGCGGGACTTTCCGAGGATTTCATCCTCGGAATGGACGCCTCTTGTGTTCCCGCGCTTGAGGCGGCGGGAGTCAGATACTGCGACCATAGCGGCGCGGAGCGCGACGTGTACGGGATACTTGCTGACAACGGGATAAATTATATCCGCATCAGAGTATGGAACGACCCGTATGATGCCGACAAAAAGGGCTACGGCGGCGGAAACTGCGATATCGAAAATGCCGTAAATGTAGGGAAACGCGCAACTGCGGCGGGGCTCAAGGTGCTTGTAAATTTCCATTATTCGGACTTTTGGGCAGACCCCGCAAAACAAATGGCACCAAAGGCGTGGCAGGGAATGAGCATCGAGCAAAAAGCGGATGCGCTGTATTCCTACACGGCACAGAGCCTTACAAGACTTGTTGAGGCGGGTGTTGACGTCGGAATGGTGCAGATAGGCAACGAGACCAACGGCGCAATGTGCGGCGAAAAAGCAAGCTCGCTTGGCGGCTGGGAGCGAATAACGCGCCTTATGTCAGCGGGCGCGCGCGCTGTGAGAGAAGTATGTCCGCACGCGCTTGTGGCGGTGCATTTCACAAATCCCGAGAAGGTCGATAATTACAAAAGCTACGGTAAAAATCTCGAATACTACGGCGTAGATTATGATGTTTTTGCATCTTCCTACTACCCGTTCTGGCACGGAAGCCTTGAAAATCTTTCCGCCGTTCTTTCGGACATAAACGAAAAGTACGGCAAAAAGGTGATGGTGGCGGAGACCTCGTATGCGTTTACGATGAGGGACAGCGACAATTACGCAAACACCGTGGGCGGTGTTGACAGTATGGTCAAGGGCTATTCCTTTACCGTGGGCGGTCAGGCAAAGCTCGTGCGTGACGTAATAGATACCGTGGCTCACACGGCGGGCGGAATAGGTGTTTTTTATTGGGAAGGCACGTGGATATCCGTCGGGGGCGCAAGCTACGAGGAAAATCTTGCTCTTTGGGAGAGGCACGGCGCAGGCTGGGCAAGCTCCTACGCGGCGGAGTACGACTCCGACGATGCCGGTAAGTGGTTTGGCGGCTGTGCCGTTGACAATCAGGCTTTTTTTACCGCCGACGGAAAGGCGACGGAGGCGCTGAAGGTCTTTGCTCTCGTGAGAGGGAGCAATTGAAAACAAACAAAATGGAGACGAACAATGACTAAAAAAATTGCTTTTTTATTAGCGATGGTTATGCTTTTTGCGGCTTGTGCTCTCACGGGCTGTGATAAGCCCAATGAGGAGCTTCCGGTGCAAGTAGACACAATAAACGATAATTACAGAACGTTTTATCAGATATTTGTAGGCTCATTCTCCGACTCGAACGGCGACGGCATTGGAGATCTGCGCGGTATTATCAACCGTTTTGATTATCTGAATGACGGTAATATAAACTCGGGTAAGAGCCTTGGCGTGCAGGGAATATGGCTCTCTCCCATCTTCTCCTCGCCCTCGTACCATAAATACGACGCCAAGGATTACTATCAGGTGGATTGGCGTTTCGGCACGGAGGCGGACCTTAAGGAGCTTGTTGAGCTTTGCCACTCCCGCAACGTAAAGATAATACTTGACGTTGCTATAAACCACACCTCAAGCTCTCATGCGTGGTACACCGAGTTTAAGAAAGCCCGTGCCGCCGGAGATACGAATAACAAGTATTATGATTACTATTCTTGCGTTAGCACAGCGGAGAAAAAGAACGGTATCTCCTATCAGAAGATAGCGGGTGTTGACTGTTGGGTGGAGTGCAATTTCTCGGGAGATATGCCCGAGCTGAACTTTGACAATCCCGAGGTGAAGACGGAGACGCTGAATATCGCAAAACACTATCTTGACCTCGGTGTTGACGGCTTCCGTTTTGACGCTGTCAAGTACATTTACTACGGTGATACCCCACGCTCGGTAGCGTTCTGGGAGTGGTATATGAGCGAGCTTCGCGCAATAAAGCCCGATATCTACTGCGTTGGCGAGTGCTGGTCGGGCGAGACGGAGATACTCGACTACTACGGCGCAATGAACTGCTTTAATTTTGCTATGTCGCAGGCAGAGGGCGTTGCCGCAACGGCGGCAAAGGGCTCGTCCGTCACGACGTATACGAAATACATTGAGTCCTTTACCAATAAGATAGCTGAAAAGAATCCGAACGGAATGGCAATGCCCTTCCTTTCCAATCACGATATGGATAGAATCGCAGGTGCGTTCGTTACCGAGAACCACATGCGAATGGCGGCTAATCTCTATTTGCTCAGCCCGGGCTCGCCCGTTATCTACTACGGCGAGGAGATAGGAATGCGCGGCTCGCGCGGAAGCGAGAATACGGATGCTAACCGCCGCCTTGCCATGCTTTGGGGTGACGATGACATCATCAAGGACCCTGTCGGATCTACCTATCCCGAAAAGAACCAGATAAAGACAACGGTTGCGCAACAGATAGCTGACGCGGGCAGTATGTATAACTACTATTGCAAGCTCATCGCCGTCCGCCACAAATATCCCGCCATCGCGCGCGGTGATTACAGGGCTGTCGATTGCTCAAGCAGATACCTTGGCGGATTTGTTATCGAGCATGACGGGGATAAGCTCGGTCTTTTCCACAACACATCAGCCACCGAGGAGATGAGCATCGACCTTTCGGCTTGCGCGGCTCTTTCGGGTATCAACTTTGTAGCGGTTTGCGACTCGATAGGTGTATCAGGCGCAAAGCTTGAGGGAACTATACTTACGGTAGGTCCGCAGACCAGCGTTATTATAAAATGAGAGAAAAGGGATAAATTTATAGTTAATGCAGGTCAATTTTTGCAAATAAACGGAGGTAAACGATGATACTTGGAATAGATGCGTCCACCTATCTTGAGGAGCTGGAGCATGGTGCAAGATTTTTTGACGGCGAAACGCAGATAGACCCGCTTGCCGCGCTTGCGGACAACGGCGTCAGCTGTATGCGCATCCGTGTGTGGAACGACCCGAAGGGCGAGGACGGTACACCGTATCTTGCGGGCAATTGCGATATTGATAACTACGTAAAGCTCGGAAAGCTTGCAAAAAGCCGAGGCTACGACCTTCTCCTTGATTTTCATTACAGCGATTTTTGGGCAGACCCCGCAAAGCAGCTTCTTCCAAAGGCATGGAGGGGACTCAGCTTTGACGAGCTGTGCGATGCGGTGTATTCGTTTACGCGCGAGTGCCTTTGCACCGCCGCGGAAAACGGCGTTGCCCCCGCGTATATTCAGGTCGGCAATGAGATAACCCACGGAATACTCTGGCCGCACGGCAGACTCGAGGAGGACGGCAAGCGCGGAAATTATGCCAATTTCTGCCGTCTTGTCAAGGCGGGCGCGCGCGCCTGCCGCGAGATATGCCCCGAGGCAAAGCTGGTACTCCACCTTGAGCGCAGCAACGATGCGGCGGTTTATCAGGAGTTTTACGCGAAAATGGATGAATTTGGCGTGGATTACGACATTATCGGCGCGTCATACTATACATATTGGCACGGCACGCCAGACGAGCTTTTTGCAAATCTTCGCGCCTGCCGCCGCTTTGGTAAGCCGATAATGATAATGGAGCTTGGCTACGGCTTTACGGACGAGCCGTATTACGTCGACGGCAAGGAATACCCCATCATTATCGATGCAAAGAGAGCGTATATTGAGGGCTTGTCCGAAAAATACCCCTTTACGCCCGACGGTCAGGCGCGCTTTATACGCGACCTGCTTGCAAGGGCGCGTGCCGACGGCATAGCGGGCGCGTTTTACTGGGAGCCGCTGTGGATACCGCGTAAGGGAATTTGCTGGGCATCCGAGTCCGCGCTTGAATATATCAACGACGTGGGCAAACCCACCGCAAACGAGTGGGCAAATCAATGCCTGTTCGATTACGAGGGGAAAAAATTGCCTGCATTTGACGAATATAAAAAATAATGTCATTTCTTTTAACTTTTGTTAAAAAATTAACCGAGTGTTTTGTGTAAAGTTAATAAATCTAATTATTTTTCGACAGCCGTATTGACAAAAAACATAAAATACATTATAATTAATGAAGACGCCTTGTGCGTGAATAAAAAATTATATTTCAGGAGGATGACTTTCAATGAAGAAGTTTCTTGCTCTTATGCTGTCAGTTATCATGCTTGCAGCATGCCTGACCGCTTGCGCTAATACCGGCAATGGCGGCGAAACTACTACTGGTGGCACCATTACACCTTCAGTTGACCTTACCGGTACTTACGACATTACCATGTGGGTTTCTGAGAAGGAAGGCGTTGCCGCTAAATTCCAGGAACAGATCGACGCTTTCGAGGCAGCTAACCCCGGCATCGTTATCAACGCTCAGATCGAGGGCGTTACCGAGGCTGACGCAGGCTCCCTCGTAGTTAACGACGTTGCTACCGCACCCGACATCTACTGCTTTGCACAGGACCAGCTCGCTCGTCTTGTTCAGGCTTCCGCTCTCGCAGCTCCCGGTAAGGCAGCTTCCGAGAACATCATCGCAAGCAACGACGCAGGCTCCGTAGCAGCAGCTACCGTAGCTGGCACTCTTTACGCTTACCCCATGACCAGCGACAACGGTTACTATATGTAGTATGACAAGAGCATAATCTCTGACGAAGATGCTGAGAGCCTTGAGAAGATCATCGCAGCTTGCGAGGCTAAGGGTGTTAAGTTCCGTTACGCTCTTGAGAACGCTTGGTACACCGCTTCCTTCTTCTTTGCAACCGGATGCCACTCCAACTGGACCATGGATGCAGAGGGCAACTTCAACGCAGTTGACGATACCTTCAACTCCGCTGCAGGTCTTGTACCTATGAAGGGTATGCAGAAGCTCGCTAAGTCTACCTGCTACGACAGCAACGCTGACATCTTCACCGATGCAGGTGTTGTTATCACCGGTATCTGGAACGCAGAGGCAGCAGCAGCTCACTTCGGCGCAAACCTCGGTGCTACCGACCTTCCTTCCTTCAACGTTGACGGTAAGGATTACCACCTCGGCTCCTACACCGGTAACAAGCTTATGGGTGTAAAGCCTCAGAGCGACGCTAAGAAGGCAGCCGTTCTCTCCAAGCTCGCACAGTACCTCACCGGTGAGGAGTGCCAGAACCAGAGATTCGCAAGCTTCCAGTGGGGTCCCTCCAACAAGGCAGCTCAGGCTTCCGAGGCAGTTCAGGCAAACGTATCCCTCGCAGCTCTTGCTAAGCAGGGCGAGTTCGGTGTTCCCCAGGGTCAGATCCACGGTTCTTGGTGGGATATCGCAAAGGTTCTCGGCGCTGACGCTAAGGCAGCAGCTTCCGATGCTGACCTCCAGACTGCTCTTAACGAGTACAAGGCAGCTATCGACGGTCTTCTTACCATGACCGACGAGCAGAAGAGCGCATGGGGCGTTATCGGTAATATCTGCGGTACCAACTGGGATACCGACTTCCCCATGACCAAGACCGCTGACAACACCTACGTATCCGAAGCTCTCGACCTCAAGGCAGGCGAGGAGTTCAAGGTTCGCCAGGGCGCATCTTGGGACGTAAACTTCGGCGTTGAGTTCAACGGCGCAAACATCGTTGTTGAGGCTGACGGCAAGTACAAGGTACAGCTTGTTTGGGACGGCGCACAGACCGGTACCGTAACCCTTATTCCCGCATAAACGAATCATTTACAGGTTGGGGAGCTTTTAGCTCCCCGACCTTGAAAAAAGGCATTGTTAGCCGGATACATAGTTATGTATCGCCTGACAATGTTTTCTTATTATTAAAAGGAGTTTATAAACTCGGTTTATGTTTTGGCTATGAAAAGATTAAACGATTTAGATTATTTAAAGCTAAATAAGTTCGGAAAACTTTTATATAAGCTAAAGCTGTTCCTTTTTGCCATTCCCGTTTTCTTCAAAAATC
>JAZNOD010000018.1:0-6393 GCA_045580585.1 Eubacteriales bacterium
GAAGCCCCGGGGCGGACAGTCGAACGATGTTCCCCTCCTCCACAAGTAGGCTGAGGTTGCGGTATACCGTTCCGAGTGAGATGTTGGGTATGACGCGCCGCGCCTCCTCGTAAATGGTCTGCGCCGTGGGATGGAGGTAGGTCGCGCCGAGAATGTCAAGTATAAGTTTTCTCTGCTTTGTCATTTTGCCTCCGAAATCAGTAATGATTACTGAAAATATTATAGCATTCAGCAATCAATATTTCATCAACAAAATAATAACAAAGTATTAAAAAATTATGAATTTGCGCCTTCTTTAATTATCTTTATCTGTCCGTTCTCAAAATATCCCGAGTACGACGCTCTGCCGTCCGTACCATTCCAGACGTAAGTGCCCATTCCGTGGAAGGTATTGTTATAAAACTCGCCCTCGTAGGTCTCGCCGCTTGCCCAGGTGTATTTTCCCTGCCCTTGGCGCATATCCTGCTCAAAATTGCCCTCGTACACGTCGCCGTTTGCGTATTTGTACGTGCCTTTGCCCGTTTTAAGACCGCCCGCGTAGATGCCCTCGAAATACGAGCCGTCCGCCCAGGTGAATTTTCCCTCGCCGTCGCGGAAATCGTTGTAAAAATTACCCTCGTACACGTCGCCGTTTGCGTACGTGTAACGGCCGCGTCCGTGTTTGAGTCCGTCAACGAGATCGCCCTCGTACACGTCGCCGTTTTTGAAGGTGTATACGCCGTAGCCCGTCATCGCATCGTTAACGAACGCGCCCGTGTAAACGTCACCGTTTGCAAGCGTGATAGAGCCTTGACCGTTTCGGCGGTACGCGGCTGAAAGCTGGCCTGTGTAGCGGACTCCGTCCGAGTACGCGAGAGTAGCTCCCCCTTCCTCGACCTTTGCCGTTACGCCGTCGGAAAAATACAGCGTTCCCGAGGCAGGTGCGCCCGTTGCCGTGATCTTGCCCGAGAATTTCACTACTGTTCCGTCCTCGCGCGTAAGCTCAATGTAGCGGAAGCCCAACAGCTTGATTATAAAAATTATCAGAAAGAACGCCGCAACGGCGGCAAGTGCGCCTATTCCTATTTTTTTGCCGAGCGGTATCGGGCGGCGATATTTTTTATAGTTTGCCATCTATGACCTTCATCTTTCATATTATAAACGTTTTTGCCCTTTATTTTATATTTCCCACGAGATTATCGAAAAATTGGAGAATATCGGGCATTATCTTGAGTGTTACCCACATCAGCACCACCGATGCCAGTGTGACGAGAATGGCAGAGCCAAGCCCCGAGCCCTTCTCGCGAAATCTGAACTCCGCATCGTAGCGAAGATGGTGCGGTATGTAAAAACGCGCCGTTGAAAAATCGTATCTGTAATCGGCAGGCTCATACGGCTTTTGCTTCTCGCCCGATTCGGCGGCGCGCAGCTCGTGCAAGCTCCGCCCAAACGTCACGTCCTTATCGTATTCCTCTTTTTCAACGCAATAAAGCATTCCTCGATAGACGCTCTTGCCCTTGATTGCCGATTTTATGACGGCGTTTTTCTCAAAGTCAAGCTCCGCAAGTGTTTTCGCCTTCTCGGGTGATGAGCAATCGCATTCGATAAGCGTGCGAATGAAGCTTCCGTGCGCCTTTTTGTTGAAAACAGCCGCAAATGAAGCAAAAATAACGCCTATGAATATCGCTATTATCGCGCCGCGAAGTCCCGAAAGCGAAGCGGCGGAAATGCCGAGATTTGTGTAGTTTCCGAGATCAAGCGAGAAAAAATCGCCAATGACCTCGCTAAGCAGACTGAAAAAGCTTTCTTCCCCCTGTGCGGAGAGAAATGTGCAAATTTGGTTGGCTAACATATTAATACCCTAAAATATGGAAGTGGAGTAAATTACTGTATATCAAATATCGAATCTCCGCAAAGCTTACGGAGGAGCTCCTCAAGGTCGTCCGAGCTTTGATAGTCGATTTCGAGCTTGCTCTTCCCTTCACCGAGGTCGCGTATGCGTATACGCCTGCCAAGCTCGCTCTGCGCGCGGCGTTCAAGCTCCGCAAGGTAGACCTTGCGCTGTTCGTCCGCTTGCGGCGGTGTTTTTTTCTCTTTTACGGGCGTATTAAGGAATTTTACGAGCTTTTCTGTCGCTCTTACGGACAAGTCCTCGGTAATTATCTGATTTGCCGTGCTGTCTATGAGAGATTTTTCGTTAAGTCCGAGCAAAACTTTAGCGTGTCCCTGCGATATTTTGCCCTCAGCGAGAAATTCAAGCGTTTTTTCCGGTAGCTCAAGCAGACGGAGCGCGTTCGCAATAGCGGAACGGCTCTTCCCTACCTTCTCGGAGACCTGCTCCTGCGTGAGACCAAAGGTGTCGATAAGGTCGCGGTATCCCATGGCTTCCTCGACGGGCGTGAGGTCGCTGCGCTGAACGTTTTCAACAAGCGCGATCTGCGCGGCTGAAATACTGTCGCTGTTGATGATGACAGCGGGAATTTCGCTGAGTCCCGCGATTCTCGCGGCTCTCCAACGGCGTTCGCCCGCTATTATGCGGTAAGTTCCCGCAAGATGCTCGCTTTCGGTAACGACGATGGGCTGAAGCACGCCAAAGGTTGCAATCGACGCTGCCAGAGCCGCAAGCTCTTCCTCGTCAAAATACTTTCTCGGCTGTGCTCTGTTTGGCTCAACGTCGGAAATTCGGAGCATTTCGGCAGCTCCGCGCGCCTTTTCAAACATATTATCCTCAAAAAGCGAGTTAAAATCCCTTCCGAGAGCTGATTTTTTAAGCTTTGCAGACATTTTTATATCCTCCGTGGTTAAATTCTCTGTATCAGCTCTTGTGCTACCTCAAGGTACTCCGAGCTGCCTTTTGAGTGCTTGTCGTGATAATAAACAGGCATTCCGAACGACGGTGCTTCCGAAAGGCGCACGCCGCGAGAGATGGCGGTAGCAAAAAGCTTGTCATAATAATGCTTTTTAAGCTCGTTAAGCACTTGATTTGACAGCAAAAGGCGGCCGTTGAACATGGTAATAAGTATTCCCGTAACAGCGAGCATTGGATTATAGAGTGATTTTATGCGCGAAATGGTTATCATGAGCTGTGAAAGTCCCTCGAGCGCGTAAAATTCGCACTGCATGGGTACGATAACACCGTCCGCGGCGCAAAGTCCGTTTATCGTCAGCATACCGAGCGAGGGCGGACAGTCGATTATCATGTAGTCAAAATCGTTTTTGAGCGTGTCGAGAGCTTTTTTAAGGCAAAATTCGCGCTCATCCTCGGAAAAAAGGTCAAATTCGGCACCTGCGAGCGAAATCGTTGCAGGTATTATTGAAAGATTTGAGTATTTAGTCTCTACAACAGTGCTTTTCACAAGCTCGGCAAGCTCATCGCTTCCGATCTCTCCATCATGCACGAGAAGGTCCTTGACGGTAGATTTCAAGCCTTTTTTCTGCACGCCGACGCCGCTTGTGGTGTTGCCCTGCGGGTCAAGGTCGACAAGAAGCGTTTTTTTACCGAGAATACCGAGAGATGCCGCCACGTTTACAGCGGAAGTGGTTTTTCCGACACCGCCTTTTTGATTTGCGAAAGCAATTATTTTGCCCATTGTAAAGTCCTCCGACGAATGAATAGTCCAATATATAAGTAAGCAATCTAATTATAGCATTTTATTTGAGCTTTTTCAATAGGCGCGAGGAAATAATCAAAAATTTACATTTTATATATGAATTGTTCCACGTGGAACAATCAAAAACAAAAAAGCGGCATGAGCCGCTTTTTCGACGTTCCACGTGGAACAGTATTAAGCAGATGATTTAGTGTTCCACGTGGAACATCAGAAGAGTGGCGAGCGTTTGATCTTTGCGTACGCACGCGGATAGGCGGGCGGAGTGGGGGAGAGCTTTTCAAAAACTATTATCCGCCTTGTGTTTGAGCTTGCACCGTTTGCGCTCTTGCGGACAAGAAGGCTCTTTTGGTCTGAAATAATGCGTGCGCAAAGCTTTTTTGCTCCTGCCGCCGCACCCTTTAGTTCCTCGTCGGCATTTTCGCCCTTAAGCGCGGCAAATCTGCCGCCAACCTTCGCGTAGGGCAGAGCAAGCTCCGATATTACGCCAAGTCCGGCAACCGCGCGCGCTGTGACTATATCAAAGCCCTCGCGGTGCTTTTTCATCTCATCTGATTCCGCTCTGTCGTTTATGACCGAAACGTTGGTAAGGCCAAGCTTTTCGGCTGTCGCTTTAATAAAGTCCGTTTTCTTTTTCGTTGCGTCAAGCGCGGTAACTTTTACGTCGGGGCGCACTATCGCAATGGGGAGAGAAGGGAATCCCGGTCCTGCGCCGACGTCAAGCAGGCTTGCGCCCTCGGGGGCGAGGTCTGCCGCCAGAAGTGAGTCCGCAAAATGGAGCAGGGCGATCCCTTCGTCTGAAAGTATTGAGGTCAGGTTATATTTTGCGTTTTCCTCGCGCAAAATGCACGCAAACCGATAAAATTTGTGCAAATTCTCATCACTTGCGTACTTCTCGATGCCGTTTTGCCGAAATATCTCGGCGAGCAGGGCAGAAAAGTCCTTTTCGTTCATATATTCTTTTTCCATAATAATACCAAATAATGTAAGCAATGGTAAATAATTATTATTTCTTCAATCCGAGCCAAATCAAGAGCACGCTGATATCGGCGGGGCTTACGCCGCTGATGCGTGATGCCTGACCGAGCGTTACGGGGCGAATGGCGGAGAGCTTTTGTCTTGCCTCGATGCGCAGACCGCGCACCTCTGCGTAGTCGATGTTTTCGGGCAGGCGAAGCTCCTCGAGCCGCCTTTGGCGATTCACCTCGGCAAGCTGGCGTTTGACGTAGCCCGCGTATTTCACGTCCGATTGCGCGCACAGGCGCACGCGCGCGGAGAGCGCGGGGCGTTCGCGGTCAAGCTCTGCGATATCGTTGTAGTCAAATTCGGGGCGGCGCAGGAGGTCAGCAAGGTGGAGTCCCGTCACGGCGGGCAGACCGTGCGCCTCAAAGAAACTCCGCAGCGTTGCCGCATCGACAAGAGTTGTCTCAAGTCTTGCTTTTTCGGCTTCTATCGCGGCGCGTTTGGCGCAAAAGCGCGCCCATCTGTCATCGGAAATGAGGCCGACGCGCCTGCCGTGGGGCGTAAGTCGCTCGTCCGCGTTGTCTTGACGGAGCAAAAGGCGGTATTCGGAACGTGATGTCATCATTCGGTACGGCTCGTTCGTTCCCTTGGTCACAAGGTCGTCAATGAGCGTGCCGACGTAGCCGTCGGAGCGTTTCAGCACCAGCGGCTCCTCGCCCTTGAGCTTCAGCGCGGCATTTATTCCCGCAACGAGCCCCTGCGCGGCGGCTTCCTCGTATCCCGACGTTCCGTTAAACTGTCCCGCGCCGTAGAGACAGCGTATCTTTTTATGTTCGAGCGTGGGGTACAGCTCGGTGGGGTCTACGCAATCGTATTCGATGGCGTAGGCGTAGCGGCTGATGACGGCATGCTCAAATCCCGTCAGCGTGTGGAGCATCTGTTCTTGCACGTCGGGGGGGAGTGAGGTCGAAAAGCCCTGCAAGTACATCTCGTCGGTGGCTTCTCCCATCGGTTCAAGAAAGAGCTGATGGCGTTCCTTGTCGGCAAAACGGTATATTTTGTCCTCGATAGAGGGGCAGTAGCGCGGTCCGACGCCCGAAATAAGTCCAGAGAACAGGGCGGAGCGCGAGATATTTTCCTTAATTATGCGGTGGGTTTCGGAGTTCGTGTAGACGATGTGGCAGGGAATTTGCTCGCGGTGCGCCATAGCCGCCTCGTCGGTATCAGCCGAGAAGGGAATGGGCGAGTCCTCGCCCGCCTGCTCCTCAAGGCGTGAAAAATCAATGGACGAGCGCAGGATTCTGGGGGGAGTACCCGTCTTAAAGCGGCGCATGGAGAGTCCCGCCGCCGCGAGCGAGGCGGACAGTCCGCGCGAGGGGAGCATACCGTCGGGTCCCGCATCCGCTGTGCGGTCGCCAACGAAGATCTTGCCCTCAAGGTAAGTTCCGCTTGCGATAATTACGGCGTCGCATTCAAATACCTCACCGAGAGCTGTGACCACTCCGCTTACTTTTTGTGTGCCGTCTCCCATATCAGTGGTGAGGATTTCCACAATTTCCGCTTGCAGAGGGCGTAAATTCTCGGTTTTTTCAAGAATGTGCTTGATATGCGCGCTGTATTTTACTCTGTCGGCTTGTACACGCTTTGAATGTACAGCCGCACCCTTTCCGAGATTGAGCGTGCGTGATTGTAGCGTAACGGCATCTGCCGCGCGTCCCATTTCGCCGCCGAGAGCATCTATCTCGTAGACGAGATGACCTTTTGCAGTTCCGCCAATGGAGGGATTGCACGGCATATTTGCCACGGTATCAAGCGATAAAGTGAATAAAGTGGTGGAAATTCC
>JAZNOD010000019.1:0-3232 GCA_045580585.1 Eubacteriales bacterium
GTCCATGCCCTGGTCCTTATACATTTTTTTCAAGGGCATATTGTTCCAAAACCATACCTTGTATTTCGTTCCGAAAAGAGCGTCGTATTCTTTTACAACACATTCCTTGCCGGCAATCGTTTCGGTGCCCGAAGAAGCCACGTCCTTGCACTCATCGACCATACTGCTGATGGTATTACCGCTAAGGCTTTGCAGCACGTTAACAGCAAAAAGCTCGTATACGTCTGCATATTCTGTTTGATATACATTCTCCGTCCAGTCGGGATTATTGGCATTATCTTTATATCTGCCAAAGCTTTTGTTTAGTCTTACAAAACTCTCGTTTGTAGTCTCACCCTTATCCATGGACTCCTTGGTCGACCACATCTGGACGTAAAATTCCTCGCCGATCTTTTCCACGACGTAATAGAATAATTTACTGTCACTAACGACTACTCTCAGATTTGCGGGAACTTCCTGTGTCCACACCTCTCCGTCGGGATACACCCAATTGCCGCAGTCGTCGCACTTTCGGTCGCTTCCCTCAATATCAAAGCAAAACGCACAAGCTTCTTTTGAACCAACATCGCCATCGTCTTCGTTGCCGCCCTGGCTGTCATTGTTTTCTCCGCTTTGGGAAACGCCGGGGTTATCCTTGTCGGGATCGGTTGTGTTGTTATCTCCGCAAGCTGCGAGAGAGAAGATCATCATCATAGCCAGTAATAGTGCAAATATTTTTTTCATATTGTTTTCCTCCAAAAATCTTATCAGTTGCCTTATGGCATCAGGTCAGAAGACCATTCTGTATAGTTCAAATCGTAGTGGGTAAGCACCATTTCCTCGTCGCCGTTCACCATTTTCAGCGTACAGCCGTTGGATTTGTCTACCCAATATTTCGTCGTCATAGTGTTGAGCCCCTTGGCATCAAATACCCAGCACTCAACCCCCAGCACGGTTTCAGTTCCTACGTAATACTCTGCAAGTCTTGATTCGTCAAAGCCGTACTGACGGAAATATCGCATAAATACACTTTCAAAGGAATCGATAATCAAACCGCTGTCGTGTCCTGCGGCATTTTCAGCCTTCTCCTCTAAAAATTCGTCGTACACCCGCATTGCATCGTGGGGACCGTCCATATAGGTCTTCCAGCTTTGCGCCGAGGGATCGTATTCATACATCATTTTGGTCTCGTCGCTGTAGTAATGGTTGTAGGAAAAAGCGCTGCAGGAATAGCTTTCGGCGTAGACCTCTCCTATTCTTCCGCACGCCTCTACGTCACCGCTGCTTTTATCCTCATAACGGAGGTAATAGTTATCCATCGGCGGATTATATGCGTAGTTGATATTAAGCTCGCCCTCCATTTCACGAACCTTAACAAGTGCCTTACTTTCTGTGTCATCAAGTGTTGCGGTAATGATGGATTCTCCGACTTGTTTTCCCGTGAAGCTGATCTTTGATCCGCTTTCATCACAGGATATCACCTTGTCATCGGACACGGCAAAGGTAACATCGGATTTACCGGGAAATGGTGTCCATTCCTCCGAGCCGTTGACGTAGATGGTAAATTCCGCATCGTAGCCGTCCGGAGGTTCTGTGCTTGTTCCACCGCCTCCGCTGCCTCCATCACACGCTGTCAACGAAAACAGCATAAGCGCCGACAGAAGAAGTGCGATCCATTTTCTCATTCGCCGTCACCTCACAGTCCAAACAAGTCTTTGAAGCTCGTTTTCTTCTTGGGTTCGGGTTTTACATAATCAAAGCCGCCACGGGGTTCTGACTTGTCAAATCCGATGGACGGGCAATCGGGATCACCTTCAAAGCAGTGTTCGGTATCTGCGTGGTAAACAACACCGTCAACACGCTTGTACAGATGCTCGATGCACGGATATTCTCCCGCCTGACGGAAGCCGTTTGCCAAAAGCACCTGACGGTACTCGGATACGGCACGTTGTGCGGCAGCTGCATTTCCGTTGAAGTCGGCACCGAAGATATAATGCGTATCATAATCGTCAATGTACATCTTTGTGCCTCCGCAAGTCCATTTGGGATATTGCGGGAGCTTTGCATCCCACTCTGCCATCACAGCGGCGTTGCGGTCGGCCTGCGCCTGTTCCTCGGCGATAGCGGCGGGGAGCTTGGTGCCGCAGTCCTGACAGAACTTGGTGCCGATGGCGTTCTGCTTGCCGCAGTTTTGGCAGACAGCACCCTGTGCCACCGTCTGTTCGGGAAGCTGTGTGCCGCAGTCGGGGCAGAATTTCTTATCTGCCGTGGTGGGTTTGTTACAGTTCGGGCAGACCTTCATGTTCTTCGCCGCCTCGGTAGCACAGCCCTGCACCGAGCGCTCCAGATTTGCCATAGCGCCCTCCAGACCGGACGAGCGAGCTACCTGCTGCTCGGTATTCTGTGCCGCCTGATCGATGGCGTTTGCCGCCTTGTTGGTCAGATCGGTCACGGTCGGCTCGATGGCTTTTCCGATGGCCTTGCCCACGGCGTCGCTGACACCGCGTCTGATCGCTCTTTCTAAAAATCCCATAAAGTATTCTCCTTTATATCCCTTTGTATTTGATCAGTAATTGTCGTCTGCTGTTGATCTCCAATTTCTTGTAAATGTTTTTACAATGAAAGTGAACGGAAGAATGCGTAATATACAATGTCTGTGCAATTTGCGCCTGCGTTTTATCCGTAAGAAGCTGAGCAAACACCTCAAGTTCACGTTTTGACAAGGTTTTCAACTCCGGATATTCTTCCAGCAAGCGTTTGTATTCACTTTCCGCCAGAGCCAAATAATCAAAATAATTCAATGTACCCATACACTACCTCCCCTTGGAAATATTATACTTTATCAAGTTAAAATTGTAACCTGCCCGAGCCGGTGCTATTCAACGCGTTTACTACCCATATGGGTAGTAAACCGCACAAAATATTGCAATTTTTTTGAAAACGGTTTATACTGTAATTAAAAAAGCCAAACAGTATCCGGTCTCCAATTTCAGTATAGTATCTCATCCTACGTCTTGTGTACCCCCCGTTTGGGGGGTTTTAGGGAAAACACGCCTTTTTGGGTGGCTTTTTGAAAGATTTTAAAGATTTTTACGATTTTACGATGATTTTCGCAGGTAAGGAAGGTGCGCTTTATGAATCACCCGATTCTCATAGAAAACCAACAAAAGAGGAGAGATATTCCGCTGTGGATGCTGGTCTGTTTCTCTATGTTTACCTTTTGGCAGATGGGATTTATCTATTATTTCCTCGA
>JAZNOD010000020.1:0-3902 GCA_045580585.1 Eubacteriales bacterium
TCCCGCAAGCGTGCCGTAAAGCAACACAGGTCCCGCAACGGTGAATATCTTCGCTCCGAGCCCAAGCACAAAGCCTTCATCCTTGCTGTCGATGGCGGCAGACGCTACCGAATTGGCAAATCCCGTGATGGGAACGAGAGTTCCCGCGCCCGCAAACTTTGCCACGTCATCAAAATATCCGAACGCGGTAAGCAAAACAGCCGCCGCGACGAGAATGAGCGAGGTAACAAGCCCCGCATCCTCCTTTGCCAATCCAAGCACCTCGGAAAGCTGACGTATACCCTCCCCCGCGGCGCATATCAGTCCGCCAACCAAAAAGGCATGAAAGCAATCGCTAAAAAGAGCCGAGGCGGGCGCGTGCGCCTCAGCGTATTTTTTATATTCCGCACGAGTCATTTTCATTTTTCAGACCTCCGTTTTCCATTTTCATTCTTCCCCGAAAAGTGCGCAATTATAACTAAAATCCGCGGCAAGACGAAAGCGGAGCGCAAAGTTTGATTTTTTGCGCTTGAGGGACGAAAAAAATCGCAAAATCTGCTTGATTTATGTCTTTATTTGAGTTATAATTATATGGATTATACTCGAATAGTTTACCTATTCGGAAGAAAAAGCAAAAAATGGCTTGTATTACCACAAAAATCTCCATACATATGCCGAAAGGAAATAAAAATATGCTTGACAGGATATCAAAGGAAAATTATTATCTTGACATCGCGCAGACCGTTTCCGAGCGCAGCACCTGCATTCGCCGCCGCTTTGGCGCGGTAATAGTCAAGAACGATTCCATCATATCGACGGGATACAACGGCGCGCCTCGCGGACGCGCAAACTGCAACGAGCTTGGCTCGTGCTACCGCGATACGCTGGGAATTCCACGCGGTGAAAGATACGAGCTTTGCCGTTCCGTACACGCCGAGGCTAACGCCATTATCGCCGCGCCGCGTGAGCAGAGGCTCGGCGCGACCGTATATATGTGCTGCACGTCTCCCGCAGACGGCTCCGTTATGGCGCGAACTACAAGCTGTATGATGTGCAAGCGCCTTATCATAAATGCGGGCATTGAGCGTCTCGTAGTCCGCGACGATGCGCAAAACTTCCGCGTTATCAATGTCAGCAATTGGATAGAAGACGATGATTCTCTCGGCGGAAAGCTGGGATATTGAGGTGAAATCAATGAAAACGTTTAGAAAAATTGCATCATTCATTATAATTCTTGCCATGCTTGCAACAACAGTATCCTGCAGTTCGGGACTCGTTTTTGATAAAGGCAAAATACTCGATTCCAAAACGGGAATCTACTACGGTTACGCACCGAACACGTATGAGGCAATAGCTGTCTCCAATAATATATACTCCGTATGGGAGCAAAACAACGTTGAGGTAGCTTACCACGCTATTGAGGGACTGCCCACGGATGAATATCTCGTGGATGAGTATGGTTACATTATTTGCGCGGTGGACAAGGTGTTGCCCGATCTTGACGGCTTCGCTCCCACGTCCGCGCTTATCTGTACCAACACCGAGGTTGCCGTTTCCATAGCTGAAATAAATGAAAAAACTAAGCTGTCCTCTCTCGTTGAATTATACATGAACGGTGATAGCGTGAATTTCAAAAATACCGCAATCGACTCCTTGGAAATTAAATTTGTTTCCGAAAAATATCCCCATCTGTATTTCAACCTTTCCATAATGATCGAGGAAGATAACAGTGTTTATCTGTGGAACCGCGACAACGGAAAATATATAAACGTCGGCAATATGCTTGACCAATACGTAGAATCTTATTTTGGCAATTGATGCCAAGGAACACGCTATGAACAATAAATTTACCACAGTGGCATTTAGTGCCGCGCACGTCTCCGATGCCGCCGAGATCGAAAGACTCTGTTTTTCAGAGCCCTGGTCGGAAGAGGCACTCGGATATATGTACTCCTCCCCACACGCATATGCGGTTGCCTGCGTTGACAGCGAAAGCGGCCGTGTCGCCGCCTACGGAGGACTTGAATACGTCCTGGATGAGGCGGAGCTTACCAATATCGCCACCCACCCCGATTTTCGCCGCCAAGGCTGTGCAAATGAAGTAACAATGGCGCTTGAACGCTTCGTTAAGCTCCACGGTGTAAAGCGCATCTGGCTTGACGTGCGCATTTCAAACGCGCCCGCCATCGCCCTTTACCGCAAGCTCGGATTTGAGGACGCGGGCGTGCGCAGACATTTCTACCGCTTCCCCACCGAGGACGCACTTCTAATGGTAAAGGAGCTGAAATAATGCTTATTCTCGGAATTGAGACCTCATGCGACGAGACCTCTGCGGCTGTCGTGTCGGGCGAGGACAGCACGATACGCGTGCTTTCCAACGTCGTAGCCTCACAGATAGAAACACACCGTCTGTACGGCGGAGTGGTGCCCGAGATAGCGGGACGCGCACATATCGAGGCGATCTCCTCGGTTGCGGACGAGGCTCTCACGGCCGCGGGCGTTACACCGCGCGAGCTTGACGCTGTCGCCGTGACGTCGCACCCCGGACTCATAGGCGCACTGCTCGTAGGAGTTAATTTTGCAAAAGCGTTTGCCTATGCAAATTCTCTGCCTATAATCCCAATAAATCACATACACGCGCACACTGCGGCTGCATATATATCCGCGCCCGACCTTAAACCGCCGTTTCTTTCGCTCGTCGTGTCGGGCGGCCACACGTCCTTTTATCACGTTAAGGACTACACACACTACACCGAGATAGGAGCCACGCGCGACGATGCCGCAGGCGAGGCTTTTGACAAGGTCGGGCGTGTTATAGGTCTGCCATATCCCGGCGGCGCGGCACTTGATGCGCTGGCGCACGAGGGCGACACCGCAGCCGCCGCCAAGAGTATTGACCTTCCCTCTCCCGCGCTTTCGGGAGATAATCTTGATTTTTCATTCAGCGGTCACAAGACCGCCGCGCTGAACTACTTAAACGGTATGCGCCAGCGCGGTGAGGAGATAGACCGCGCCGCATTCGCCTCGGCATTCACAGATGCCGTGGTAGGCGCAATAACAAAAAAAGTGCCATCGGCACTCAAAACATCGGGCTGTGACACGCTCGTGCTTGCGGGCGGTGTTGCCGCAAACTCGCATCTGCGTTCAGCTCTTGAGGCTACGTGCCGCAAGGCTGGCGCACGCCTTATACTACCCGAGCGCAAGCTCTGCGGCGATAACGCCGCTATGGTAGCCGCACAGGGTGTTTTTGAATTTATCGCGGGGAATTTCTCCGACACGTACCTTAACGCCTCCGCATGTGACTGAGGCTCTACTTAAAAATTTGGAGTATTATTATGAACGGTCAAAAAAATACCGAAAAATACGTATCCTCCGCAACCATAAAACGACTGCCGAGATATTACCGATATCTGCGTGACCTGCTTGACAGGGGCATTACAAAAGTAAGCTCCGCGGCATTGGCACGGCTGATGAACATCACCGCCTCGCAGATACGCCAGGACCTCAACTGCTTTGGCGATTTCGGTCAGCAGGGCTACGGCTACAACGTAGAGTATCTTTATAATGAGATAAGCGACCTTCTCGGCGTAAACGAGTCCTATAACGCCGTCATCATCGGCGCGGGCAACCTCGGACGTGCGCTCGTGCGCTCACCGATGTTCTCGCGCAGGGGTGTAAAGCCCGTTGCGATGTTTGACGTGGAATGGAGCATAATCGGCTCTAATATATCGGGAATACCCGTACTTCACACCTCGTCCCTCGCTAATTTCTGCCGAGAGCGCAATGTTCATATAGGAGTGCTTACGCTCCCGAAGCAGTACGCCGACGATGCCATGAAGAGCCTCATCGATGCGGGCGTCAAGGGCATTTGGAATTTTACAAGCATCGAGCCGGGTGAGGTGAAAAACCATGCCATCGTGGAA
>JAZNOD010000021.1:0-6378 GCA_045580585.1 Eubacteriales bacterium
CCTTGGGGCGACTTTATGCTCGCAAGCTATCTGATACATCAGAACAGCGCGGGAATGAACGTTGCCGTCGGTATGTTCGAATGGCTTTCTAAAACTATGGTAAACTCACACTACACCATGTTCTGTGCTGCGGGCGTTGTCGTCGCCGTTCCCGTAACCACCGTATTCCTCTGCTTGCAGAAGTATTACGTTGAGGGCGTCACGGGCGGAGCAGTAAAAGGATAAGAGGAGATAAAAATGGCTACTGTAAAATTAACTAACGTAAAGAAGGTCTACGGCAAGGACACCGTTGCCGTTCAGGACTTCAATCTTGATATCGCAGATAAGGAATTTATCGTTTTCGTAGGTCCTTCGGGATGCGGAAAATCCACTACTCTCCGTATGATAGCAGGTCTTGAGGACATTTCGGAAGGTACTGTCGAGATCGACGGCGTTGTTGTAAACGACCTTCAGCCCCGCGACCGTGATATAGCGATGGTATTCCAGAACTATGCGCTCTATCCTCACCTTACGGTATTTGAAAATATGGCGTTCAGCCTTCGTCTTAACAAGGTTCCGCAGGACGTAGTTTACGAAAAGGTCACTCAGGCGGCTGAGATCCTCGGCATTACCGAGTATCTTATGAGAAAGCCCCGCGCTCTTTCGGGCGGTCAGAGACAGCGTGTTGCTATCGGACGCGCTATGGTTCGCGACAGTAAGGTATTCCTTATGGACGAGCCGCTTTCCAACCTTGACGCGAAGCTCCGTAACCAGATGAGAGCCGAGATCATTCTGCTCCGTCAGAAGATCGACACCACCTTTATCTACGTTACTCACGATCAGACCGAGGCTATGACTCTCGGTGACCGTATCGTAATTATGAAGGACGGCTTCGTTCAGCAGGTCGGCACACCTACCGAGGTGTTCGAGATGCCCGACAACCTTTTCGTTGCTGAATTTATTGGTGCGCCCAAGATGAACACCTTTAAGACACAGCTCGTTTACGAGGACGGCAAGTACTACGTAACTCCTTACGGCTCAAAGATCGAGGTAACCGGTGCTAAAGCTGAAATGCTCAAAGCGAAGGGAATCACCTCGCGCGATATAATTCTCGGTATTCGTCCGGAGCATTTTGTTCTTTCAAACAAAGATGACAGCGCGGCTATCCCCTGCAAGATCACCGTAAACGAGATGATGGGTAGTGAGCTTCACCTGCACGGTGTTGAGGAGAACGGCGACAAGCTCATCGTTCGCATTCCTACCATTTCTCTTACTGACGAGCAGAGAAGCGCTCTTACCTTTGGATCGTACATTTACGTTACCTGCGAGGGCAAGGTAATGCATTTCTTCGATCCCGAGACCGAAAAGAACCTTCTCACATAATTATCGTTTTCAGGGGGCAAAAATGTTCGAGGAAAAGGAATTTGGCTGCTTAAAATATCTCGTGCGCTATCCCAAGGGACACAAGGCGGGCGACAAGCACCCGACTATACTGTTTTTGCACGGCGCAGGCACGCGCGGCGACGACCTTGGAATGATAAGGGCAAACTCGTTTTTCCGCATTACGGGCGAGTACGAGGATTTCCCCTTTGTCTGTGTTGCACCGCAGTGCAGATGCGTTGATACGTGGTATGATTATTGGGAAACGCTCAAGGCGTTTGTAAATGATATTCTCGCGTCGGATTATTGCGACGAGCATCGTTTTTACGTCATCGGCAACAGCATGGGCGGTTACGCCACGTGGCAGATGGGCATCAGTATGCCCGAGGTCATTGCCGCTATCGCGCCCATTTGCGGCGGCGGTGTTGCTTGGAACACGGGCAGACTCAAGGACGTCGGCGTTTGGGCGTTCCACGGTGCAAAGGACCCTGCTGTGAATATCGCGGAATCCATCAGAATGGTGGACGGCGTAAACAAGCACGGCGGCAACGCGCGCCTGACCGTATATCCCGACGTGGAGCACGACTGCTGGCTTAACGCTTACGCAGATCCTGCACTCTTTGAATGGTTTTTGTCACATACGAAATAGCGTTGTGCCCGTAAGGGCACAACGCATCGATATCAATCCCTTGCGGGATTGTCGATATGTTGCTGACGCAACTCGATATGCCTACGGCTCGATATGTTTGCTACGCAAACGAGGGATTGATATCATATCGAAACCGACCGAAAGGGAGGTTATATCGAATTTGCCGAAAGGCAAATATATCGAGCTGAGCGTAGCGAAGCATATCGACAATTGAATACATACAAGAAAAAGGACGGAGAACGCAAAAATCTCTGTCCTTTTCCTGTTGGTGGGTAACGTATTGTATTGAATTTCGAGAAACTATTATTAAGAGTGCCCCATTGCAGAGGATATTTATGTAAACAACTTGACTTTTAAACAAAATAAGGTATAATATATAATAGGGTGCTATGGGCATCTAAAAACACAAACGGAGTTTTGAAATGAAAGAATACGAAAGATTAGAACGCATAGGCACAGAACCTCATAGAGCGTATTATATTCCTTTTGCAGAGGATGACAAAGTCGGAACAAAGTTCGGAATCGTAAACCGCGCGACAAGCTCGCGTTTTATCTCGCTTGACGGCACTTGGCTTATCAAGCAACACAGAAACGTTGCCGAGGCGGTGCTTTCCGAGGAGCTTACCGAGACTATTCCCGTTCCTGCCTGTGTGCAGATGCACGGATATGACCACATTCAGTACATAAATTCCTCTT
The DNA here is from genome assembly GCA_045580585.1 of Eubacteriales bacterium. GTDB lineage: Bacteria > Bacillota > Clostridia > Oscillospirales > CAG-272 > CAG-390. The sequence continues at coordinate 2,705 of JAZNOD010000021.1, forward strand.
TCCCGTTTCCCGTAATGCTCCCCCATATGCCCTACGACAATCCCTGCTGGCACTATCGCCGCAGCTTTGCGCTTGCAAAGAAGGCGGGCGAGCGTTATTACCTTAACTTTGAGGGGGTTGACTGCTCGTTCTACCTCTACGTCAACGGCGAGTACAAGGGATATTCGCAGATAGCTCACGCAACCAGCGAGTTTGATATTACCGACCTCGTTCGCGACGGCGAGAATGTGCTTGACGTTATGGTGCTTAAATGGAGTGTTTCCTCGTACCTTGAGTGTCAGGACAAGTTCCGTTTTTCGGGTATTTACCGCAACGTTTACATTCTTTGCCGCCCCGATGAGCATATCACCGATTACAAGATAGAAACCACCGTCAAAGGCAAGACGGGCAAGCTGAAATTTATAAACGAGAGCAAGGTCGATATCGACCTTACCTTCGGTCGTCAGCACATGCTTGCAAAGGCAGGCGAGAGCGTTGTATTCACCACGCGCAACGTTAAGCTTTGGAGCGCGGATACGCCCGTGCTTTACACTCTCGTGCTTCGCGCAAACGGAGAGAAGATAATCGAAAAGGTTGGCTTCCGCTACGTTACCATCGAGAACCGTGTGTTCAAGGTAAACGGCGAAAAGATGAAGCTCCGCGGCGTAAACCGCCACGACTTTAACTACAAGACCGCCGCTACCGTAAGCCTTGAAAATCTTATGGAAGATATCCGTATGATGAAGTGGCTCAACGTTAACGCCGTGCGTACATCGCACTACCCCAACCGTCCCGAATTCTATCAGCTTTGCGACAAGTACGGTATTTTCGTAATGGACGAGGCAGATCTTGAGTCCCACGGCGCGGCTCGCCGCGACGGCAGATACGATATTCCGCTTTGGAACGAGTATGCCGAGATGGAGTTCTTTGCAGACGCTATCACCGAGCGTCAGGTCGCACTCGTTGAGCGCGATAAGAACCGCCCCTGCGTTATCATCTGGTCTATGGGCAACGAGTCCTCGTTTGGTGAGTCCTTCTTTGATGGTGCTAAATACATCAGAGAGAGAGATAATACCCGTCCGATACACTACGAGAACTTCACCTGCGCGGATAAGAAGTATTATTACACCGACCTTGTAGATATGGTCAGCTACATGTATCCTCGCTTTAAGAAGATAGAGGAAAAGATTCTTGACAACCCCGATGAGTTCCGTCCCTTCGTAATGTGCGAGTACAGCCACGCTATGGGTAATAGCTGCGGAGACCTCGCACAGTATTGGAAGATGATAGATGAGAACGACGAGATGATGGGCGCGTTCATCTGGGAGTGGGCAGATCACGCCTTCAAGAAAGGCAAGGGCTTCTGCTACGGCGGCGACTTCGGTGAGACGGAGCACGACGGCAACTTCTGCGTTGACGGTATTCTCTCGCCTGACCGCAAGCCGAAATCGGGCGCGCTTGAGATGCGTGCCGTATACGGCGGAAAGCGCACCTCCGAAATAAAGGATATTCCCCTGCCCGAGATCACCGCAAGGGCAAAGAGCATTGAAATAGCCGCTGACGAGCATACGGGCGAACTTATTTCTATCAAAGCTGACGGAAAGGAAGTGCTTCGCACTCCCATTCACCTCAATATAACGAGATTTATCGATAACGACCGCGAGCTTACCCCCATGCTCGACGAGAGATTCCGCCTGCCCCGTTGCAAGCCCAATATCTACTCTTGCGAGAAGCGTGCGGACGGCTATGATTTCGTTGGCTGTCTTGCCGCAAACTGTCTTATGCCCGCAGTTGAATTCAAGCTCTCCTACACGGTAAAGGGTAATGAGCTTGAGATAGCACTTGATTACGAAATAGCCGACTATATTGAGAATATGGCTCGTTTTGGAATCGAGTTTGGCGTTGACAAGGCGTGCGGCGATTTTGCCTACATCGGCTTTGGACCTACCGAGAGCTATATAGATAAGCACGTTGCAACCGACTACGGCTACTACGAGAGCTGTGCCGAGGACAACTACGATATGAATTACATTCGTCCACAGGAATCGGGAAGCCACTATGCATCGAAATACCTCGGTGTAAAGGGTGTTTTCGATATGACCGCGGACAAGAATTTCTCCTTCTCCGTTAACCCCTACACCACCGCACAGCTTCGCGATACTCTGCATAATTTTGAGCTGAAGAAGAATGATTTTGTCAACGTTTGCGTTGACCTTGCAATGCGCGGAATCGGCTCGTACTCCTGCGGACCGAAGCTCGGTGAGGAGTATGAGATACCCCGTAAGGGAAGCAATACCTTCAAATTTGTTTTTTAAGTGAAAGGAGCATGGCTATGCCCGAGAACAAAACCACCCGAGGAAAGCTTATAATTTTTGAGGGAACGGACGGTTGCGGCAAGACTACGCAGACCGAGCTTTTGCGCCGCCGCATAGCCGAGCATACGGGCGCGGCGTGCCTAATGGAGCGCGAGCCCGATTCACGAAACATAGTTGGCGCAATCATTCGCTCCGCCCTTTACGGCGGAGTGAAGATAGCGCCGATGAGCATGGCGTATCTCCACATTGCCGACCGCCTTGAGCATATCGAGTTTATGCTCCCTTTGCTTGAAAGTGGCACTCACATTGTCTGCGACAGATACTATCCTTCGAATATGGCGTACAATTCGGGCGATGCACTTAGTGTTGAGGACGTTTACGAGCTTAATCGCCCCTGTGTACAGCGGCTTGCTCCCGATGCGATAGTGTATCTTGACGTGCCGCCCGAGGTCACTCGCGCGCGCCGCGAGGCGGATAGAGCCTCGGAAGAGATATACGATGCCGACGATAAGCAAAGACAGATAAGGGCGCGCTTTGAAAGCGCGCTTGACCACATTGCTAAAATGGAGGGCGAGGCGAAGATAATAAGAGTCAACGCCGCACGCCCGATAGATGAGGTCGCGGACGAGATATGGGACAGAGTCAGCGCACTTTTGTTCTGATAAAATAATTTAAGTTAATAAGAGAACCGGGTTCAGAAATGAACTTGGTTCTTTTTTTATAAAAACTTGATGCGATGAAATTATAAATTTTGAAAAAATTTTCAGATTAACAAAACGCAAACATTTTACAAAAAAATCAAAAACAACCCAAAGATATAATAAAGGCACAAAAGCAAACAAAGATTAAGAGGTAATTTATTATGAACAGAAACGATCAGCAGTTTATGGCGCAGAAAATTCGCACGCAGTATATGGAAAAAGAGACCACCGAGCTTGATGCGCTCCGTCAGCTCGACGCAAAGGTCAAGCGCCCCGCAAACGTGTTTGCATACGTTTTCGGCAGTACTTCCGCCATTATCATGGGTGCGGGCATGAGCCTTGTAATGACCGACATCGGTGCTGCCATTGGCATTGAAAGCGCAATGGTTCCGGGCATCGCCGTCGGTGTCACGGGAATGCTCATGGCTATCGCGAACTATCCGATATATAAGAAGATTCTCGGCAATCGCAAGAAAAAGTACGGCGCTGAAATTCTGAAACTCAGCGAAAAGATAATGAATAACTAATAAGGAGATAAAGAAAGTTGTACAATAAAAATGGACAAAAAGAAGAGTTAATGATATAATTAACTTGAAAGAGGTGAGTCCATGAAAAGAACGTACAGCAAGGAATTCAAGATCAAAGCGTGTGAGCTCGTAATCAAGGACAATATAGCGGT
>JAZNOD010000022.1:0-7315 GCA_045580585.1 Eubacteriales bacterium
AAAAGCGCGCAGACCTTGACAAAAACTGGCACAAGGTAATTGAAGCAAAGGACAATGGCGATACCCTTGTGGGTAAGGTCACCGAGGCTGTAAAGGGCGGAGTAGAAATTCCGATCTACGGCGCAGCTGTATTTGTTCCCGCTTCCCAGACCGCTCTGCCCCGCGAGGCAGACCTGTCCACTCTCGTTGGACAGACCGTAAAGTACAAGATCATCGAGATCAAGCCCCATGGTAAGAGCGCTATCGGTTCTATCAGAGCCGCAAGCCGCGAGGAGCGTCGCGCCCTTGAGGAGCAGTTCTGGGCAGAGATCGAGGTTGGCAAGTACTACACGGGTAAGGTTCGCGGAATGACCGACTACGGCGCATTTATCGACCTTGGCGGCGTTGACGGTATGCTTCACAAGAAGGAAATGTCCTGGAGACCTATACATAAGCCCTCCGACATTCTCAATATCGGTGATGAGATGACCGTTTTCGTTAAGTCCTACGACCCCGAAAAGCGTCAGATCTCTCTTGGTTACCGCACCGAGGAGACTCACCCCTGGAACGCATTCAAGGCACAGTTCAACCTTGGCGATGTTATTGACGTTACCATTTCCAATATCATGTCCTACGGTGCGTTTGCCCGTGTGACTGATGAGGTTGACGGCCTTATCCACGTTTCCCAGATCTCTACCGAGCGCGTTGAGAATCCCGCTGATGTTCTCACGTCCGGTCAGCAGGTTACCGTTAAGATCATCAAGATCGACGATGACCAGCAGAGAGTAAGCCTTTCCATGCGTGCCCTCGTTGAGGATACCGCTGATGAGGCAGAGGCTGAGGCTGAAGTAGCCGCTGACGAGGCTGCTGAATAATATAATATAAGGCTGTCCGCGAGGACAGCCTTATATTATATTCCGAGAAATTTCATTGCATTGAAATAACAGATCTTGTCAAGCTCATCGTCCGAAAGCCCGAGCGCGTGGAGTCTGGCAAGCTCTGCATCCGCAGTCATTACGGGGTAGTCCGTGCCAAACATTACCTTGTCCACTCCGAGCTTGTGTATCTGCTCGGCGGCAAATTCGGGAGTAATGGCCCACAGCGCGCTTGAGGTATCGTAATATACGTTTGGCGCACCAATGAGAACGCGGGCATCGTCCCATGCCGAATATCCGCCAAGATGAGCAGCGCCTACTACGAGGTCTGGGAATTTTTCAAGAATTTTTACAAGCTTTCTTGCCTCGGAAAAACGGTATTGAGGGCGGTCATCTCCCATGTGTAGATAAATGGGGAGATGCTCGCGCTGGCAGATAGCGTAAAGGGGAAGCAGTTTTTCGTCGTCGATATCCACTCCCTGAATGTCGGGGTGTATCTTAAAACCGCGTATTCCCATACCAGTGGCGTGGGCGACAACAGCTTCCGCATCTACACAGTCCTGATGATAGCCGCCAAAGGCGTATGCTTCAAAGCCATTTTCTGTAGCTTCGGCGGCGAGTGACGCTATCCAATCGTTTACGTGCTCGACTTGGCGTGCATTGGTCGCAGTTGCAAGCATTAGCGCACCCGATACGCCGTTTTCGAGTGAGGTTGAGTAAAGCTCGGAAAACGTTCCATTGCCTTCGGGAACAAAATTATAAAAGTGCCCGAGGCTTACAACAGCCGCTTCCGCTATCTTTTCGGGGTATACGTGAGTATGAATATCTATTATTTTTCTGTTTTTCATCTTGATTTGTGCCTTTTGCGGTGGTATAATTTAAATATCAGTTAAATAAGGAGAGAAAAAATGGATTGTCTTTTTTGTAAAATAATCGCAGGGGATATCCCCTCTTCCAAGGTATACGAGGACGAGTACGTCTATGCATTCCGTGACATCGCGCCTCAGATGCCCACACACATTCTTGTTATTCCCAAGCTTCATCTTGCATCGGCTGATGAGGTCAGTGAGGTAAACAGCGTGTATGTTTCAAAGATATTTGAGGCTATTCCTAAAATTGCCGCCGCAGAGGGCCTGACGGGTGGTTACCGTATCATTTCCAACTGCGGCGACGATGCGTGCCAGTCCGTAAAGCACTTGCATTTTCACGTACTTGGCGGCGGACAGATGTCCGAAAAAATGGCTTAAACAGAGTGGCGCTTGCGCGCCACTTTCTTTTTATTTTACAAATTCGCCGTATATAGCTTCGATGGCGGTGTTGAAATCGTGTTCCTCAATGCCGATGATGATATTAAGCTCGGACGAACCCTGATCTATCATCTTGATGTTTACACCTGCGTCGGATACAGCGGAGAATATACGCGCCGCAGTCCCTCTCGCCTTGACCATTCCGCGTCCAACGACGGCAATGAGCGCAAGATTGTCCTCAACGTTCAGACTATCGGGCTTTATGTTGCGGTTGATGGCGGCAAGGAGCTTTTCGCGGCAAGCGTCAAGCTGTTCGGTGGAGCAGATGACACTCATGGTGTCGATGCCCGAGGGGATATGCTCAAGCGAAATACCGTAATCCTCAAATATCTCAAGAACGCGGCGGACAAAGCCGATCTGCGCATTCATCATATCATGCTCAATGATGATGGAAGAGAAGCCCTTGATACCTGCAATTCCCGTGATGATGTGTTCGCTGTCGTAGTCGGCGGCGGATGCGACGATCATAGTACCCTCGTCGTCGGGCTTGTTAGTGTTTTTGATGTTAATGGGAATACCTGCGTTTCTTACGGGGAAGATGGCGTCCTCGTGAAGCACCGTAGCTCCCATGTAGGAAAGCTCGCGAAGCTCGCTGTAAGTGATAGTCTTTATAGAAAGCGGATCTTTGACTATTCTCGGGTCAGTCATAAGGAAGCCCGAAACGTCAGTCCAGTTTTCGTAGAGGTCTGCGTTGGCGGCGCGGGCGACGATAGAGCCTGTGATATCGGAACCGCCGCGAGAGAAGGTCTTAACCGTGCCGTTGGGCATAATGCCGTAGAATCCGGGAATTACCGCACGCTCATGGTGCGCAAGCTCGGCTGACAGGATCTCTTGCGTTTTTTCGGAATCAAACTTTCCATCATCGGTAAAGATGATAACGCTCTCTGCATCTATGAAATCATATCCGATATATTTTGCGAGAATGATACCGTTGAGGTATTCACCGCGGCTGGCGGCAAAGTCGCGGCCTGCGTGGCAAAGGATGGCGCGCTTTACGTATTCCAATTCACCGCTGATATCAAAGTCCATACCGAGGTCTGCGATTATACCGTTGTAGCGGTCCTCGATCATTTTATATTGAGCCTCAAATTCCTCGACAGAGGAGTTTTTCGAGAGATTGTAGCACTCGTAAAACATATCGGTGACCTTTATGTCGCCGGAAAAACGCTTACCGGGAGCGGAAGGAACTACGTAGCGGCGTGCGGGGTCCGCCTTTATGATATTTGCAACCTTGCGGAACTGCTCTGCATCGGCAAGAGAGGAGCCGCCAAACTTTACAACCTTAACGTTCATAATAAAATCTCCAAAAATTTAATATAATATATTATTATAATCAATCAAAAGCAGAATGTCAACAAAAAAGCAATAAAAATCACTTTTTCGGGCGATTTTTATTGCTTTATTTTTATTCCTCGCCGTGATGACGGCGCGGGCGGCGGTGTTCGTGAGTGTCTTGCGCAGGATCGCGGTCAACAAGATCACCGCCCTCAAGATATCTCTTTGCCTGTGTGGAGAACAGCTCGTAGTATTTTCCGTGCTTTTCCATAAGCTCACGGTGTGTGCCTTCCTCGACAAGACAGCCGTATTCAAGCACTACTATTTTTGTGGCGATAACGGCAGATGACAGTCGGTGGGAGACAAAAATGGTCGTCTTGCCCTCGCGCAGAGCATCGAACTGATTGAAGATCTCCTGCTCCGCCATCGGGTCAAGCGAGGCTGTCGGCTCGTCGAGTATCATAATATCGGAGTCGCGGTAGAATGCGCGTGCAATTGCGAGTTTTTGCCATTGACCGATGGAAAGCTCTGTGCCGTTTTGCTCAAAAATTCGCATAAGCGGCGTGTCGTAACCGTTCGGAAGGCGAGATATGTAGTCTGCCGCCGCACTTTGCTCGGCGCACGAGCGCATTTTTTCCTCATCCGTAGCGGAATTGACATCACCAAAATAAATATTCTCTGCGGCGGTGACGGCGTATTTTCCAAAGTCCTGGAATATTATGCCAAAGGTCGAATAAAGATCGGTAACGTCGTACTCACGCAAATCGTGACCGTCAAGCAAAATAACACCCTCGGTAGGATCGTAAAGACGGGTAAGCAGCTTGATAAGAGTTGTTTTTCCCGCACCGTTAAGTCCCACAAGAACAACGGTCTCTCCGGGGCGGAACGTGGTCGTGAAATTGTTTATGACCTTTCTGTCCGAACCCGGGTATGAGAAGCTGACGTTCTTAAACTCGATGGTGTGAGGTACTCCGCGCTGTACACGAAGCGGTTCTTCGACGATTGGAGCGATGGTCTGTTCCTCTTTCATAAATGAAACAAGGTTGTCAATAAAGAGTGTTCCTTCGTAAACGTGGGCTGAAATATTTATAAGTGCGGTCACGCATCCTGCAATAGATGCGAGCGCGCCCGTGTATAGCGAATAATCACCAATGAGAAAACGTCCTTCAAATACGCCATAAGCGATAATGGCGTAGAAAATGCAGTTGACTACCGAGGAGATGATGGCAATAACAACAAGCCAAAAGGACTCTGCAATGATGAGCTTGCGCAGTCCGGCGTAATAGCGATTGAATACAGATTTGTATCTTCCGATAAGAGTGTCCGAAAGGTCAAAAATGCGTATCTCCTTGGCAAGATCCTTGTTCACAAGCAGATCGGAATAGTAATTCATCTGTCTGCGATCCTTGGAACGGCGGCGCATATAGTTGAAATTCTTGCGCCTATATACAAACGAAACGATTGCAGATGGCACGGATATCGCAATGATTCCAAGGGGCATCCACCACATATTGGGAATGGTCGCGAGGATCACAACGTAGCTTACAAGAGAAATGATCTGGCTGACTACGGAGAAAGTGGATTGCAGGGTGGATATAGGTCTGTTTCCTGCCTCTCGGTTTGCGTTTTCAAGCTTTTCATAAAAAGCAGGAAGGTCAAACGAGGCAATGTCAACGGTTTTTGCCTTTTCCATTATCTGCACTTTGACCTGACGTACAACCTTTTCGCCCGCGATACGAATTATAGAAGAAGTCACGCGATCGACAACTCGGGTGAGAATGCGGTAGGCAAAATATGCGATAAGGAGCGTCAGCACCGAGGAGCCCCAAAAGGCGATGGTGTATATCTGCCCTGCGTTTTCAGCGATAGTGCGCTCTGAGATAACTCCCTGCATTTCATTAAGGATGTCCGCGGAAAGCACAGAGCCGATAACGGGTGCCACACCGTTAAAGACAGCAACGAATATCATCGTAAAGAGAATGAGGGGATTGGTTTTCCAAACTAAAAGGAATATATAGAAGAGTCGGTAGAAAAAACCTCCTACGACCTGACGCAAGAATCTCGGCAGGTCTTTTATGCTCTTGGGTGGCGGCACTTTTTCGTGCTTATATCTGTCCGGTGGCGGTCCTCCGAATCCGGGTCCCATTAGATCACAGCCTTTCTTTTCAGATTTTACCATATTATAACACAAAATAGTTGCGAGTGCAACAGTTTTTTGCATATTATGAAAAAACTGTTGCCAAATGAGAGAAAATGTAGTATAATTAAAAAAAAACTTATGTGAGGTCAGAAATGTACATATATCCTGCTGATATTATGCTTCCCGATTTTTCCCGTGTTGACGGCACCAAATGGGCTACCGTTGCCTGCGACCAGTACACATCCGAGCCCGAGTATTGGCTTGGCGTAAAGGAGCGTGTCGGTGATGCCCCCTCGGCATACAAGCTCATTCTCCCCGAGGTTTGGCTTGACGAGAGTGCGGCTCGCATTCCTACCGTCCACGCCGCCATGGACAGCTACATCGCTTCCGATTGGCTTATTGAGCATAAGGCTTGCGGAATCTATCTTGAACGCCGTCTTTCGGGCGGCAAGATCCGCCGCGGAATCGTTGCCGCGGTCGATCTTGAGGATTACGATTACAGCGTAGGCTCGGTTTCCGCTATTCGCGCTACCGAAAAGACCGTTGTTGAGAGAATTCCCCCGCGCCTTGAGGTGAGACGTGATGCCGCCCTTGAGCTTCCCCACATCCTTCTTCTCGTTGATGATATAGAGGACAAGATACTCGGTATGTTTAGCGGACGTGACGCCGATGCATACGATTTTGCTCTTGACGGAAACGCGGGCGCGGTTCGCGGTGCGTTTATTGCAGAGGCTGAGTTTGCCGCCATCAACGCCGCTATTGATGAAGCGGTGAAGAGCAGAGGCAGCAAGAATGCCCCCATCGTTTTCGCAGTTGGAGACGGAAACCACTCCCTCGCTACCGCAAAGGCGGCTTACGAGGAGATAAAGGCTAAGATCGGAGCTGAGGCTGCCGCAAACCACCCTGCAAGATACGCTCTTTGCGAGCTCGGCAATCTCCACGATGCTTCTCTTGAGTTTGAGCCGATATACAGAATAGTTGAGACCGCGGATCCCTGCGGCCTCGTTGAAAAATTCCGCGCACTTGCCGCCAATACCTGCGGCGATGCCGCCGCACAGAGCTTTACCGTCATTACGGAAGGCAAGAGCGAGGTGATTACTGTTGCCAAGCCCGTGCTTACGCTCGCGGTAGGCACACTGCAGAAATTCCTTGACGAGTATACTGCCGAGCATCCCGATACCGTTACCGATTACATACATGGCGAGGATACACTTTGCCGCCTTGCGGAAAAGAAGGGCTGTGTCGGATTCCTCTTTAACGGAATCGAAAAGAGCGAGCTTTTCCCCGCAGTTGAAAACGATGGCGCTCTGCCTCGTAAGACCTTCTCTATGGGACACGCCGCAGACAAGCGTTACTACGTAGAATGCAGAAAAATTAAATAACACAAAAGCCCGATGCTCTGAAGCATCGGGCTTTTGTGAACAGACAGGATTTTGTTCTTTTTAAATTACTTAATCTCTACGGTTGCGCCAGCCTCGGTGAGAGTAGCCTTGATGGACTCAGCCTCATCCTTGGAAACGCCTTCCTTAAGAGTCTTAGGAGCACCCTCAACGAGTTCCTTAGCTTCCTTAAGTCCAAGACCGGTAAGCTCACGAACGACCTTGATAACGTCGAGCTTCTTAGCACCGAAGCTTGCGAGAACTACGTCGAACTCGGTCTTCTCTTCAGCAGCAGCAGCTGCGGGAGCAGCAGCAGCGCCGGCACCGGCGGTGATGTTAGCAGCGGATACGCCGAAAGCT
>JAZNOD010000023.1:0-3473 GCA_045580585.1 Eubacteriales bacterium
AAGTACACCGACAAGCCCGCACTTAAGACCGACTACAAGTTCACCATCGGCATCTCCACCCTTGACTGTATGGGTTGTACCCTCTGCGTTAAGGCGTGCAAGCTCGGTTGCCTCACCATGGTTCCCGCAGCTACCGTTGCTGAACAGCAACAAGCTTTTGATTACTGCGTAGCTAACGTTTCCGAGAAGGAACTTCCCTACGGCGACAACACTGTTAAGGGCAGCCAGTTCAAGCAGCCCCTGCTTGAGTTCTCGGGCTCTTGCGCAGGATGTGCCGAGACCTCTTACGCTCGCCTTATCACTCAGCTCTTCGGCGAGAGAATGTACATCTCCAACGCGACCGGATGCTCCTCTATCTGGGGCGGCTCCGCACCTGCAACTCCCTACACCGTAAACCGCGAAAGCGGCAAGGGTCCCGCTTGGGCTAACTCCCTCTTTGAGGACAACGCAGAGCACGGTCTCGGTATGGCTCTCGGTCAGAAGACCATCCGCGAGAAGCTCATCGCCAAGGTTGCTGAAATGGCAGCATCCGACAAGGCTTCCGACTCCTTCAAGGCAGCAGCCGAGGCTTACCTCGCTTCCAAGGATGACGGCAAGGCTAACACTGCCGCAACCAAGACTCTCGTTACTGAGCTTGAGGCTGCAGCAGCCGCAGGTTGCCCCGTAGCTCCCGCTATCCTTGCTGAAAAGGATTACCTCGCTAAGAAGTCCGTTTGGATCTTCGGCGGCGACGGTTGGGCATACGATATCGGTTTCGGCGGTCTTGACCACGTTCTCGCATCGGGCGAGGATGTAAACGTTATGGTATTCGATACCGAGGTTTACTCCAACACCGGCGGACAGGCTTCCAAGGCTTCCCAGATCGGTCAGGTTGCACAGTTCGCAGCCGCAGGTAAGGCTATCGGCAAGAAGAACCTTGCTGAGATCGCTATGTCCTACGGTTACGTATACGTAGCACAGGTTGCTATGGGTGCTGATATGAACCAGTTCCTCAAGGCTCTCTCCGAGGCTGAGGCTTACCACGGACCTTCCCTCATTATCGGTTACGCTCCTTGTGAGATGCACGGTATCAAGGGCGGTATGTTCAACAGCCAGCTCGAGATGAAGAGAGCAGTTGACGCAGGCTACTGGCAGATGTTCCGTTACAATCCTGCCCTCAAGGCAGAAGGCAAGAATCCTCTTACCGTGGATTCCAAGGAGCCTACCGCAAGCTACCGCGACTTCATCACCAGCGAGACTCGTTACAGCAGACTTGCACAGCAGTTCCCCGACAGAGCCGAGGCGCTCTTCGACAAGGCAGAAAATGCCGCAAAGGACAAGTACGAGAGACTTCTCAAGTACGGCAAGCTGTTTGACTAATAAAAAAACAAAAAGTGGGCGCGGAATACCGCGCCCATCTTTATTAAGGAAAAAATATGGAATATAAAAATTCTGGCGGCGTGGTGTTTGCCTATTCGCCGCTTATCGACGTACCGCACGGTTTTTCAACGCGGCTCGGCGGTGTAAGCGAGGCGGCGCACACGAGCGCGCTCAATCTCGCCTTTGACAAGGGAGACGAGCGTGAAACCGTACTAAAAAACCTCGCGCTATTCGCCGCCGCCGTTGGCGTGGACGAAAAAAGCATAATTTCCGCGCCGCAGATACACTCCGCTACCGTCAGGCACGTGAGTGCCGCAGACGCGGGACGCGGATATTTTAAGGAATGCCCCTTTTCTTGCGACGGCTACATCTCCACCGAGCGCGGCGTAACGCTCGGCGTTAAGACCGCGGACTGCGTGCCGATACTGATATGCGCCAAGCGCGGCGGCGTAACGCGCGCCGTGTGCGCCCTGCACGCAGGCTGGCGCGGCACGTCGGCAAGGATTGTCGAGGCGGCGCTTGAAAAGCTTTTTGGACTTGGCTTTGCGCCGAGCGATATCTACTCCGCGATAGGACCGTCGATAGGAAGCTGCTGCTACGAGGTCGGCGAGGACTTTTACGCCGCGTTTGATAAGGAATTAAGAAAAAGATTTGTTATCCCACAGAAAAACGGCAAGTACCGTGCCGATTTGCGCGCGGCAAACCTTGCGCTTTTTGAGGCGGCGGACGTGCCGCGCCAAAACGTCGACGTAAGCGCGGACTGCACCTACTGCCGCGCCGACCTCTACTACTCGCACCGCCGCCAAAACGGCGTGCGCGGCTCGATGCTGTCTGTAATTGCATTATAAAAAAGCGGAAAATTAGGCTGTACTCTAAAGGACAATTTTTAATTCAACAGAATACAATGCCTACCTATAGGAAAAGGACGAAGAATTGTTAAAATTCCTCGTCCTCTTTTCTTTGCGATCACCGCGTTTGTAGCTACAAATGCTATGATTCAATTCGTCGATATGCTTCGCTACGCTCAGCTCGATATATTTGCCTTGCGGCAAATTCGATATAACCGCCCTTGCGGTCGGTTTCGATATGATATTCGCCTGTTTTTCTCGTGCGAAGCACATATCGAGTCCGCAAGGACATATCGAGCACGAAGTGCATATCGATCGCCGTAGGCGAATATCGATGCGTTGTGTCCTTAAGGGCACAACGCTAATTTTCCGCTTTTTTTATTTTGCGAGTATAATAGCGGTTGGAATGGGAAAGAATAAAATGTAACTATCGGAAATGCAAGGGTACTCTACATATCTACAAAGGAGTACGAAAATGAAAACGAAAACCACTATTCATAATACAAGCTACTGCCGCCTTTGCCTTATTCCGATAATGCTTGCCGCCGTTATGATATTGTCAGCGGCTTGCTCCGCTGGTAGAAAAAATAATGACGTATATGAGCGCGTTTTGCGCCTTCACGTCATTGCGAACTCGGACAGTGAGGTCGACCAGCGCATAAAATATGAGGTGCGCGACGCGATACTCACAGCGACCGCCTCGCTTTTGGGCGATTGCGCCGACAAGGCGGAAGCCGTCGAGCGCGTGAACGCCTCGCGCGGCATCATTCTTGATGCCGCCGCAGATGTGCTTTCGCAAAACGGAGTGGACTACGGCGCGGATATGCTCGTAGGTCAGGAAAATTACCCCGAGCGCGTTTACGACGGTGCGGCGTACCCGGCAGGAGAATACACCTCGGTGCGCATCGTTCTCGGTGAGGGAGATGGGCAGAATTGGTGGTGCGTGCTGTTTCCGCCGCTATGCCTGTCCGCCGCACTTGAGCAAAAGGCAGACGCCACACTTCCTCTTTCACCTGCCAACAGCCTCGCCGCCCCCGACGACGCCGTTGAGGTCGGCATAACCGACAAACAGTACGGCATCATCACCGAAACGCAAAACACCCCCAAATACCGCCTGAAATTCAAACTTTTCGAGCTTATAGCGGAGCTGTTTGAGTAAAAAAACGCGCTTATGGCAAGCCATAAGCGCGTTTTTTACTAAAAATCAATCTTCCTCAAGCTCGTCAAAATAATCCCTATCGAAAAACTCCGACAAGGTAATTCCCG
>JAZNOD010000024.1:0-2087 GCA_045580585.1 Eubacteriales bacterium
CTTTTCGGCAAATACCCGATACATCTCTACTACGGCGCGATAAAGGGCACGCAGGATATTGAGTACGTCAAGAAGTCCAAGTCCTTCTCCGCGACCTATTCCGACGAGCGCTTCTATCCCGACAATACCGCGCTTGAATTCCCCCTTTTCGGAAGCGGCGACTTCCGCGCTACGGCACTGAAACTGCGCAGTATGGAAACGGGAAGCGACGTTACCTACTTCGTTTACAAGAGTATGCGCAAGTTTGGGGGAAGATTTTCTCCCGACGGCTTGCCCTGCGCCGATGCCGACGAAAACACCGAAACGCTTGAGCTGACGCTCACGGACGAGGTCACGGGCGCGATTTTGCACCTTTACTACACCGTTTTTCCCGAAAGCGACGTTATCTCGCGCTATTTCGTGCTTGAAAATCGCGGAAAAGCCGATCTTCGAATTGAAAAGGCTATGCCGCTTTCTCTTGATATCGACGGCGACGAGCGCGATATGATAAGCTTTTACGGCGAGTGGGCGCACGAGCGTCATATTCAGCGTCAGCCGCTTATGCGCGGAAATCAGCGCATTTTCAGCCGCCGCGGCTCGTCGAGCCACCATTTCAGCCCCTTTATGATGGTGACGGACAAAAAGGCGACCGAGGAGCGGGGCGAGGCTTACGCCTTTAACTTCGTTTGGAGTGGAAATTGGCTTGGCGAGGTCGAGACCGACCAGACGCACAACACGCGCGTTCTTTTGGGACTTGGCGACGAGTGCTTTAATTATCTTTTGAAATCGGGCGAGAGCTTTGCATCTCCCGAGGCGGTTATGACGTATAGCGCAAGGGGCATCGGACGCGCCTCGCGCAATATGCACCGCTTTGTGCGCGCACACATCCTGCCGCGCGATAAATTCCCGCTTCGCCCCGTCGTGCTTAATTCTTGGGAGGCGTTTTTCTTCAACATTGATGCCGAGAGAATGGAAAGCTTTGGCGCAGAGGCGGCAAAATGCGGAATGGATATGGTCGTTATGGACGACGGCTGGTTTGGCAAGCGCGTAAACGATAAGGCGGGGCTTGGCGATTGGTATGCAAATCCCGACCGCTTTCCCGACGGGCTTGCGCCCTTTGTGCGCCGCGTCAAGAAAAACGGCATAAAATTCGGCATCTGGATAGAGCCCGAAATGGTCAACCCCGACAGCGAGTTGTTCAGGGCGCATCCCGAGTACGTTATCGCCGCGCCGGGCAGACGTCAGCTTGAGGCGCGCACGCAGTACGTGCTCGATATGGCAAACACCGAGGTGCTTGACTACCTCAAATGCGCCTTTGCCAAAACGCTCGGAAACGTGGATATCGGCTATATCAAGTGGGATATGAACCGCAATATGACCGAGGTGTATTCTCCCTCGCTCCCCCCCGAGCGTCAGGGCGAGGCGGCGTACCGCTATATGCTCGGCGTTTACGACCTTTTTAGGTGGTTTAACGAGAATTTCCCGAACGTAATGATAGAAAACTGCAGCGGCGGCGGCGGTCGCTACGACCTCGGAATGATGAAGTATTCCACGCAGATATGGGCAAGCGACAACACTTCGCCAATTCACAGGACGTTCATTCAGCACGGCAGCACCTTTGGATTTCCGCCCTCGGTGATGAGCTGTCACGTCGGCAACCACAAGGGCTGTATCGAGGAGCCGCGCAAGCTCGATTACCGCTTCCGCGTGGCTATGAACGGACCTCTTGGCTACGAGTTTGACGTTCTCAGCGCAAGCGATAGGGTGAAAAACACCATTTCCGAGCAGATAAAGGAATACCGCGCCTACGAGGAGCTTATTTTGCGCGGTGAGTTTTTCAGACTTCTTGACCCGTCCGCGTGCGGCAGATATGCGTATTATTTTGCCGACAAGGAGACGGATGCGAGCGAGCTTTTGCTTTCGTTCTTGCAAAACGAGGGCGACGAGCGCGAGCGCGAGTTCAAGCTGAAGCTTTCGGCGGCGGACGCGAGCGCGGACTACGTTGACACGATAAGCGGCGAGCGTTTTTCGGGCGCAGAGCTTAAAAAGGGCATCAGCGTAAAGAGCGACAAGGACGGCGAGTACGCGCGTATGTGGCATTTCGTGAA
>JAZNOD010000025.1:0-3438 GCA_045580585.1 Eubacteriales bacterium
CGTTATCCCCGCTGACGGAAGCGTTATAAGAATTAACAGTTCAGCGTTTGGAGAATGTCCCTCGCTCACGAGTATAGTCATACCCGACAGCGTTTGGGAAATCGGCAGTTCCGCGTTTGGCGGTTGCCCCTCACTCGCAACCATAACGATTGGCGCAAACGTTAAGAGCATTGGCGATTATGCGTTCATATGGTGTCGATCGCTCACGAGCATAAACTACGGCGGAACTATTGCGCAGTGGAATGCTATATCGAAAGGCAGCGATTGGAACACCAACGCCGGCTCATACACCGTACACTGCACGGACGGAGACATTTAAAAGTAAAACGCCGTTGGCGTTTTAAGTGCAAAGTGCAAAGTGCAGAGTGCAAAGTTAAGGAAGCTTTTTGCACCGCAAAAAGCATTCAATAAAACAAAAAGTAGTTGAAGCCGAGGCTTCAACCACTTTTTTCCTTAACATTTGCCGTAAGGCAAATATTTCACACGCCGTAGGCGTATTTCACCCGACGAAGTCGGATTTCATTGAAAACACCGCAGGTGTTTTCAATACTCTCTTCTTCCCTCAAACGCGCGGGAAAGAGTGTATTCGTCGGCAAATTCAAGCTCGCCGCCGACGGGAATGCCGTTGGCAATGCGAGTGACCTTTATGCCGCAGGGCTTGAGTAGGCGTGCGATATACATAGCCGACGCCGCGCCCTCGGCGGTGGGGTTGGTCGCAATAATGACCTCCTCGACCTCGTCACTTGTCGAAATGCGCTCGATAAGCTCACGCAGACGAATATTGTCGGGAGTTATTCCCTGCATAGGCGAGATAAGCCCGTGCAGCACGTGATACACGCCCCTGTATTCCCTGACCTTTTCGATAGCGAGCAGAGATTTCGTATCCTGAACCACGCAAATAACGCTCCTGTCGCGTGCCTCGTCCGCGCATACGGGGCATATTTCAAGGTCGGTAAGATTTTGACAAACGGGACAAAAATGTATACTCCGCTTGGCTTCGAGAATAGCGTCAGCAAAGCCTGCCGCCGCCTCGTCCGTCATATTAAGCACCGAAAAGGCAAGGCGCATAGCCGTGCGCTTTCCAACACCGTCAAGACGGCCGAATTGCTCGGCTAAAAGCTCAAGCGACTTGATACTTCCCGCCATTAAAACGCGCCCTCGGGAATGCCGTATTTAGCGGCAAGCGCGCTCATCTCCGCGGCGGACTCCGCCTCAACTCTGCCGATCGCCTCGTTTACTGCGGCAACGATGATGTCCTCCATCGTTTCAATATCGTCCGCGTCAACTATCTCGGGAGCTATCTTTATCTCGGTAACGCGGCGCTCGCCCGTAATTATGACCTTTACGGCTCCGCCGCCTGCGGCGACCTCGTATTCTCTCGCCTCAAGATCAGCCGCAAGTGCCTCGCGCTCCTCTTGAAACTTCTGTACCTGACGCATCATGGAATTCATGTCCTGCGGGCCTCCGCCCATACCCTTTGGAAGTCTTACTTTCATCGTTTATCTCCTTTTTTATCGTTTTTATCGTTCTATTAAATTCCTGCCAGCTCATCAAGCTCGTCGGCAAGTATCTTTGCATCATTTGGCGTGCCGCCCACCTCGACCTTCTCAAAAACGACGCTCCGAGGCTCTACCGCCCTGTCAAGCGCAAGGGAGAGAGCGCTGCAAAACGCCTCCATTTTTTCGGGTGGCGACATCATTATTTTTGTAATGTCCTTTGAATAGCTGACTATTATCCTGCCGCCGTCGTCGGTATACGCACGTTCGGTGGTGAGCAGTGCCGCAACTCCGGGGTTAGTGCCGCGGAAGGTCTCTATCACCTCTGCCCACACGCGCAAGGGGCGCAGAGTACGCTTTGCACTCTCGGCAGGCGCGGGTGTCGGCACAGGCACAGGCTCGGCTTTCGGCTGCGGGCGTTCCTCGGTCTCGGAAACGGGTGCTTGCGAGGGGGCAACAACGCTCACGCCCGCGGCAAGCTTTGCCTCAAGCGCAGCTATTCGCGCAAGAAGCGCATCGGGTGAAGTCCCGAGTCTTTCGTCGCAAAGCCTGATAAGCGTAAGCTCGGCAACCGTTCGGCGCGATGCACCGGGACGCTGCATTGAGGCGTACGCCTCGTCAAGCAGACGGCTGTGGTACGACAGTGCCTCACGGCTGAAAGCGGCGGCATCCGTTCGGAGCATTTCCGCCTCGCTGTCCGTAAGGTCAAGATATTTAAGCGCGGACGCCGCCTTTGCGGTGCGGATAACGAGCATATCCCTGTAATACGAGATAAGCTCCTGCCAAAATACCGCAATATCCTTTGCCGATGCGTCTATCTCGGCAATTATCTCAAAGAGCTTTGCCGTATCTCTTGCGGAAATGGCGCGGACCGTCCTTGACATTGATTCCCGTCCGCACGAGCCGACGGTTTCGCTGACAACCTCGGGAGTGACAGCGCGTCCGCCCGCGGCGCAAAGCTCGAAAAGGCTGATAGCATCACGCATACCGCCCTGCGCAAGCCGCGCAAGAATGAGAGCCGCCGCAGGGTCGAGGGATATCCCCTCCTCCTTTGCGATAAGGTGCAGTCTTTCGGTCAAAACAGAGGTGGCAATCCTGCGAAAATCGAATCGCTGACACCTTGAAATTATAGTTGCGGGGAGCTTTTGAAGCTCGGTAGTCGCAAGTATGAAAACCACGTGCGCGGGCGGCTCCTCAAGCGTTTTGAGAAGCGCGTTGAACGCCGAGGACGAGAGCATGTGTACCTCGTCGATGATGTAAACGCGGTATTTCATAAAGGTCGGCGTATAGACGACCTCATCAAGAATATTTCTGATGTCGTCGACCTTGTTGTTGGATGCAGCGTCCATCTCAAGAATGTCCGTCGTCGCACCAGATGCTATGGTTCGGCAGGCATCGCACTCACCGCACGGACTGCCGTTTACGGGATGCTCGCAGTTGACGGCGCGCGCAAGTATCTTTGCGCAGGTGGTCTTTCCCGTTCCGCGCGAGCCGCAAAACAGGTATGCATGGCAAAAAAGACCGTTATCGGTCTCATACTTCAATATATCCGTAATATGCTCCTGCCCCACCACCTCGTCAAAGGTCGAAGGCCGCCATTTTCGGTATAATGCCTGATGCATCATACACCTCCCGATAACCAAACTAAAGACATGGGCTGTGAAGTAAGACCATACACCCCAAACTTGAACTTTGCCGCCACGCGTTAGTCACGCATTCTGCTCGGGACAGGCTTCCTCGCGGCACATCTTGCTAACTGCTTAATGCTGCTTGGTTCCCCACCTGACATGGTTCACAGCGCACGATTGCGCAAGACCCATCCTTCAACACAGACTGCGTATCGCAGACCGTCACGACGCCGCCCTCATAAGGGGAATGAACCCCCGCTAAAGCGGATTTCGGGTACAGGGCACCGCTAACTCCCCGGCTGGTATGGCCTTAT
>JAZNOD010000026.1:0-7059 GCA_045580585.1 Eubacteriales bacterium
TCCGCTTCTTATCGAGGAAGAGCTTGACTACTTTTTTGTCGCATCGATAGTGCTGATAATGTCGCTGTCGGGATTTTCGGAGCTGTGGATGATCGGCAAATACCGCGCTCTGCTCACCGCGGACCAGCGGCTCTACGTTGTGAATTTTGCGCAGATAGCGGGTTCGGTCCTCAGCACCGCGCTTACTGTTATCCTCATAAAGCTGGGGTTCGGTATAGTCGCGGTACAGCTTGCCGCCGCCATGACGTATCTCTTGCGCATAATTTTGCTGACCCTTTTCGTTATGCGGCACTACCGCTATCTTGACAAGACGGCGGAGCCCGAGCTGTCCGCAATTTCCAAGCGCGGCGCGGCTATCGTGCATCACGTGTCGGCGGTCGTCATTTTCGGCAGTCAAACTCTCATCGTTTCGATGGTGTGCGGACTTGCCGAGTCGAACGTTTTCTACGTTTACAATCTCGTTTTCAACGGACTTAACACCGTTTTGTCCACCGTTTCCTCGGCAATGCTTGCGGGCATGGGAAATCTCATGCTTTCAAAGGATAAAGAAAAGCTGCACCGCGTTTACGAGATATACGAGCTTGTTTTCCACATTATGACCTACGGAATTTATATGACGGCTGTGGTCATGATAATTCCGTTTGAGCGCATTTATATGTCGGGTGCGGTAGATGCGAATTATATCCGCCCCGAGGTCGTTTTGCCCTTCGCGCTCGTCGGCGTTCTCAACAATCTGCGCACGCCAGGCACGACGGTCATTTGCGCCAAGGGGCATTACGGTGAGACCAAGTACCGCGCGGTTGCCGAGGCAACGATATGCATCGTCGGTGAGCTTGCGCTCGCATGGCGTTTTGGAATAGTGGGTGTGCTTGTCGGCACGGTGCTTGCCTCACTTTACCGCACGCCAGATACCGTAATATACAGCAATTGCCGAATACTCGGGCGTTCGCCGCTGCGGACGTTTGCGCGCGCGGCGCGCTTTGCCGTTCCGTTTGCGCTGGCGTATCTCTTTGCTATGCACGTTGAAATACCCGCGGACGGATATTTCATGTGGGCTATCTATGCCGTAGCCACCGCTGCCGCATCGTTTGCGGTATTACTCGTTATCGCATTGATATTTGACCGAAAGTATCTCTTTGGCGCATTTGGCTACGTCAAGGGGATATTGATAAGAAAATAAAAAACAAAAGATACAAAAGGAGGTGGGGAAGATAGAAAGACCTGTTTGGCGAACTCGCAAGCGAGCCTTCAAGGCTTTTCGAAGCTGTTCTATCATAGCGTCTGTCGGTCTGTTTGTGATAGGCAGAGTGTTTGCAAATTTTAATATTCTCCTCATTTCCTGCTTGCTTGTCTTTTTTGCCGCGTTTGAGTACGCGCTTGAGGAGGTCAGGCGGCGGAGTGTTTCCGTGTTTTTCTACGTGACTTTCTTCGTTTTTCTGCTTTGCCGTCCCACCATCGACCTTTTGCGCGGTGAGTATTGGGCGTATTTCGTGCCCGAGGCAATGTTTTTCTCCTTTACGATAATATATTTCGGCTTGCTTGCGATTCACTTCGGTACGCGATTTGCCGAGGAGATGCTATACAAGCGCGGCGCGTTTGAGCGCGAGCATAGCGCGGAGTTTTTTACAGTCGAGAGGGATGATTTTTCATCGGCTCTGCAAAAAACCTCGGCTATCGGATTTTACGCTTCCCTTGCTTTTTCGCTTCTTGAGGGACTTGAACGGCTTGTGCGCTTGCGCTCGGCAGGATATTCGGATATGTATGCGGGATATGAAAGCTCACTGCCCTTTTTCGTTGGGGCGATAGCCACGTTGGCGCCGTTCTTTTTGTGCGTTTATCTTGCCACCATGCCGACAAAGCTCCCCGCCTTTATTGCGCTTGGCGGATACGTTGTGTCTACAGCTCCCGCCCTTTTGCTCGGCGCGCGTAACGGAACGGTGCTTGCGGTGCTGTTTGCTTGGATATACTTCATCATCCGCGATTATCTTGACGGTACTCGCTATTGGGTCGGAAGATTTGAGCGCACCTGCATTGCCGTAGGCGCGCCCGTTGCGGTACTTTTCCTCGGCGTGTTGAATTACACTCGCTCGGACACGGGTTTTTCGGGCGGAGTGCTTGAGCTCGCCCTTGACTTTTTCCACAAGCAGGGCGTTTCCTTCAACGTCTTGAACCTTGCTTTTCTCGCGCTTCCCGCCCTTCCCGCAGTCGTTGCAAAGTGCTACACGTTCGGCGGATTTATCGACTACTTTGTTTACGGGCCGATAGGAAGATTTTTCCTTGGCACGACACCGCTTGGCGACGGAAACAGCGCACACAAAGCCATCTACGGTAATTCCTTTGCGCACAGTATGTCGTATATCGCAAACCCCGATTACCTTGAGGGTAACGGCTACGGCTCGTCGTTTTTGCTTGAGTCGTATGCGGATTTCGGCTACATCGGTATGATAGTATTTTGCTTTGCGCTCGGTGCGTTTATGGCGTGCATGATACCAATGCTCAAAAAGAATCGCCTTTTGCGAATATTCATTCTCAACTGTCTGTGCAGCTTTTTCCTTATTCCTCGCGCCGAGGCAACGGGATGGCTGACCTTCGTGGTTTATATTCAGTTCTGGGTGGTTCTCGTTTTCTGTTATGCGTTTGCCAAAATGTTTTCAAAAAACTCTAAGATAAAGATCGGAGGAAGATCAAATGTTTAGATATTTTACATTTAAGGGTATACTTTGCTCACTCAAAAAGCTCATTATACCTGCGATAGTGTGTGTTCTTGTGTTCGCCCTGCTCGGTGCGGGCTTTGCGTTTTCGAAGGCGGAGTCAGACGAAAGCGGTGAGATAACGTTTTCCGTGGAGTACACGGCGAGCCGCGCGTATCTTATTTCGCTTCCCGACGGGGGATCGCAGGTAGATTCGATAGAGGCTGAATTGGCAACCGTTCCGATTGCTGCCGCCCTTCTCGGAAACCCTTCCTGCCGTGTTGAAGTGCTTGACGCGCTTATCGAGCTTTACAAGAGCCCCGAGTCTCCTGATATTCCCGACGCGCAAGAGAGCGAGACGGCGGACACGGATGCTGACAAAACGGAGCTTTCGCTCGAGGAGCTTTTTGGAAAGGAAAAGGGCGAGGAGCTTGAGCAGAGCGACCTTGGCGGATATCTTGCCACGTCTGTCGTTACGGGAACGCCCATGCTCACGCTGAGCGTGACCGCAAAGGATGAGGCGTTTGCCGAGAACGTGCTTGCCTGCTACGGGGAGTATCTTTGCGGTGCGGCAATGAACTATATCGGTTCGGGCGCTGTTTGTACTCCGCTTGGCGAGGCAAACGTTGACTCGCACGTTTCTGGCGGAATGCAGTCCATCACGCCCGAGGGCTCTGTATATGAGGCGATGTTGAAATATGCGATAATATTTGCCTTTGTTGGCGCTGTTATAGCGGCTTTTGCCATAGTGGTCATTGAATTTTTCAAGCCGACTATGGTGGATGCGGAGGATTTTGCCGAATACGGCGTTAAGCTTTATGGTGAGAGCTGTACGTCAAAAAAGCAAAAAATGAGCTTTGCCGAGGACGCTTTGCTTCGTGACATAGAGGAACAGGGATACGAGAGAGTCGCCATCATCGGAAGTCTCAACGGTGAGCGTGCCGAGGCGGTGCGCGCCGAGCTTGCGAAAAGGCTTTCGGAGCTTTCAGGCGTTGAGGTCGTAGGGCTCGGAGACGCGCTTTCGGATTTCTCGCAGTTCGAGGTCGCAAAGGATGCGGACGCTGTCATTCTCGTTGAGCGCAAGGGCAAGACCGACAGGGTGAGATTTGAAAAGCTCGTATGCCTGCTTGACGATTACGCCGCCCCCATTATCGGCGGAGTTTCACTTTAAGCCATGGCAAAGGTAGAATGGAAGGGCGGCGCGATGCTATCGCCGCTTCCCGCGGTGCTCGTTACCTCGTGCGCCGAGGGCGAGCGTCCCAACGTGGCGACGGTGGCTTGGTGCGGTATAACCTGTACGCACCCGCCGAGAGTGTATATTTCACTGCGCCCGTCGAGATACTCGCACGAGATAATCAGCAAAACGGGCGAATTTGTGATAAACCTTGTTCCCTCGTCAATGGTGCGCACGGCGGACAGCTGCGGCGTGTACACGGGGCGCAAGGTCGATAAATTCAAGAGATTTTCTCTCACGCCCGAGCCGTCGCACAAGGTCGGCGCGCCCTCGATCGCGCAGTCGCCCATGTCGCTTGAATGTAAAGTTTACAGCGTACTGCCGCAGGGAACGCACGATATGTTTCTTGCCGACGTGGTGGCGGTGGGTGTTGAGAGCGAGCTTCTTGATGAGAAGGGCGGACTTCACCTTGACCGCGCGCGGCTTGCCGCTTACTCGCACGGCGAGTATTTTGAGCTTGGCAAAAAGCTCGGATCGTTCGGATTTTCGGTCAAAAAGAAAAAGAAGAAGTGAAAACGCGAAGCGTTTTCAATTGATATATTTGGCTTGCGCCAAATATGATATACGCTTTGCGTATGATAAATGATGTATTTGCCCTTCGGACAAATATTAAGGAAAAAAGCGGAAGAAACGCGCGTTTCTTCCGCTTTTGTTTTATAAATGCTTTTTGCGGTGCAAAAAGCTTCATTTTCGTTTGCCAACGGCAAACACTTCATACGGCGAAGCCGTGCTTCACGCGCGGAGCGCGCTTCACTGCGGCAAAGCCGCAACTTCACTTAAAAAAGCGGGAATAGCGCACTCTTTAGCGTCATCCCGAAGCTCCGACGAGCTACTTCGAGGAGGAGCGAGCGGATCTCGCAAAAATTCCGCAGAATTTTTGCGCTTGATGTTTGCACCAGACTTGACCCTTTCGGACTCCCGCCGTATGCTACGGCTACGATAAAAAGCGGCGGTTTACATTAGCCTCCCTGCGGAGGGAGGGGGACCGCGAAGCGGTGGAAGGAGAGTGCGTGCATAGTGGAACAAGTGCTTGCCATATCAAGACGCAGGCTCCTTCAGTCTCGCGTTCGCTCGACAGCTCCCTCTCGGAGGGAGCCTCTATGTGCAATCGCCTTTTAATAGTGCGAAGCCGTGATTTTGGGTGCTAATCCCTAATAAATCGGTTGGGTGCGAACATCAAGCGCCGTTTTTCTGCGGAAAAACGGCGAGATTCGCTCGCTCCTCCTCGAAGTAGCTCGTCGGAGCTTCGGAATGACGCAAGTGGGTGCGCTGTTCGCTTCTTCAATAGGAATGCTTTTTGCCTTTTGGCAAAAAGCTTCCTTAATTTGCGGCAACGCCGCAACATCATTGGGCGCAAGCCCACATCATTTGCCGAAGGCAACATCATTACGGCAGAGCCGTACATCATTTGCGGCAATGCCGCAACTTCACTTATGTGCTATTTATTTTTTCATTTTTTATTGTAATATCTAAAATAATATGATATAATTATAATTTAGATAACGATATATGCGGTGTGGCAGCCGCATAGACAAAATAAATTAAAAAGAATACGGAGGTCTTGACATGAAAGAAAGTGTCAGACTGCGCTCCGGAGCTGTCGTTGTGCCCACCAGCCGCCGAGACGCGCAAGCTAAAAATTATCTTACCCGAAATGACCTTACCCTTATGCACCTTGCCGCAACGCCCTCGGCGTTTTCCGAGCTTGAGGACGGTACGATGATGCTCTGGTTCGACCCCGCGCGCGTAGAGGATGCCGACCCGGACCTTTGGTGCAGTGACGATATCAAGGCGGAAACGCTCACTCTGCCGTCGGGTAACGAGATACAGCGTATGACGGTGCGCCACGCGGCAAAATTCGGCTATTACAGCGCGGACAGAATGGCGGCTATGCACCTTGACCTTTTCGAGGAGCCGGTGGCATTCGCACGCAAGCGCGACAGAAGCGTCGTTTATCTTTACGACAAATCCACCGCCCTTCGCGCGCCGCTAAACTGCATAAAATGCGGCAAGGACGTGAGATACAAAAAGAAGCTCTGCCGCGCGTGCTACGAGGAGGAGCTTGCCGTCCGCCGCGCCGAGGGCGACGCACACCGCGCGAAATCCTACGGAATGAGCCGCGAGCGCGTGCTTTTCTTCGACCTTGAGCTGACGGGCTTTTATGACCGTGACGAGATAATCTCAATAAGCATTTTCAATGCGCGCGGTGAGCAGATAATGGACACTCTCGTGCGCCCCACGCATACGAAAAAGTGGAAGCGCACAGAAAAGATACACGGCATCACCCCCGAGATGACTGCGGGCGCGAGGACGCTTGAGGAGCTTACTCCCGAGATAAAGCGTATTTTTGCCGAGGCTGATAATATCATAGCCTACGGAGTTTCGACCGATTACAGCCACATCAAGTACATATACGCCACCGAGGCGGAGCGCGAGGAGCTGAGGGGCAAGATAAGGTGCTGCGCTAACGAGTTCGTTCGCTATATTCACGAGCATCGCCCCGATATCGAGCATGCAAGCCTGACGGACGCTATGGCGTGCTTTGAGATAGAGTGGGACGGAGTTGCGCACACCTCTATTGCCGACACTATCGGTTGTATGAAGGTGTGGGAAAAGCTCTTCCCGAACTATTATAATGACTAAGAGAGGTAGTTATGTTTGGTCTTTTTAAGCGCAAAAGCGCGCAGGAAACGCAAAATAATGAAACAGAGGTAAAGTACGAACTTCTTATCACCGCGGCGGACAACGCAGAGGCGGCTCTCATCCAGAGTATTTTGGAGTCGTCAGAGATACCCTATCTCGTTCAGGAGAAAAAGGGTGTCGGCGCAGGAAGCGTAGTAATGGGATTTTCGATGTTCGGGTATGATTTTTTCGTTCCCGAAAACAGACTTGACGAGGCATCGGCTCTGCTCGTTCCCGACGGGGCAGCCGAGGAGATAACCGAGGACGAAGAAACCGCAGAGGAAGAATAAGATGAAAGAGATTTTTCTTTGCAAATACGGCGAGATCGCGCTCAAGGGCGCGAACCGCGCGTCCTTCGAGGCGCTTCTTTGCCGTGAGCTTAAATACAGACTGTCGGGCATCGGAGATTTTGACATAATCCGCGCCCAAAGCACCATCCGCATCGAGCCGAAG
>JAZNOD010000027.1:0-30379 GCA_045580585.1 Eubacteriales bacterium
TTTGCTTCCCGCTTCTTTCTGTAAACATAGGTGTTCCTCCACTTTTTACTACACCTATATTATACCATATTTAAAAAATCCTGTAAAGTATGACAAAAGGCTCAGAACAGAAGTTCTGAACCCTTTGTCAGTAATCTGAAGCAGAGGCGCGCGCCTCTGCTTTTGTTATGCGTTTTCCTTTGCGGTGGTGATGGAGGAAATGAGCCTGCGCCGTATTGAGCCGCTTTTGTTTTTTAATCTTTATAGGTCGATTCGGTCATTTTTCACTACCACTTTATTTTGTCAATATGTTGCTTCGCAACTCGATATCAATACCTTCGGTATGTCGATATGTTGCTTCGCAACTCGATATGTTTTCGCTGCACTCAAACTCGATATTTGCTCGCGTTGCGAGCAATCGATATGTTGCCTTCGGCAACGAGTGCCGCTATGCGGCTGACGCGCTTTTCCCCAAATCTCGTTTTGCCGTCAGGCAAAACATATCGAATCCCCGCAGGGGATATATCGAGCCGCCGCAGGCGGCATATCGAGCGGCGCGTCAGCGGCGCATATCGACGTCGAATCCGCGTGTCAGCGACACGACGGATTCGACGTGTCCCGTTCTCGGAAACAGATCAACGGGAAGGACACTGCCGATGCTCCAGCCGAGGCGGTGAAGGTGCGCGAGGTCGCGTGCAAGCGTTGCGGGGTTGCAGGAGATATACACTATCTTCCCAACACCCGCGCTATCGAGCGTATCAAGCAGCTCGGCGGCACAGCCCTTGCGCGGCGGGTCAAGCACGACCACGTCGGGAAGCTCGCCCGCAACGCCGAGAAGCTCGGACGCGCCAAGCGCCGAGTCGGCGCACAAAAAGCGCGCATTCTCAATGCCCGCGCGTGAGGCATTAGCCACGGCACACTCGACCGCCTCGGGCACTATCTCAACACCCGTAAGCCGTCCGACGCGCCCCGCCATGGAAAGTCCAACGCTTCCGATGCCGCAATAAAGGTCAAGAAGATGCTCATCGCCGCGAAGTCCTGCCATATCGGCAGCGGTGCGGCAAAGAAGCTCGGCAGCATCATGATTCACCTGATAAAATGCCGCGGGCGCGACGTCAAGCTCAACGCCGCAAAAAACGTCCCTTATCGACGCCTTGCCCGCCACGGTGATATATTCATTGCCAAGTATTACGTTGGAATTTTTCGTGTTTACGTTAAGTACAACGCCAACAATGCGCGAAAACGTGCGCATCAGCGCCTCGGCAAGCTCGTCGGCGTGCGGCAGACTCCTATCCGCTATGACGATGCAAACGAGTATCTCGCCGTCCTCGCCCGCACCCGTGCGCAGATAAAGGTGGCGCAGAAGTCCGCGTCCGCTTTCCTCGTCGTAGACGGAAATGCTCTTTTTATGTGCGAAATCGCAAACGAATTTCGCTATTTTCCCAAATATTTCAGGCTGCAACGGGCAGGACTCGTCGCCCGTAACGCGGTGCGTTCCCGAAGCGTAAAAGCCCGCGCGGATACCGCCCTCGTACGCCGCAAAGCGATACTGCGCCTTGTTGCGATAGCCCCAGACCTCACCCGTGTGCGCGGTTTCAAGCACTTCAACGTGCGAAAGCCCCGCCTTGTCAAGCTCGGAGCGCACGTTCTGCCGTTTCAGCTCAAGCTCGTGGGAGTATTTTATAAATCTGTACGCACAGCCGCCGCAGCTTGCGGGGGCTGTGCATCTGTCGCAGGTCTCGCGCAGGGGCGAGGGGGTGATGACCTTCATAAGCCGTCCGACAAGATAACCCTTGGTTATCTTGATTATCTTCACCTCTGCCCTCTCGCCGCTGACTGCACCGTGCGTGAACACGACCTTGCCGTCCTCCGTCCTGCCTACTCCGTAGCCAAGATTGCTGACGGCGGTAACGTCTATGGTCACGACGTCGTTTTTCTTTATATCAGACATAGTATTCCTCGCCGTTGTCAAGGCACAGGCAGCCAAGTCTGCCGCCGCGTGCCGCGCCGCAGTCAATAGCTATAAAGCCCTCGCCGCGATATATATCGCCATTGCACGAAAAATTCTCGGTTGTGGGTGCATGACCGACTATCATAGTCGCCGCGCCGACAGCGCAGGTGTCTGCTCCGTCCGCGCAAAAATCGTCCCAATCATAATCGTCAAGAGCTTTGTCCTCACGGTAGCCCATGATGCCCGAATGTACGAGAACGTAGTCCTTGCCGCCTACGTGCAGAGTTTCGTAGGGAGCCATATCCGCAAGATACTCAATAACGCCCTCGCGCATATCATCGTCAAGCTCACGGAAGCCCTCAAGCGTGCTTTGACCGCCCATTGCTATCCAGCCTTGCATTTTTGTTATAAATTCGGCATCGGGCGCTCCGCCGTTTTTGAGTGTTTCGGAAAAGCCCTCGAGCATCTCGGCGGCAAGCTTATCATGTTCACCCGCAACTGCCCACACGTTCTCGCGCAAGCTCAAGTCACAAAGAAGCGGGATGGGCTCCTCACCGATATCTACGATATCGCCGAGGACGAACATAACGTCATCCTTGGTAAAATTTATTTCCTTAAGAAGTGCGGTAAATTCGGCGTAACAGCCGTGAATATTTGAAACAACGTAGGTCATTTTATCTCCTCCAAAAAATCATATAAGGCTGAATGGTGAATAATCAAGCACATCTACCGTGATATCCGCATCAGCGGAGCGCACGATTTCGGCAAGACGGCGGCAAACGGGATTTTCTGTGTGATAATGTCCCGCCTCAATGAGCGCAATTCCCTGCGCCTCGGCATATCCCCAAGCGTGGTGCTTAAATTCACCGCCCACTATAACGTCCGCACCAAGTGCGGCGGCAGGCGCAATAAAATCCGTCGTAGCGCCGCCCGCAACTGCCACGCGGCGCACTGTCTTGTCGGCGCAGTTTGAGTACTTTACGCCCCTCGTTCCAAGCACGCGGGAAGTACGCTCGGCAAGCTTGCGCAAGCTCATCTCATCAGGGAGAGTGCCCAGCCTGCCAAGATCGGGAACCTCATCATCGCCAAACTCGACGGCATCACAAATCCCGAGAAGCTCGCAAAGGATATCATTTACGCCACCCTTTGCGGCATCAAGCCGCATATGGAACGAAAATGACGCCACCCCCGCGCTTATGAGTTCCCAAAGCAGCTTGGCGGGGGGTGTTCCAGCGACTGCCTCTCCGTATATAAGCGGGTGATGGGTGAGAAGCACGTCGTATTCCCCCATTATTGCCTTTTCTACCGATGCACGGTACGGGTCAAGCGCGACAAGCACGCGCTTGACCTCGCGCTCGGGAGCAGGCATAGCCTGCGCTCCGTCCATGTCTATCTCCTCGGAGTAACGAACGGGGAGAATTTTTTCTATATATTCGTAAAGCTGTTTTACAGTCATCGTTTCTCCTTTGCGGCGGCAAGAATTTCTTCCGCCATTTGTCTTTCATGTGTGGCATCACGTCCCGCGCTTTCAAGTCCGCGGGCGCGAGTAAGAAGCACCTCCGCAGCAAAATCGGCAAGCTTTTTAAGCTTTCTGCCGCCGCGAGCGATATTGTGCCTTCCGAGCATCATCTCGACCTCATTATAAGCCGCGGGCTTGCCCGTATATTCAGCCATGATTATCTGGTATATTCTGCCGTCGCCAAGCTTTTCATCCTCTGCAAGAGCCTCGTCAATTATTTCAAAGCCCCCATTGAGAAGCCCTCGCCGAAGCTCAGCGGCGCGTGTCATCGGTTGCATGATGAGGCGAACTCCATCCCGTCTTGCAAGCTCCGAGTCGGAGACTATGCGCCATATGAGCTCTCCGCCCATGCCAAGAACGTAGACGTCCTCTGGCGAATATACGTCAAGTCCCGAAAGTCCGTCAGTTCGTACGGCATCAATTTTATCACCGAGTCCCATCGCTGATATGTTCATTCTCGCCCTCGATATAGGGCCTTCATTTATATCCGCCGCAACGCCGTACGGTGCTATCCCCTCTTTGACAAGATATATAGGGAGATTTGCGTGGTCGGTGCCAACGTCGGCAAAAACTCTGCCCTTGCGCGCAAAGCTCGCGGCGGCAAAAAGGCGCGAGTCAAGCTGTATATTTTTCATTTATTTTTCCCGTAATTTGTTTTTGGGGTGTTGCATTGCAACACCCCATAATGTTTTATGCTTTTGCGGCAAAATAATCGTTGATAGCTTTTACAAGCTCGTCCGCGTTAGTACCGTGAACAGCGCAAGCCTGCTCGATGGTCTCTCCGCGTGCGGCAGGGCAACCGAGGCAGTGCATTCCGATAGCAAAAAAGAACTGTGCGGTATCAACGTCAAAATCGAGAACGTCGCCGATAATGCTTTCCTTAGTGACTTTCATAATTACATCCTCCTTTAAGTTAAGTCTATGTAATAATTATACCCATATACTTTGTATTTGTCAAGGAAAAGCGTAAAGTTGAAATTCAGATTTTAAAATTTTATAAAATTTGTATTTTCCTCTTGCCAAAGTGCTGAATAATATGTTATACTATAATGAAAAATAATTGCGTATTGCCCTTTTGGGGCGGGAGGTTTTTTTGATAGTCGCACTTGAAGAAGCAAAATATAAATTGACGAATATGCGTCCTGTGCTCAAAGAGCTTGGCGACGCACTCCGTGTAAACGAGCTTTCCTCTACCGCTGAGGAGCTTGAAAAGCAAACGCTTGATCCCGATTTTTGGTCAGACCAGGAAAATTCCACAAAGGTGCTTCAAACCATAAAGCAAGCCAAAGATACCGTAGCAGACTACAACGCGCTCGTTGAGCGTCTTGAGGACGCTATTGCGCTTGCAGAGCTTGCGATCGAGGAAAATGACGAGAGCTGTGTTCCCGAGGTCGAGGCAGAGCTTGAAGAAATCATTGCGGCGGAAGAGAAAAAGAGAATATCCATTCTCCTGTCCGGTGAGTATGACCGCAATAACGCCATTATATCCTTCCACCCCGGCGCAGGCGGAACAGAGGCGCAGGACTGGGCACTTATGCTCTACCGTATGATCACACGTTGGGCGGAGAAAAACGGCTTCAAGGTCAAGCTGACCGATTGGCTTGACGGCGAGGAAGCAGGCATAAAGAGCGCGACCATTATGGTCGAGGGTATAAACGCATACGGCTATCTCAAGAGTGAGAACGGCGTTCACCGCCTTGTTCGCGTTTCGCCATACGACTCCGCGGGACGCCGCCACACCTCGTTTGCATCCATTGAGGTAATGCCTGAGTTTGACAAGCTTGACGAGATAGTTATTCGCGATGAGGATTACGATTTTATCGCATTCCACTCCAGCGGAGCAGGCGGTCAGAACGTTAACAAAGTATCCTCGGCAGTTCGCCTTATTCACAAGGCAACGGGCATCGTTGTCACCTGCCAGACTGAACGTTCACAGCTTCAGAATAAGGAAACGGCAATGAAGATGCTCAAATCCAAACTCATGGAGATAAAGATACGCGAACGCCTTGATACGATTGAGGAAATACAGGGCAATAAAACAAACATCGAGTGGGGCTCACAAATACGCTCCTACGTATTTATGCCATACACCCTCGTAAAGGATAACAGAACGTCCTTTGAAACAGGAAACATCTCCGCCGTAATGAACGGAGAGATCGATGGCTTTATAAACGCTTATCTCAAGCATATTTCAAAGCAATAAGCGTTTTGCTGTGAAAGGAAAAACAATGGAAAACAAGAAACAAAGCTTTAACAAAACATTTCTTGCCGTGACGGCTTGCACGGCTTTTATCGGAGCTATTGCTGCCGCAGGCAAGGTTATTTTCGGAAAAAATGATGACGGTAAAAATTCGGGAAATGATTCCGAAAGCAACACTAATCTCTTGGTTGCTATTTGCT
Organism: Eubacteriales bacterium; assembly: GCA_045580585.1. Taxonomy (GTDB): domain Bacteria; phylum Bacillota; class Clostridia; order Oscillospirales; family CAG-272; genus CAG-390. The sequence continues at coordinate 5,850 of JAZNOD010000027.1, forward strand.
TTTTGCTTGTAGGAGTGGGCACGCTCGTCGCAGGAGTGCTTGTTGCCCTTCGCTCCATTCGCAAGGTGAGAGGCGGATACATCATCGACCTTTTTGACAGAGACGAGTATGACGTTATCTCTCCCGAAGAGGAAGATAATTTCGAGGCGCTGATTCGCGGCGAGCTTCGCTCGAGCGATGACGACGATTGCGCAGCACCCAAGCTTCTCGACGACAGCATTCCTGTTGACGAGGATGCGACCGAGGAAGATTATAAGTAAAAACAAAGGGGCTGATTCATTCAGCGCAGAACAAAAACACACGAATAATTTAACAAAGAAAAGACCGCTTTTTCCCGTCTGATACGACGGAAAAAGCGTTCTTTAATGTAGAAATCCTCGCGGATTTCGATTTTTATGTGTGTTTTTTAGCTGCGCTTTGCCTCTCTGCCGTATATCTATACGCCGACGGAAACCAAAGCGCGGCTTCTGCATCTTAATGACTCAGCTCCTTTTATATTCACGAACGGTCTATAACTTCTTTTCCGTCAAAAAGCAAATATCCCTTACCGTACCCCATCGAACCGCCGTTCAAAAGGTATTTTACAAGATTGCGTTGAAGCGATGTAGTGCACCTGAGCTGCGCCAAATCCTCAAAGCTATAATTTTTATAAAATATCAACCAAAATGAATGATTCTTCGGATCAGGTGTGCTTTCCGTAACGGTAAAAAGCTGCGCAAAGCGACGCAGATTACCCCCTTCGCTAAATAACGTCAAATGCGGCGGATAAAGTATCCATGAATTGCAAAGCACCGTAATTACGCCATCCGCCCTTACCTCGGGAAAAAATTCATACGCCTTTTGAAAAGACTCAATGACCGCTTCGTACGCAAGAGGCGCACCCGACGGTATGTGACAATTGAGCGCGAGCTTTTCTCCTTGCGCCACTACTTCATACTGAAGCCTGCCGAGCGCAAATCGTTTAAGCCTAAAATAACCGACAAGCCACCATGCAACGAACGTTCCCCATTCGCCCTTGAGCTTTTTGCACTCCTCAAGCTTATTTCGAAGGTCCAAAACAGTATCAAGATAGACCTGCCGCGATATTCCATGTTCCCGATAGCGTTTCTCCATCGGCGCAGCGGAGCACAGCAGAGCTATCATGTCAACGGTGTAGCGGGAAATACCGCTGCGCTTGGAAAGAGAATCGAGCAATGGTAAAAATTCCGCACCATCCGTACATATTGCTTCTACCGCTTCGCTCACGAGCTTCTCAGCGCCCGCGGTACTGAGCAACTCTTTTTCCTTCAAAATAAAATATCGCTTGGCTTCCTCGGGAAAGCCCGCTTCACACATTGCATTGTAAAGCATACTTCGTCTCCATTTCTAAAAGCTCTCATCACCAAAGCCGCGCAATCGGCAAAAAGTAGCAGGTGTTTTAGCAAAAATCCCCATCCTCAACAGAGGATGGGGATTTTTGGTGAGCCACAGCATTTGATAAACAAAGAGATTTTGACCCCTTTGATTTTGAAGCACTCTCCATTTTATCTAAGAGAATATCTGTTATGGTAACTTCTTCGTCGCCTGTATTGAATGTAATAGTAAATTTATCATCATACAGGAAGATTTTATTCACGAACAGTTTTATTAAAGTCTTGCGATACACAGGATTATTTATATCACCAGTTGCAAGTTTGGCAAGCCTTTCTATAATCTGTTCTTCCGTCATAATGTAATGACGGGATTTTTCAATCGTAATCTGCCGTTCAAGTTCTTTAATATCGGCGGCGATTTTGCTCAAATCCTCAATAATCATTTCACGGACAACATCATTGGTGCATTTGCGGATAGAAGCCATTTGATTGTTCTTTTCTTCGTGGGCTGTTTTCAAAAGATTTTCCAACCGCTTTAATTCTGAACTATCGTCCATACTTGCAGAGATTTTTACAACCTCTTTTGCAATTCTGCGAATATTTTTCGGGGTGAGCAAAGCCCTGCACTCATTGACGACTATATCCTCAATATAATCTTTCATTACCATTTTCTTTTTACAAGGCTTGCTACCGCCCGAATTTTTACACTTGTAGTAGTTGTAAATAATTCCCTTTGTGCTGATTTGATTAGAACTGTGTCCGACAAGCATAGATTTACAGTAACCACAGAACAGTTTAGTTGTCAGCAGATACTCTGCTTTGGCTCTTGCTCTTGCAGGGGCTTTTTTATTTACTGTCATTTTATCTTGTACTTTTTTGAAGAGGTCATCATCAATAATGCGAGGCATACCGCCCTCGACCTCTACATTCTTGTAAATATAAATGCCTAAGTATTTTCTGTTTTTCAGCAGTGTATGTAATGATGATTTATTAAATTCTGCTCCCTGTGCTGTTTTTATGTGTCGCTCGTTCAAACTGTCGCATATCTCCTTAATGCTCCAACCGTTTGCGTACTTGGTATATATCTCTCGTACAACAGGGGCTTTTTCTTCGTCAAGTACATATCTATGGTCAACGATTTTGTACCCCAAAGGAGTTGTACCGCCGTTTGACAGACACTTTTCTGCATTTGTTTTCATACCTCGCGTTACCTTTTGCGATAACTCTACGGAATAATACTCTGCCATACCTTCAAGAACGGACTCTACAAGAATACCGCTTGCATCATCCGAAATTGGCTCTCTTGCACTATAAACACCAACTCCGTTTTTCCTGAGAATATTTTTGTAATGTGCACTATCGTATCTGTTACGAGAAAAACGGTCAAGCTGATATACAACAATTCCTTGAAACAGTTTTTTACTACTGTCTTTAATCATTTTTTGGAATTGCGGTCTTTCATCGGTTTTTGCACTAATAGCCCTGTCGATGTATTCACCGATAACGCTGTGTCCCTCTCTTTTGGCATATTCGTAGCACCATTCCAGCTGACCTTCGATAGATTCTTTTCTTTGCTTACTGTCGGAATATCTTGCATATAAAACAACATTCATTTTGTTTACTCCTTTATCATATCAAGTGCTTTTTTGACTTTGTTATAAACTAACTGATTGGGGTAGTATCTGTAATCGGCAAATATAGAAATACCGTCATTATAGTAATACTGTAATATTGCGGCGGCACAGGCAGCACTACGGCTCTGTCCGTATTCGCATTGGCAGATAATATCTAAGCCGTCATTGTATGCTTGTTGAATATACTCCGCAAGGCTGTTGACCTCGGGGAAATATGTATCAAATGTCAAGCCGTAATCTTCAAGTATTTCTATATCAATATCGTGGATCGGAATAGTGAATGCTCTCTCGGCTTTGCCCTTATAATCAACAGGCTTGAAAACTTCGCCTGTTCTTTTGGATGGCGGGTCATAAAAACTGATAACGGCTGTGTTTTCGGGGAAACCGCTCTGTAATAATTCTTCAATGGCTTTTCGGGAATAAATCTGTACTTTCATTTTACTGCTCCTCTATGATACTTAAATATTTATAAACCGTAGGATAGGACAACTCACAAAGTCGGGATAGGTCTTTCTTTGATATTTGTCCTTGCTGATATTTCGGGTAGTGCTTATAAAAGACACTCGGTATATCATCGGCGGTAACGATAGGTCTGCCTATCCGCTTGCCCTTTGCCTTTGCGTTTTCCATACCGCTTTTGACACGCTGACTTGTGATGTTTCTTTCTATCTCGCTGAATACTCCCATCATTTTGAGCATTCCCTCTGTCATAGGGTCAAGTGCTTTACTGCAATCTACAACAAAGTTACCGAGTATTAGTTTTAGGTGTCTTTCTTTGGCAAGTTCGATTATCTCGCAAAGTTGCTTTGTGCTTCGGGTAATTCTGCTGACCTCGGTTGCAATAATCGTGTCCTGTGGCTGTACTGCACTTAGCAACTTGTTCAGTTCGGCTCGGTCTTCCTTTGCACCGCTTTCATATTCAAGATAAATCGTTGTGTCGGTTGCCCCTTGTTGTTTCAGTTCCCGTACCTGTCTGTTAATGTCCTGTAATTTCTCATTGGTGGAACACCTTGCGTATCCGTAAATCATAGTCACACCTTTTGACCTTTCTGTTATTTTGGCAATTTTCTTTCGCCTACTATATATAACTATCCTGTGTTTATATTATAAGACAAAAAATGGGGCAATTCAAATTCGTTAATAGTTTCGTAACATTTTTGGGACGTAGCTATAAACGAAACGGTGTAGAGAGTATCATTTATAGAAAACAGCCGTAATCATTACTGACTACGGCTGTTTCTGTACGGTATAAAATTATAAACGGAAAGAGATGTTTGTTTTTATAGGGGAGAACTTATACATTGAAGTAGTTTTTAATTGCCTGTGTTTCCGCTGTGTCCCCGAACTTAGCAAACATAAAGTTATGATAATCTTCGACATAGGGATTAGTTTTGAGAATATCAAAGAACACATCGAGAACTTTATCCTGTGGAAAATTGGGATTGGAGAGATTTTGAAAAATGTTGCTTGCCTGTTGTGCTAAATCATCAGTAGGATACCAAATAGCCTTGCCGTTCTGATTAAGCGTAAATGTGAGCGAAAGGAATACTCTCCAAAAATCAATGAATACCAATTCAAACAGATTGTCGGGATTGATACGCTGGTAAAGTTCAAGTTGCTGTGCTTGATTGATTTGACTTGCACCTTTGAGCAATCCTGCTTCTGCTCCGTCACGGACTAAATTGAAAGCAGTTGCCGTAGCAATACCTTTGGCAGCACCCTTTACACCGAAGCCACCGCCGACCAAATTAGGTACAAAACTCATAGCGGTTGATACTCTGTTTTGATTTGCCTGTACGGTTAATTCCACGCTTTCGGTTGTAACCACATATTCTTCAATCGCCATATGGAAATCGTCTATATGCTGATTGGTAAACGATTCTTTTGTAACCGTCCATATACTTTCCGAGATAAGAATATCCGTAGCACGCTGTGTAACTACACCCAAATGCTTATTGTAGATTTTGGGAAAGAACTCTAAATATGTAGTCAAGTTCTGTACTTTCTTATCGTATTCTTTTCTTGCGTTATCTGCACAGACACGGGCTAATTCATAGAACTTGGTTCTGTAAGTATTGAATGCGTCCATATTGGCAGGAATAACAAGTGTCTTGCCGTTCAAGGTAAACTGCTTTTCAGCACCGCCTACCTGTTCCCACGCTTCGGGGACAAACTCTGTCTGTGTTGCTTCCGTTGTCAGCACATCATTGATGTATGCAATAATATTCTGTGCCAATTCTTTTTGTGCCGTATTGAGAACGATCGAAACAATATCAGCATTTTGCGGAGCGATCTGCAAAACAATGTTTTCTGCGGTTTCGTTCAAGGATATAGTCATATCCGTAAAATAGATTACTTTACCGCCGGAGCCACCTTGCATAGAATTGCCTACAATGCTACCGATACCCGATTTTAACGCATAAAGCAAGATATAATCTTCATAGACCTCTATCTTTGTGCCTTGCTTGGATTGAAGCACATATTTATAGTTTCTTACTGTGCCGTTTGCTAAATCAATTTGTTCATTGGCATAGGTCATAGCCTTTGCAAAGCGGTCTTTCTGGCTACATTCAAAAGCCAATACCAACTCTTTGCCATTGGCAACAGTAGAAGCCGTACCGTTAGATAAAGGCATAGGCGGATTGACAATGCGAATAGGTGTAAGCTGTGAATAAGTGTATTCCTCAGTTCCGTATATCAAGGAACTTTCGGTAATGACGAATTTTTTGCCCATACCAAAAGCGGCGGTAAATACTTCGTACATAGTATGCGAAGTGTTGTTTTCTGCTTCTTTGTTGGCTTGGCTCTCCGATACATTGCCCATAACCTGTTGAGCACCGTCAACAACTTTCTTTGCGGTATTGTTCAGTTTTTCAAATAGTTTTTTGCTGTCAAACATAATGACATCCTCCTAAATTTATATAGATTTATTTTTACAATGTTCTACTACGCATATATCACACTTAGGCTTGTTTACTGTGCATATCTCGCCGTAGCCGTTGGCACAGTAAGACCATAGAATGTAGTCCACCTCTGCGATCCGTTTTCCTGTTGCCCTTGCTATCTCTGCTACAAGGTCAAAGGCTTCATATATCGGTGCGATTTCGCTATCGGAACAGCCGAGAACTTTACTGCCTAAAATCCTGCGTATATGCCTGTCGGGTTTTGCAATATCATATCCGACATTTTTTAAGTATTCCGCTGTCAAGGCTTCACCCATTTGAGCGTACTTATGCGGTTGACCCTCGGCAGACAATACTTTAACTAATGCTTTCAAAGTGGGGTCAGTATCAATGAATTTTTGATAAAAATTATCTATACTGCCGTATTCCTTTTCAAGTGAAAGCATTTTACCGATATTAGTACCGACAAGTGCAACCATTTGATTTTTAATATACTGTGTGCCAAGCGTTTGTTCTTTCACTTTATCAACCAATGCCATCGGGTCAGTATTCAGCAGAGTATCAACATCATACTGACAAAATATTTCGTCAATCAGTTGTATGCGACCTGTTTTAATATCAAGGCTCGGCTCAACTCTGCTCCAAGAAGCCCCAGAGGTCAGCATAGAATAGACCATAGCACGAATATGGTCTTGGATCGTAAATGTACCGCCGTTCTCTCGTTTGTCAATCTGTTTTTTGATATATGTATTTTCCCATAGTTTTTTGGCTTGTACTGTCCCGCTTTTAATCAGCAATTCTTCACGCAACTGTTTATCCATAAGCAAAACAGCATTTGCAACTTTATCAATGTTTTTCAAGAAAATCACCCCTCTCTATAAATCAGCAGTTTTTAGGTACTTCTATAAATACCTCGGGGCTGACATTCAATGCCAAACAAATGGCTCTTAAATCGTCTGCATACATAGTCCGTTTACCGTTCATCATTGCATTGAATGTAACTTTTGATATGCCCGCTTTCTGTGCTACGGCTAATTGTTTGTAGCCGTTATCCTCAATGTATGCCCTCACTTTCTTGTAAACCTCCATATCTGCACCTCCTTGAATACAGAAATTCTGTACTTTCTTATATCATATCACAGACAAACGGTGAAGTCAATACAAAAGTACAGAAAATCTTGATAAATATATTGCCTTTTCTTTATTTTCGTGTATAATATCTATAAGTGAGGTGATTTTCTTGAAATACGAGATTGGAAATAGAATACGCAAGTACAGAAAGGAAAGCGGTCTGACACAGGAACAGTTGGCAGAGAAAATAGGTGTAACCAAGAGCCGTGTATCAAATTGGGAGCAAGGCATAAACAGACCCGATGCGGATATTATCGGTAATATCTGCCGAGCGTTAAATGTATCTCCGAGTGATTTGCTTGATGTTCACTTGACCGATGACGAGCTGAACGTACACGAAAAGAAAGTTATCAAAGCATACCGCACAAAAGAAGATTTACAGCAGGCTGTGGATATTCTTTTAGGCATAGACGAGGACACCGCAGAATAAGGCAAAAAACCGCCTGTCTGCCATTTTAATTATAACAGTATAAATTATCGGGGAATTTACCTTTTGCCTTGTATCGCCTTTGCGATCGGGTGAGCAACCCGAAAAACCTTTAATATTATTGAAGGCACAAAAGATACTGTTTTCTGTCTGTTGGTAATTCGGCTGAAACTGTCGCAGAGTTTCAAACATTCGGAACATCTAACCGAGATGTATTGCTCTTTCGTGTCAGATTACAGAAAGAGGACATCTCTATGAAAAGAGTACGAAGAACGATTACAGCAGACACAGGGACGGGGACGCAAAAGCCAGCCGAACTGTCAACCGAGGCAAGATACAGCAACGCTGATATACTTGTCTTTTTAACAACTATCCTTGAATTGCAAGGACTGCCCATTTCCGCTATTGAGAAAGCAGACGGTACTTGCGATTATACCATTGGCGATATGACTTATAATGTTGTCACCTAAGATTAGCCCCCTTATAACTCGCTTCATATAAAGGGAAAAGCCATTGAAACCGCTGTTGCAGTTCCAATGGCTTTTTTATAGGCAGGGCAGATTATAACATATTAAAAAATATCGTCATAATCGCCATACCGTCATTAAAAGGTAACATCATCCGTGTCCGTATCTTCTTGTGTACTATCGGCTATACTGACGGGTGCATTTACTCCATCAAATTTTACTCCGTAATGACAGTATGACGATAATTGAGATATTTTTTCATTCGTTAAAACGATTTCTCTGCCGTTCGTTTTTGACGAAGTCTTAAAGGAAACCCCTGCTTCTTGCAGATTACTTTTCAAGCCGTTCAGCCTGCGGGACAGCACATTAGGTACAGTAGGAAACTCCTTGCCTTTGCTGTTGATACCGTACTGCGGAGCCATTGCCGACAACTGATTATACAGTTCGGAAATTAAGCCTGTCCACTCGGCTCTGTTTTTCATAAAGGCAACTACCAATGTGGCAACAATATCGGTATTCAAAATCTCGATATTTCTCTTGCCTTGATTAGCATTATACTGTTCAAGGAATTCATTACCGAGACCACCGAGGGCTTCGCCTATGGCATAGCCCCAACGGGCAAAATCTGCCATACGGGGTAGTGTGTCAAGTTTAACTGTCGGGTACAGGCTCATTGCTTTTGACAGCGTATCAAAGATACCGCCCAAGATACAAGGCAAGTCCTTTTCAAAGTCCGCCATCAGTTCCGACAGTTCTCGGCGGTTGCTTTCATCAATGCGACAGAGTTCAATCAGTATGGCTCTGTCAAGCAGGTCGGGACGATTGGCTATATTGTTAATTCCGTTAAGAGCCAAGCACTTTTGGAATGTAAAAATATAATCGTCAGCATCGGTAAACAGTTTTCTTTGCTGAATACCGCCACCTGTAATGGCACGGCATAGGGTGTCGCTTGTTTCCTCGTCAATTCGGGAAACATTATCAAACGGCAAAAACCAATGCTGTTGCAGATTTACCGCTAACGAGCGAGAAGTTTTGGGAATTGTTAATGTTTCAAGTGCAGAGGGGTCAATCAACTTTTTCAGCAAGGTACAAGCCGTAGTTTTGGCTGCACCTTTTTCACCGAAGAAAATCGGCATTGCGTGCGGAATATTCGGCACGAAGCAACAGACCAGCCAACACAGAAACATTGTGTGGTTATCCTGCAAATTTATGTATTTTAAGACCCGTCTAATATCGCCCTCTGTACTCGGCTTAAACTGATAGTTTTGATGTCGGAAACGCTTAAACAGTATTGGGGGATTTTCAACGATTTCCCAACCGTCATTTGTGATTTTGACAGCGTTCCAATCGTCATTGCTGAGATTATACCAAAAGGCATTATCCAACTGTGCCACACGGGTATCAAGCGGAATTGCCTTTGTGTTCTCAAAGACAGCCCTTGCTTTCAATACCTCTTTTGCCTGTGAAAGACTATCCTTTTTGGCAGGCTTCTTTTCGGCAGAATAATACAAACTATTGAGCCAAGTATTAAAATCGCCGTTGTCGATACACCATACCTCGCGGTGTCCGTCAATCATAATGGCGGCATAGGGGTCTTTTGCGGTATCGTGGAAAAGGATAGTATCTTTTTCTTCCACAAGGCGAATTATGGTTTCTGCCTGTGTTTCATTTTTGAAGTCACCTGTGTTCCCACTATCACTATGGCTTGTTATAGTAATATCTTCGGCAATTTCAAATGTAGGCAGTTCGTCAACCTCTGCCATAGTATGACCCATAGCGAGCCAATCGTAAATATCTCCTTTTTCCGCAAGGTCGGGCAGTTTTACAATTCGGGCGGTAGGCACGTTCTGTAAGATCTTTTTTGCGTAGTTCATACCGGGCTTGTCATTGTCGGGAAGAATAATAATCTCTTTATCTTTTAGGTATTCTGTATAATGAGCATACCAAGAGGAATTTGCTCCCGTATCAAGCGTAGTAGCAACAAAGCCCTTCTTGATAACTGCGTCAGCACATTTCTCGCCCTCTACAAAATATACCTTTGTAGCCGAGAGAACGGCAGGCAGATTGTAAAGTTCGTGCCGAACATCTTTGATACCCTTAGTGCCGTCTGGTTGATTAAAAATGAAACTTTTATTAGTGCCATCCTTATAGTCAGTACGGGTCTTGGTGTAGGCGATAGTGCCATTCGCATTGTAATAAGTGTAAGCGGTTTTCTTCATAATATTGTTTCCTTTCTCATTTATATATAGATTTTTTACGGTTAGTCCTACGCTGTTTAATATGTCTTTGACTTCACAGCCAGCGTAACAATGTAACAGTATCCGTTCACGATCGGGCGAAAGCCCGATAGATAAACTTGGATTGTGGTCATCGTGAGCAGGGCACAAAGCCATATACTCATTGTCTTTTACAGCCTTAACCCCGTGAAAGTGTGTAATAAAATCATAGAGTTTCATATCCTTTATACTCCTTCCGTCTCTTTCGTGTTAGTATTTTTCAAGGCGGCTTTTCTTTCCTTGCTTTTTCGTATGCCTTCTTTGATTTTTCTCGATAATTCTCGTCTATAATATTCATTCATTGCTTTATACAATGCTTCTAATATTTCGGGTGCTTCTGCTCTTACAGTTTCGCTATCAATGGTTGGTTCAACTGATGTGTGAATGTTGGAATTTGAATTGTGAATTTTGTTGCTCATAATTATTAGTCTCCTTATTACATATCTTGATTATTACTTTTTGCCATATTTGGCTTTAATTTCTACTGCCAAATCGTCTGTGTACTGCACCTTATAGGAGCAGAGTATGTATTTGACTTTTTCTACATCGTTGTTGATAAGCATTTCTGCAATTAGTTTTCTTTGCAGAGAATTAAATGCCCTCTCGAAAGTTGTGTTTTTGGATTTTTTCATTGTGATTACCTCCTGAATTTTAATAATTGAATTATTGATATAAATACAGTTTGATTTTTTGATAAGTAGGACTATCCCGCTTGCTTTTCCATATCGCATTCCGCCTCCTTGTCATCTTGTTCTTGTATTTCTCGAACAATGACATCGAAGCAGTCATAAGCGAACTGACGAGCAAGTTCTTTACTGATGACTATTTCTTGCATAAGTGTCTAACCTCCGAATTATTGTTTTTGAAATCGATTTCAGTGACACAACCGTTGGTTAGTTCGATATGCAGTTGACAGAACTCGTGCACAGTTATTGTCACGCACAATCCGAAATGCCCATAGTGGTTGTTGTCTAATAGAAGTAACCACCACCGTCTTTTCGGTGCACTTGACGGAACTAAAATGATATGATAAAATAAAGTAGTAGGAGGTGTGGCTTATGGATTTGATAACATTAAAAAATACCCTCGGTACTGACAAGCAGTGCCGAGAGTATCTTGCAAATATACGCTGGAAAGATGGTTTTATCTGTCCTCACTGTAAAAACAACGAGGCTTGGAAAACAGAAGATATAAAATTCAAGTGTAAAAAGTGCGGTCATAAAATGTCCGTAACATCTGGTACGGTTTTTCAAGACTCGCACACACCGTTGTATAAATGGTTTTTGGCAATATGGCTTGTGGCTAAATACGGAAAGAAAGCAACAGTTGCTATGCTCCAAAAAGAATTGGAGTTAGGTAGCAATCGTACTGCTATAAGAATGTTAAAAATATTACGACGAGCAAGATATACATTCAAAACGGAAAAACTAAAAGTCCCCGTAGAGATTACAGAAAGAGATGCAAAACTTAATGGGAAACTTATTCGGATTATTGTTATAGCCGAGGTTTCCAATAACAAAGTGGGACGAATTTGTATTTTTAGAAAAGACTACACAGATAAAAAGCAGATTATAAATTATATCGTTAACAACATCATTCCCGATACAACCGAAAACAAGAATTATCGAGGAATAATAAGTCCTCTGTTATCTGCGGTAGATTTTGTTGGTACGGAACATAAAAAAGAATATAAATATGAAAAATACGACCACAAATTTACTGACAAGATTGCAAAGAGGTTTAACGCATTTAATAAGAATAGTGCAACTATTGAACGATTTGACTTGGCTTGTCGGAATTTCTGCATTCGACATAATAGTGATTTTTATGAACTGACTTTTGAAGAACTATTGGGAAATCTTTTGAAACTGAAAGTACGGAAGAAATAAAAAAAGAGCAATACTGCGTAATTGCAATATTGCTCTCGATAAAATGATATTCCGTTGTTAGCGTAAGTATTTAGAAAAGCCAAAGCCCCCAAGAAAGAAGACTTCTTGGGGACTTTGTTTAAGATTGCTTTGGTGACCCATCGGAGACTCGAACTCCGGACACCTTGATTAAAAGTCAAGTGCTCTACCGTCTGAGCTAATGAGTCACGCGGACGCCATATATATTATCACAATTAAAAGGATTTGTCAACACTTTTTTGTCAGTTTTTGAAAAAAAGATTTTTCAAAAGAGTTTTTATCGGCTTCTATAATATTCCAAAGCACTAAAACGGCGCAGTCTGCCCGTGTCTGCATAGATCTCAGCTATAACAAGCTCACGTCCTGCCGAGCTGTCACTCCAATAAAATTTATATATCCCATCATTCGAGCAAACGGTAAAATTTTCGTTCGGCACATTAAGCCCTTGTCCTTTCAATACGCCAAGCGCAATCTCAAGTGCCTTTTTCTGCCCTATGTCTCGCGACATATCAACGTCTCTGTCAAAGCAATATTCTAGAACTCGTTCGCCGTCATAAGTCAGGCTTATATACACATTCTTACCCGTAAACACATAACTTGGCGGAAATCCATAGGAGTCGCACAACCCAAGCTTACAGTTTGCGCAACAAAACGAGCGTGCCGTACGTTCTGCCTGAGTTTTTCCTCCATCTCCAAGCCCGCGAAGGCAGAGAAAATCGCCGTTTGCGCTCTGCTCTCGAAACAGCATTGCTTGCGCCTGCTCTGTTTGAAGCAGGTCGCAAAGAGCTTTACCGCCGTCCGTTTCCGCGCAAGATACAGCCCGAGCAAACGACTGACAGAAAAACGCTATATCCTCTCCCCCACGCGCTCGCTCCACAAGACTGTCTATAAGCGTGTATGCCCTCTCACACCCCTTAAGCTGTGCGCGTGACATATGTGCCATAGCCGCCCCTGCAGCCATCGACAATCTATAAACAGCATCTTCATCACTAAGCAGCGTCTCGGCTGCCTCTGCCATTTCTGCCGCCGCATCCGAAAGATCACAGCGAGCAAGTCTTGCAGCCGCAAGATTGCTCTTAATAAGGGCGTTTTCTCTTATTACGACCGCAGAAACGGCGGCAACAGCTATCACCACCGACGCAATAACAACTATTTTTATTTTTCCTGATTTCATTTTCTTCACCGCAAGACTTTTTTATATTATTATGTCCAAAAAGCATTAAAAATGTCAACAAACACGAAATTAATATACTAATTTCCGAATGTTGACATTTTTTTGGAAAAGTTATATAATATAGTCTTGTATGAAAAATTATCTTTGGAGATACGCATGAACGCTAAAAAAAGCACGGCAAACAGGTTGACGGCGTTGGTTTTTATCATTTTTATATTTTTACTTTCCTCCTTGCTCATCGGGTGCAGCGCGACAAACGAGCTTATCGGAGCTCAAAGCACTCACATCCACGAATTTTCAGAATGGGTAACGATAACGGAATCTACATGCACGGAACAAGGCTCTCGACAGCGCACCTGCGCGTGCGGTGAAACGCAAAATGAGCTTATCGCGCTTGCGGAGCATACTCCCTACAAGGTAGATGGCATTCTGCCAACATGTACAAAAGCAGGGTACACAGAAGGAGCAGTGTGTTCGGTTTGTAATGCTATATTAATCGAAACTCAAGAGTTGAAAGCACTTGGGCATACCGAAACCGAGGTAGCGGGGAAAGCCCCCACGTGCCTTGAAAGCGGATATAGCCAAAGCAGGGTTTGTTCAGTTTGCGATGCTGTGATAGTAGCGTCAGAGGATATCCCGCCAAGCGGTCATACCATCAAAACAATACCCTCAATGGCCGCTACGTGCACAGAAGACGGATGCACGGAAAGCGAGATATGCTCCGTTTGCAATGAAGTGATCAAAAAAGCAGAAACGCTTAGCAAGCTCGGGCATGATATTGTCACAAAAAACGGCAAAAATCCCACTTGCACAAAAGACGGTAAAACAGACAGCTCCTACTGCGCGCGATGTGATGCGGTTATTACGGAAGAACAAGTCATCCCCGCAACAGGACACACGGAAAAAACTGTAAAAGGGCTTGCTCCCTCCTGTTCGGAAGACGGATATACGGAGAGTATAGAGTGTTCCGTATGTAACGTCATCATTAAAGCACCCGATACGATAAAGGCTCTTGGGCATTCCCCCGTCACCGTCGCCGCCACTCAGTCCACCTGCGTCACCATGGGTATGTCAGAACACAGTGAATGCTCTCGTTGCGGCACTATTCTGTCAGACTACACCACGTCACCCCTGAAAGAGCATATCCCCGTGCGCGTTTCAGGAGCCGATGCAACCTGCACCCTGCGCGGATATTCGGAAAGCACGCAATGTTCAGAATGCCGCACTACGCTGATAGCACCAACATATTTTCCGGCGTTAAGCCACGATTTTTCAAACAACGTTTGCACTCGCTGCGGCGGAATCTCAAACCCATCTATAAATATATCCGCCCCATATTACGGGCTCTACGAGGCAGACACTCTCAAAATGATCTGTGAAAAGAATACAGATCACCGTGTAGAGCCGGCTAGTATAACAAAGCTAATTACAGCCGCAACCGCACTCAAATACCTACCCGAAGACACGCTACTCACCACGGGGGATGAGCTTTACCTTGTAAACCTTGCTTTGAGCCGAGCCTATCTTGAAGAGGGCAAACAATTGACCTTGAAAGATATGCTCGTCGCCCTCCTGCTCCCATCCGGCAGTGATGCGGCGTACACCATAGCCGTTCACGTCGCGAGACACGTTTCGGGGGATCCGCAAATGGAGAACACCGCCGCACTCGATTATTTCACGGAGCTGATGAACGATTACGTCAGAGAAATAGGCACAGTATCATCTAACTTTATGAATCCCGTGGGCAAGCCAAGTGCGTTACACTACATTACGATCAATGACCTGGCTTTGATAGCATCACATGTTCTCAAAACTTATCCCACGATAACTGAAATAACGTCCTCGTACCGTCGTACCGTAACGTACACAGACGGAAGTAAATCCACGTGGGTAAACAGCAATCTCCTGCTTAACAAAGGGGGGGATTTCTACCACCCCGCGGTATTCGGTTTGAAAACAGGAACTGCCGATAACGCCGGACATTGCTTGTGCGCTGTGTTTGAAAAGGGCGGCAAAACATATATAGCAATAGTTATGGGATGTAAAACAAACGTGGGGAGATACCAATCTGCACACGAGCTGATATCATTAGTTAAATAAAATATGGGGCTGAGATCAACTCAGCCCCGTTATTATTTCTTATTTTTCAGGAACTATAAGACCGTAATTACCGTCCTTTCGGGAATATACAACACACGTGTCCTCGGTTACATCGTCAATAAAGACGAAGAAGGAGTGACCAAGAAGATTCATCTGCAAGATCGCCTCCTCGGGTGACATCGGCTTGAATGGGAAGCTCTTGCGGCGAATCTCAAAATCACCGTCATCCGCCTCTACGGGATCAACAGGGAGTGCGCCGATATCCTCAAACGCAGATCTTTTAAGACGCTTTTCAAGGCGTGTCTTGTTTTTACGTATTTGACGGTCAATGGTATCTATCGCACGGTCGATGGCTGTGCGGAAGGTCTCATCATCAGTTTCACAACGGAACAGCGTATTTGCCGCGGAAATAGTGATCTCTATATTCTCACGATTTCTCTTACGGCTGAAGGTCACCGTTGCCTTGCCCTCCCCGTCAAAATAACGGTCAAGCTTTGAAAGCTTCTTTTCGGCAAGCTCACGAAGATCATCGCGAATGCTCATCTGTCTGCCAACAACTGTGATTTTCATTTATGTGTCCTCCTGTCATAAACTGTAATACTCCACTATCGTATTACACTTATATTGTAGCACACTTTTTGTGAAAAATAAATAGGTTTTTTAGATTTTTTTTGATTTTTTTGTGAAGTTTGTGCAATATAACTAAAAATTGGCATTTGCTGTTTCAAAGAAGTGTTTTGAGACGGGAACTTGAGGTTTTAGCGTGCCTTATCGCGCCAAAAAACAGCATTTTTGTTTGACTTTGGACATTCGGGGTGATATAATATAAGTATGTATTAACCGTGAGGTGAGTTTATGGAAAAAAACGAAATTTTAAAGGAACTTGAGGCTCTGCGCGCCACGGTCTCATACCATGCTAAAAAATACTACGTTGACGATGCCCCGGAGATATCGGACTATGAATACGATATGCTCTACCGCAAGCTTCTTGAGCTTGAACAAGCACATCCCGAATACGCAGATCCCACATCCCCCACTCACAGAGTGGGCGGTGAACCGCTTGATAAATTCAAAAAGGTAACTCACGATACCGTGATGAACTCCCTTTCAGACGTATTCTCCTACGATGAGCTTGGTGATTATTATGAGAAAGCCGCCGCAACACTCGCAGAGGCAGGAGTAACTGACGCGGCGTGGTCCGTTGAGGCAAAGATCGACGGTCTTTCAGTCTCGCTCGTTTACGAAAACGGTATTCTCGTGCGCGGCGCAACTCGCGGAGACGGTACGACGGGTGAGGACGTTACGCAGAATATAAAAACGATTTTTTCAATTCCGCTTCGCCTTGATGAGCCATTGACACTGACCGTGCGCGGCGAGGTATATATGCCGAGGAGCGTTTTTAATTCCGTCAATGCCGCACGCGAGGCGCAGGGAAAATCGCTTCTCGCAAATCCGAGAAATGCCGCCGCAGGTTCACTTCGCCAGCTTGACCCAAAGATTGCCGCCGAGCGCAGACTTTCTATTTTTGTTTTCAATCTTCAAAGCGGAGCGCTTTGGCTTGACGGTCACAGCGCCGCCACGCACACGGAAACACTTGACCGCTTGGCTGCGCTCGGATTCCCCGTTATTGCGGAGCGACGCACTCTTTCCTCACTTGATGATATACTTGCGCAGATAGGCGCGCTTGGTAACGCGAGAGACTCACTTGCCTACGACATAGACGGCGCGGTGATAAAGCTCGATTCGCTTGAGGGGCGCACTATTCTCGGTGAAGGTACTAACACACCGAAGTGGGCTGTCGCATACAAATATCCGCCCGAAACAAAGCCAACACGCCTGGTAGATATAAGTCTCGCCGTCGGACGCACCGGCGTGCTTACTCCCACGGCTATTCTTGAACCCGTAAGACTTGCGGGAACTACCGTTTCGCGCGCGACGCTCCATAACTATGATTTTATTTCCGAAAAGGGTGTTATGCTCGGAGATACCGTCCTCGTGCGCAAGGCGGGAGATATCATCCCCGAAATCGTCGCACCTGTAAAGGAAAAACGCACGGGCAACGAGCGTCCCGTTGAGATCCCCACCATTTGTCCCTCATGCGGAGAGAGCGTGCGCAGAGACGAAACTGACACGGGCGACGGCGCGGCAATACGTTGTACAAATGCCGCTTGCCCCGCACAGCTTTCACGCAGTATTGAGCATTTCGCTTCCAAGAACGCGATGAACATCGAAGGTCTTGGACCGCAGATAGTAGAGCTTTTGCTTTCAGCCGAACTGATACACGATGCCGCCGATCTCTACTCCCTGAATACCGATGACGTCGCCGCGCTTGAAGGCATGGGCGAGCTCTCGGCATCCAACCTTATCGCCGCCATCGAGCGCTCAAAGGCGGCAGGACTCGAACGTCTCATTTTCGCGCTCGGCATCCGTAATATCGGCGAAGTTGCTTCCGCTGCGCTTGCGGCAAAATACCGCACGCTTGAAGCATGCTTTGATGCAAGCGTTGACGAGCTTTGCGGCATTGAAGATTTCGGAGCTGTAACCGCCGCATGCGTTACCGACTTTTTCTCGCACGAATCCAACATCGCGCTCTGCCGCCGTCTGATAGATGCAGGGCTTCTCACCGAGGCAGTCGCCAAGCAGCTTGATGACCGCCTTGCAGGAAAGACCTTTGTGCTTACGGGAACGCTCCCCACACTAAAGCGCAGCGATGCCGCCGCAATGATAAAGGAGCGCGGCGGGAAAAGCGCAGGCTCTGTTTCCAAAAAGACCGATTACGTCGTGGCGGGAGCTGACGCAGGCTCAAAGCTGACAAAGGCGCAGGAACTATCTATTCCGATAATAGATGAGGCAGAATTCTTGCGCATGTGCGGTATAAAACAAGAGTAAATTAAAATTACGCCTATTTGATGCGCAAGCATCAAATAGGCGATTAGAAATGTAAAAACTCAAGATAAGCCGCATCGGATTAGACATAAATCTAATAATCTCTGATGATTTTTAGGTTACAATCTAATCAGTTAGACGAACATCTACCAAAAGACACGATTTTGAATCTAATGTGTTTAGATGCTTTTTTGCTCAAACTCCTGTATATTCCACTATTCCGTTGTATATTCCCCTTGCAAACAACTCGGGTCGGTCTCGCATAAGTGCGGCTTCCTCGGGATTTGAGATGAAGCCAAGCTCCACCAGCACCGCGGGCATGTTAGTTTTTCGAAGCACGTAAAGTCCGCTACGCACCTTTACTCCTCGATTACGCAAGCCCGTCGCTTCGGTAAGACCTTCGAGTATATCCGCGGCAAGGCTTGCCGCGCGAGAAGGTGATGAGTACACAAGTGCTTCGCTGCCGTTCGCGGCGGGGGACGTAGATGCGTTGGTGTGCAGACTTATAAAATAATCAGCCCCCCATGAATTCGCCTCATTTACCCTTATGCGCAAGCTTGACGAGGTGCTGTTTCCAAGCTGCGTATCAGGCGTCGGGCGCGATAATCTGACTTCAAAATTACCGTTTGCGCGCAGATCCTCCGCAAGCTCCCTTCCTATTTCATACACGAGATTCTGCTCGCGCAGACCGTTTCCCTCCGCACCTGCGTTGGGGTTTACGGGGTTATGTCCTTGATCGATATATACCCTTATTGCCATATCACAAAACCTTTCTTTTATTTCCTTATTATTTTATTCAAGTAACTCAAAAGGAGTGCAAAAATGGAAAAAAATAAAGTTGAGGGAGGCAGGCTGTATCTTGTAGCCACCCCCATCGGAAATCTTGCTGACATATCCGAACGCGGTATAAAGGTACTATCAGAGGTGGATTTCATCGCTGCCGAGGATACCCGAAATTCCGGACTTTTTCTCTCACGCCTTGGAATTCACCGCCCTCTTGTTTCCTATCACGAGCACAACAAGGCATCGCGCGGAGCAGAGATAGCTGACCGCATTGCCGCAGGAGAATCCTGCGCCCTTATCAGCGATGCGGGCACCCCTGCTATATCGGATCCCGGCGAAGATCTTGTGCGCCTATGCGCTGAACGCGATATCCCCGTTTCATCCATTCCCGGTGCGTGCGCCGCAATAACAGCTCTCACTCTCTCTGCCCTACCCACACGAAGATTTTGCTTCGAAGGCTTTCTCCCCACCTCATCCAAGGAACGCCGCGAAAGACTCAACGCCATTGCGTCAGAGGAGCGCACGCAAATAATATATGAAGCTCCTCATAAGCTACGCAAAACTCTCGATGACCTGCTCGCCATATGCGGTGCAGAACGGCACTTATCCCTTTGCCGTGAGCTTACCAAGCTCAACGAAGAATCCTTGCGCATGACAATTTTTGAGGCGGTGGAATATTATAAAGAAAAAGAGCCTCGCGGTGAATACGTACTTGTACTTGAAGGTGCGGAGAAAAAAAGCAATACCACAACTTCCCAAATGAGCATAACCGAGCATCTCGAATACTATATTTCCGAGGGACTTGCTATGAAAGATGCAATAAAAACTGTTGCAAAGGAGCGAGGTCTGCCAAAAAACGAGGTATATTCCGAAGCAATTAAAATGAAATCGGAATAAATCGGTGAAAAATGCAAATATATATTGCTTTTTTGTGCATTTTGTGATATTATATACTTATCTATTTGAAAGTTGAGGTTTAGAACCATGAACAAGAAGAAATGTTGTGTCGTCGGTGCTACCGGTATGGTAGGTCAGCGATTTTTGACACTGCTTGATAACCACCCCTATTTTGAAGTTTCCTGCCTTGCGGCATCTGCGCGCTCTGCAGGCAAGACCTACGCTGAGGCTGTCGGCGCACGCTGGAAGCTTGATATCCCCATGCCCGAGAAGTTCGCATCCATGATCGTTCTTGACGCCTCTGACGCCAAGAAAATAGCTGAGCTTTGCGACTTCGTTCTTTGCGCAGTCGACATGCCCAAGGCTGACGTAGTTGCTATGGAAGAGGCTTTCGCAAAGTGCGAGCTTCCCGTTGTTTCCAACAACAGCGCCAACCGTTGGACTCCCGACGTTCCCATGGTAGTACCCGAGATCAACCCCTCGCACTTTGAGGTTATCGCGGCACAGAAGAAGCGCCTTGGCACCTCCCGCGGATTTATCGCCGTAAAGCCCAACTGCTCCATTCAGTCCTACGTTCCTATGCTCACACCTTTGCGTAAATTTGGTATCAAGCAGGTAGTTGCTACCACCTATCAGGCTATTTCGGGCGCGGGCAAGACCTTCAACGAATGGCCCGAGATGATCGACAACGTTATTCCCTACATCGGCGGCGAGGAAGAAAAGAGCGAGCAGGAGCCCCTGCGCGTTTGGGGTAAGGTAGAAAACGGCGTTATCGTCAAGGCTGACGCCCCCCTTATCACGACCCAGTGCATCCGCGTTCCCGTTACCAACGGTCACACTGCCGCTGTATTTATGAGCTTTGAAAAAACGCCATCCAAGGAAGAAATACTTCAGCGTTGGGCTGAGTTTAAGGGACTTCCTCAGGAGCTTGAGCTTCCCTCTGCCCCCAAGCAGTTCATCACTTACTTTGAGGAAGATAACCGTCCTCAGTGCCACGTAGACCGTGAGATCTACGGCGGCATGGGCATCACCGCAGGCAGACTGCGTCCTGACACACTCTTTGATTATAAATTTGTGGGACTCTCCCACAATACCCTTCGCGGCGCAGCAGGCGGCTCCGTTCTTAACGCAGAGCTTCTCTACCGCCTCGGATACTTTGACTGATATCATTCAGGCAAGTTAAAAAATGGATGTAAAAAGAAACAAAAAAAGAATTCTCATTATAACCTTTTCCCCGGGGGGAGGCTGCGCGGACCTTGCGGATGCGGCAACCATTCTTTACCGCCGCGCGGGATATGCCGCGGACGTACTTGACATCACTAACCCAGACGACAGAGAGGCTGCAACTACGCTTGAACTGCACGCAGATCTTTTGCTTGCTATTTTGCCCGTATATGCCTTTCATCTTCCCCGTCCCGTAGTTGACTTTTTCACAGCGGCTCAGCTTTTTGCTCCGCGTTCTGCTTTGATTCTCGGCTACGGCTCATGCGGTGTCGGTGCCGCACCATCTGAAGCGGCTGAATTGTTTGACGTATGCGAAACTCCTCTTTTCCGTATTATGATATGCCCTCTTGAGCATTCTCTCGCTCAATATGCGCACATCAAGCAGGAGCTTCCCGACAGTCTTGATATGCTCGGTGAATTTTTGATTACCGCCGCGCGTGATCCCGTTGGCGAAATACCGCCAGCCCCCATAATGGCAGGGCTTTCAAAGATAATTCCGTCACGAGCCATAATGAATATGGCTGTTTCTACTCCCGCTTTCAATGCCTCGAAGTGTAGCTATTGCAACACCTGCTACGAGGTCTGCCCCATGGGTGCAATATCCGCAGGAAGCCCCGCGGTAGACAAAAGCCGTTGCATTCGTTGCAGCGCTTGCGTCAAATACTGCCCCGAGGGTGCCCGTACTATGAAAGTATCGCCATTGCTTACGAAGTATCTTGACAAAAAATTCGCCTCTCCTAAAGTTCCGCAGGAAATCAAGCGGAAGGTAAGGAAATAAAAATAAGCGTTGTGCCGCGGCACAACGCTTATTTTTATTTCCTGTAATAAACGTAGAATGCAATGACGGTGCGAACCTCGCCGCCGTGCTCAATGTCGGGACCTGTAAGCACAACGCCGTCCTTTGAGAGAAGTTCCCATGCTTCAAGCTCTTCGGCTTTACAGCGAAAAACTGTGTCAGAGGAAGAAAAAACGATGAATTCGCCGTTATGCAGGCTCATGCAACCGCCCTTGCCTATAACCTCTTCGACGTCATTTCGGCGCTCGGTAACGTACTTTATAGCTTGTCCCGAAATGCGCTCTGCCATTTCAAGGCGATACTTTTTGTTTGATGGGTCTTTTTTCTTTTTAAAGATATCTAAAATTCCCATTACTGCCCTCTGTACGTAAGCACGCAAAACTCTCCTACGCCAAGCGTAAGATTGCCTTTTCCTCGCTTTTGATTATAAATATCCTTCCACGCGCCATCCATTTTGCAGATCTGCTCATCATCTGACAGATTTGCCGCCACTTTCAGGCAGCTCTTTCCCTTGGTACGAACAAACTCAAAATATCCGCCCTCGGTACGGCTTACGCGGAAATCACCGTCCTTGAAGATGGTCTCGTTCTTTCGCATTTCGCCAAGCGCGCGATAGTGCGCGAGCAATTCCTCGTCTGCGGCATCCCACGCCATAGGTCTGCGGCAGAATGGATCTCCCATTCCTTCCATTCCAAGCTCGTCCCCATAATAAACACAGGGAAATCCGAAAACGGTGTACTGAATAGCAGAAACCACCATGAGAAGCTTTTTGCCCCACGCTCTCCCCTCATCGGACAGGCGCATTGCGGCAAGCTTTTCATTATCCTGCTCGCGGCGTGCTATCTCCACAGCCTCACGGTCACCGAGCATAGAGAGTATGCGCTCCGTGTCGTGCGTGCCGATAATGTTCATAAGAACGTTCGAAACCTGCGGCGGATATGAAGCATAAAGCTCCGTCAGTGTATTTGCAAGCTGTGCGCAATTTCGATTGGTTGCGTAGTCGATAAGAGCAACGCGCAGGGGGTAGTTCATTACGCTGTCAAGCTGTTTGCCCCTAAAATACGAACGGCGTTTACTGTATGCAATCTTTTCAACAGCATTTTCCCAAACCTCACCGATGATGACGGCATCTTTGTTTACTAAATGAGCGCGTTCGCGCAGTTCAAACAAGAATTCGTCGGGAAGCTCGTCCGCAACGTCAAGCCGCCAGCCGTCCGCACCTGCAAGGAGATATTTTTCTATTACACCGCCCTTGCCCGTAAAATAATTGCGGCAATCGGGATTCGAAAGGCGAAGTTTGGGCAATATGCTGATGCCCCACCAAGACTCGTAATTTCCATCCTCATGGAAATAATACCAATCGCGGTATGCAGAGGCCTTATCTTTTGCGGCATTAAAATACACGCTTTCATCACCGGTGTGATTGAAAACGCCGTCAAGTACCACCTTGATACCCTCGGCGTGCGCCGCTTCGATAAGCTTTTTAAGCGCGGTATCGCCGCCAAAGCCGCCATCAACGCTCATATAATCTGCAGTATCATATTTGTGATTGCTCTTTGCCGAAAAGATAGGATTCAAATAAATAACACTCACACCGAGAGAGGCGAGATACGGGAGCTTTTCGATAACGCCCCAGAGGTTTCCTCCAAAGAACTGATTGTTCTTTACAGGTTGACCGCGGAAGTGTGCGTGCTGTACCTCGGCACCGGTCCATTTTTTGACACGCTCGGCATCTGCGCTATATTTAGTTCTTCCCTTGCCTTTGAAGAAACGGTCGGGGAATATCTGGTACATCACTCCACCGTCAAGCCACGATGGGGTTTTGAAGCCCTTCTCGTAAACAAGGAGCTTGAAAAAACGACCTTCCCTCGGAGAAAGATTGAAATTAAGGTTGTCGTATGTATCTGAAAACAGCGTGTCCGCACCGCGAAGGAAGAGATACTCATAATAAAAGAGCCCCGAACCATCGCCATCGCAGAGCTGTGAGGTGTCTATTGTAAGAGTGTATTTATCGTAGATCCAGTTTGTAGATGTAAATTCAAATGGAAGGTCGCGGCAAGTCGGATCGACAGTTTCCTCACCGCACGCGCCATTATCGCGAGCAATGCGCATAACAACAGCACAAGCGCCGAGAGTTCTCGGCACTTCTGCTGTGAATACGACCTTTGCTCCGCAGGGGAAAGCGCCGAGTGTATCGGCGGCTTTCCTATCATACTGTTTTTTTATTATAACGCCATTTTGGGCGATTTCAGATGAATATACGGGTAGCATTAAGTCTATTTACCCCTTCGGAGATTATTTTTTGGTTTTTGCTCTGGTAGCTTTTACGGGAGCTGTCTTGGGAACGGGAACGCGGTTGAGGTGCCAGATCTTGTCGGCATACTCAGCAACTGCACGGTCTGCGGCAAAGTAACCGCACTTGGCAATGTTGGCAAGGGACATACGAGTCCATCTGTCGCGATCGAGGTAATCTCTGTACATTGCGCCGTGAATTCTGTTATAAGAATCAAAATCAGCTATGCAGAGGTAGGGATCGGCAACGCCGTAGGTGGGAGAGATAAGGTAGGTTGCGA
>JAZNOD010000028.1:0-2083 GCA_045580585.1 Eubacteriales bacterium
GGACTTGACCTTGCAGACACCCCAAAGCTTCAAAGCGCGTTTTAATATCGACGTCAGAGTGCTCAATGAGGCGGGAAAAATCAACCCCGATACCAAAACCGTTACGGTCAAAAATCTTCGCACGGGCGAAGCCTATGAAGAAGCCTACGATAACCTCATTTTGTCTATGGGTGCCGAGCCGATACGACCGAATATCGAGGGGGCTGACGGCAGTAACGTTTTCACCCTTCGCAATATCCCCGATACCTTAAAAATCAAGAACTATATTGATACAGCAAAACCAAGATCGGCTGTAGTGATCGGCGGCGGATATATCGGCGTTGAGATGGCGGAGAATTTAGCCGAAGCAGGGCTGAAGGTGGCTATCGTAGAGCTTGCCGACCATCTGATAGCGCCCCTCGACTTTGATATGGCGGCGGACGTTCATCGCTATATCAAATCCAAAGGCGTTGATCTGCACCTGAATAACGGCGTAAAGGCGATAAGCGGAAATACCGTCATTTTGCAAAACGGCGAGATCACCGCCGATATGATTATTATGTCGGTGGGTGTCCGTCCCGAGACGGCTATCGCAAAGGACTGCGGAATAGAACTCAATCCGCGCGGAAGCATTGTTGTAAACAACAAAATGCAGACCAACCTTCCCGATATTTACGCCGTGGGCGATGCGGTCGAGGTGGAGGATTTCATCACAAAGAAGCCTGCCTTTATTCCTCTTGCAGGCCCTGCCAACAAGCAAGGCAGAATTGCGGCGGACAATATCGCGGGATACGAGAGCGTTTATACCGGCACCCAAGGCTCGGCGGTACTTAAACTCTTTGATATGACGGTTGCCACCACGGGTCTTAACGAAAAGACGGCCGGGTTGGCAGGTATTGATTACGATAAGACCTACACCTATTCGGCTTCTCACGCTACCTATTATCCGGGCGCGGCGCAGATGTCCATCAAAGCGCTGTGGGATAAGAAAACGCTGAAGCTCATCGGTGCGCAGATAGTCGGCTTTGACGGCGTGGACAAGCGTACGGACGTACTTGCCACCGCCATCCGTTTCGGTGCGAAGATCACCGACCTTACCACCCTCGAACTGTGCTATGCGCCGCCTTTCGGCAGTGCGAAAGATCCCGTCAATATGCTTGGATTCGTTGCCGAAAACATTGTCAGCGGAAAACTCAAGCAGTTTTTCTGGCACGACGTGGAAAATCTCCCCCGCCACGGCAGCGTTTTCTTGCTCGACACCCGTACACCGTATGAAGTAATGAACGGCAAAATTAACGGCTTTGTCAATATTCCGCTTGACTCCCTGCGTCAAAGAATAAATGAAATTCCGAAAGACAGACCTATCTACGTTCATTGCCATTCGGGACTCCGTTCCTACCTTGCCTGCCGTATTCTCACAGGAAGCGGTTACGACTGCTATAACCTTGCAGGCGGCTGGAGGCTTTATGAATCGGTCACAGGCGAGCGCACCGTCCCCGAATACTCTTGCAAAGACTGCAAATAAATATGGTTATAAGTAAAGCCGATGAGAAATCAAACGATTCCTCATCGGCTTTGTTATTTCCAAATGTGCGAATATATCTGTTCACTTAGATATCAAAAATGCACCGCAGTAGACAAAGAAAAAGCGAATTTACCCCTTAACCGGTACGGCAATTTGTGTTATGTAATCTTCACTATGGTTACCACGGTTGGGTGGACCTTCCATATAAATGTTGCGGAATGGGCCAACGGTTTCGATATTATTTTCTTTTACATATTCCATAAGTGCACGAATGGCAGTACCTGTTCCCTCGTATGGGCCACGATAATAGATGCAGAGTGCCGGTGTTTCTGCAAACTCCAGACGCTCCTGTCCGATATAATCATCCTCAACGGGGATACAGCACATAATATCCAATTTCTCTGTCATCGGTGACATTCGCATGGTAAACATACGACCGAGCATGGACATCTTTCCCGTGTTTGCTGCGGCGATATAGGTATCACGCAAAACTTTGGCTGCTTCGGAAATATTTTCGCATACATAACGGTGACAGAAGCAGACCTGCCGAGGCAGAGAGGTTTTGCGAATGGTTAAATC
>JAZNOD010000029.1:0-5032 GCA_045580585.1 Eubacteriales bacterium
GGTTTCGGCTTCGTAAAAACGCGTCCCCGACGCTTTTTTACTCGCCTACCCAACGAGCTACCAACTGCTCCACTCCGCGATATTGAATTTTCGCCCCAGCTCAGCTCCCTCTCTGGTGCCGGTGACCGGGGTCGAACCGGTACGATACTTTCGTATCAACGGATTTTAAGTCCGTGGCGTCTGCCTGTTCCGCCACACCGGCAAGACAAAGAGCCACGCTTTTGCGTATAGTAATTATATCATACTTTTTGGGCTTTGTCAATACCCTTGAGGCAGATTTTTTGATATCTGCTAAAAGAATCGCCGCCTCGCCGTGACCGTAATTATTATATACGCATTTTACCGGGAATATTCATAGGGTGAGTCAAATACAAAACGTATTTGACTCACCCTGTACGTTATTGCCCTGCGGCGATGAAAACGTTAATCGTCCTTCTTCTTCCTCTTTACGCATACGGTTGCCGCGGTAAGTGCCGCGGGAACAAGCGCAAAGCCGACAGAGGAACCGCATCCGCCCTCGTCGGGAGCTGCGGCGGTCTGGGATACTTCGGTCGTGTTGGCAGTTATCTCGCGGGGGAACTCCGCAAGCGAGAGTGTCTGTTCGTAAACTACGGCGCCTGTGCTGTCGGCAGCCTTCACGGATACGCCATCGCCATTGAGTGTGAGCATGGAAACGGTATATTTTCCGTCCTTCATTCCGCCCGCCTCAACGTTAACAACGCCCTGCGTGTCATCAACGGAGAAGCCGCCGCTGCACGCGCTGATAACGATCGGTGCGCCCTTGGCGCGGAGAATTTCCATCCACTCGTTATTGATGGCGGATTCGTGGGAGATAACGACGATCTTATTCGACTCGGCAATTTCAAGAGAATTCAGCCAAGCGGTCTGCTTTTCGCGAATGACATCGGGGAGAATAAGCTCGCCCGCATTTTGTGCGCAATGCTCGCAAAGCGCGGCGTTATCAAGCACGATAAAGGTGTAGCCTGCGTTGTTGAAGGAGTAGTAAAGCTCGTTTGTGGCGGTGTGCAGATAAAAACCGAGGCGAGATGCGTAATTACCCTTCATTTCAGCCGCACCGCGTGTGTAAACAACGGGGTGAGTTCCGCCCGAAGCGGCGTGAGTGGCTTGAAGAACACCTTCGATTCCCTTCATTTCGGCAATATCCGCAACGCTGTCGCCGTTTACGGAAATTATCGCGGGATTGCTTCCGAGTGCGGCAACCGCGGCAGAGAGGCGCGTCAGCGCGTCGTCTGCGGTGTTAACGCCGATGTCGGGGCAAACGAGTATGGGAATTTCGGTAGTTGCGGTGTTTTTCTCGAATTTATAATATTCACTTACCGACATACTTCCGCGGGAGTAGGTGTAGCCTGAGTTTGCTCGCATATTGAAGCACGCGACGCGGTAGGTATTGCCGTTAAGGTGAGCCTTGGGCACCTTTACGGAGTGGACGGTGTCGGTCGTGCGGATAAATCCGCACGCCTCATCGTATACCTGATACAGCTTGCCGCCGAACTTGTATTCAACGTATGCGCCGCCCGACAGCGAGGTAGACCATACGATGGTGTAGTATTTGTCACCCGTTTCAAAAACGGTAGGGCCCGCGGTGACCTTGTTTGAGCCGCCGCCCCTCGTTTCGTTTTTCTGATTCAAGCCGAACGTGGGAGTTTTGGGTTTGCCAACTGCGCCAAACTTGCTTTGGATGGTAAAGGTCTTACTCATCTTTATTGAGCCGCTTGTATTAGTTGCAACGTATTTTATCTTATCGCCGTTGAACTCGTAAAGTCCGCCGACACCCTGACCGAGCACTACCTGCTCGAAGTTGAGTCCGTTTTTGCCCTTTTCCTCGAATCTGTTGGTGTGGTCATGTCCGCAGATACCAAGCTGTAAGCCGAGGTGTGCCATATTATTGGCAAGATTTACGGTTTTGCCCGCAAGGGAGTTGAGGCGCGGAATGTGGTAGATGGCAAGTCTGTATGCGGAATCCTTGTGGGGTTTTACGGTCTTGAGCCACTCGCCCTGCGCCGTAATGTATTCCTTGCAGTTTGCAAGTCCGCCGTAGCCCGCGTAGGAGTCGCCGGCATCCTCGGCGGTATCAAGCACTACGCCGTGCAGAGGGCCGTATTCGAAATCAAAGTAGAACTCGCCCGTCTTGGTCTCGAAATACTCAAGGAGCATAGTGCCGTACGAGCCGCGAGTTTCGTGGTTGCCGTGGCCGTAAACTATCGGAAAGCGTCCGCCCGTGGCGTTAGCCATAAGGGAGAAGAATTTGTCAAGCATGTCATCGCGCTTGGGCAGGGCGTTTACGATATCTCCCGTGAACACGACGATGTCGACGTCCTTGCCCTTGTGGGCTCTGACAACCGCCTGTGTGGTTTTGTGCCCCTCGTGCGTATCGGTAATCTGAAGCACGTTTACCGTTCCCGAGCCGTCGTAGCCCTTGAAGGGTATCTCGCCGCTGGAAATAGTCGTGCCGTACGTCACGCCCGAGGCGTTATTTGCCGTTACGACCTGGGAGTAGACGGTGTAGGTGTTATTTGAAAGATGCTCGTGGGGGACCTTTACGGTGTGGACGTCCTCGTTTGTGCAAATAATGCCGTCGTCCTCGTCGTAAACGGTATATTCCTTGCCCTCGTAGGTGTACTTCACGTAGCCCGTACCGCAGAAGGTGGTTACCCAAATGATGTTATAGCCGTCACCGACCTCGTAAACGGCGGGATTTGCGCGAAAATCTATTTTTTCGCTCGTGCCCGTTTTGTTAAGGCCGAAGGTGTCAACGTCAAACTCGACCGTGCTTGCGGCGGACGCGCTAAAGCTTACCACGCCGACGAACGCCGAAACGATCATAAGGGCTGACAGAAATGCTGATAGGATCTTTTTCAATCTCATCGCCTTTTCTCCTTTGCTTTTTGAGTATGATAATAATCTACATTAATAATATCATTTTTAACATTGTGTGTCAACATAAAAATAAAATTAACGCCTTAAAACAATAAAAATAAATGGGGTGAGCCAAATGCATCTTGCATTTGGCTCACCCCGTAGGTTTAATTAGTCAAGGGTTTTCACAACGCCCGAAATGTATGAGTTTACAAGAAGCAGATCAAGTGATGTAAGTTCGCCGTCTCCGTTGGCGTCTGCCGCATACGCGTATACGCCGTCGGGAGAAATATCGGTTACGATAGCGTTTTTCATCTCCATATAATCGCTTGCGGCGATGCTTCCGTCACCGTCGACGTCACCGAAAACGGTAAGCGTTACGGTGTCAAGCACTCTGCCGTCTACGGTGAGCGTTATAGTCGCGCCCGTTCCCGTGCCGCTGATGCTTATGCCGCTTGTGTTGGCAAGAGAGGCGCGTATATCCGCAACCGTCGAGGCTTGTTTCACGCCGTAAAGCTTGCCGCCTTTGACGTAAAGTCCCGAGCCGTCCTTGGGGGCGACGGCATACGCCGCATTTGGCGAGACCGTTTCGGTTGCGTTCGAAAGAGTAAAGTTTCGCTCGCTGATTACCGCGCCATTGTTATCAAGGACGCGCACGTTTACGCTGTTTGGAGTCAGAAGCACGTCTGCAACCGTTGCTGTTGCATCGGAAGAGCTGTAGCCGCCGCCCTCTACCGAGACGGCTTCGCTGTCGGTGACGGTGATGCCGAAGCTGCCTGCGGTATCGTTGCCTGACAGGAAGATATCCGCGCCCTTGGCTTCAAGCGTTTTGCGCCAACTATAGCCCGATTCAGCATCGTAGGTATCAAGCGGTATGTGAGATATCACCACGGTGGTTTTGGAGTTATTTGCGCCAAGCGAGCTTATCCACTTGTTTTGCGTCTCAAGGTAGTTCTTGCTTATAAGGAGCGAGGAGTGAGTGTCCGCGATAGCGAGGGTGTCAAGTACTACGAAGGTGTAGTTATCATAGTCTACGGTATAATAGAACTTATCGTTTTGCAGGTATCTTGTGAGCTGTCCGGTGTAATAGCCGAGATTGTCGCGGTCGCCGCGGACGTAAAGTACGGGGTGCGCCGAGCCTGAGATGTCGGCAAGTCCGTCAAACATTGCAACGAGTGCGTCGGCGTCATATACAGAGGCGCGCGAGTCGCCGTTTGCGATAATGAGCGCGGGATTTGTGCCAAGCGCCTTGACGGCGGCGGTCACGGCCTCGTCGGTGTCGGTGGATGCGCTGGAAACGAGGTCGGGAACGTTGAAGACGCGCACCTCGTCGGATGACGATTTACATTCAAATGCGAAAGACTCGCTGATACATGCGGTTCCTTGTTTTAAGGTGTACGGTGCGTCGTATTTTGTGTATTCTATTGCGCCCACGCGGTAGCTGTTGTTGTCGAGGTGCAGTTTTGGAACCTTTATTGTGTGTAATGGGTCGTACGTTCGCCGTGCGCCCGACACGCTGTCAAATTGCTGATACTTGGTGCCGTTGTAGGTATATTCAACGAAAGCCATTGCTCTGGTGGTGGTTGCAAAGCAGACGGTGTAGTATTTGGGGTCGCCCACCTCAAGAACGACGGGCTTCGTCGCGAAGCTAAGTCCCGTATTTGATATGCTTATCTGCTGCTCGCGTCCTCCAAAGCCCACGGTTGCGGATGAGGGAGAGGCGGTCGTGCGTTCAAGCGTTATCGACTTATCAATCTTTGACGTTCCCGACTGGCTCGCCGCGCGAACGTCGAGCGTTTTCGAGCCCGTCGAGGTAGTTTCGAACGTCAGGCGTGCCGCCGTAACGTCGCTTGCGTATGGGTCGCCGCCCACGATGATCTGCGGGAAGTTCAAATTGTACGAGCCTTTGGCTTTCCAAGAGGTACTGTGATTGTGTCCGCAAATGCCGAAATGGAAGCCAAGCGCATTCATCAGAGGCGCATAGTCCATCGTGGTGGTGTTGCGGAGCTTGTTCAATATCGGAATGTGGTAGATCGCAAGGCTGAAAGGCTTTGACGAGGGGCGAAGGGTGGAAAGCCACGCCTTTTGCTTTGCCATATACTCGTCAAAATTGGTGACCTGATTGTAGGGGTCGTTGCCGCTCGGCGCTACGTCC
>JAZNOD010000030.1:0-7361 GCA_045580585.1 Eubacteriales bacterium
GGTGCTGTCCGAGATTTTCAAATCCCGACGGTATTACCTACTCCGACAGCGTAGTTCGCCGCTTTGCCGCACTCAAGCCCGCGGCGAAGGATTTCAGAATTTTCTGGGACAATGCGTATGCCGTTCACGAGCTTTACGAGGATGCGCCCGAGCTTCTTAATATATTCGATGCTTGTCTGGCAGAGGGTACGGAGGACAGCGTTTTCTACTTTGCTTCCACCTCAAAGATATCGTTCCCGGGTTCGGGCGTGGCTATTTTTGCCGCCTCTGACCGTAACATGGCACATATCAAGCCTATTATGGGTGTTCAGACCATAGGCTATGACAAGATAAATCAGATCCGTCACGTCAGATATTTTGAAAGTGCCGAGAACATTCGCGCGCATATGAAGATGCTGTCAGGTCTTATTCGCCCCAAGTTTGAGGCGGTTATTTCGATCCTTCGCGAGGATCTTGGCGGTACGGGCGTTGCCCATTGGACCGAGCCGCGGGGCGGATACTTTATAAGTCTCTACGTTGCCAATGGCTGTGCGAAGCGCACCTATAACCTCTGCCTTGAGGCGGGCGTTAAGCTGACGGGCGCGGGCGCGACGTACCCCTACGGCATTGATCCCGATGACTCCAACATCCGTATTGCTCCTACGTACCCCTCGGATTCCGAGCTTGCCG
Organism: Eubacteriales bacterium; assembly: GCA_045580585.1. Taxonomy (GTDB): domain Bacteria; phylum Bacillota; class Clostridia; order Oscillospirales; family CAG-272; genus CAG-390. Next base: position 670 of record JAZNOD010000030.1, read on the forward strand.
AGGCTATGCGTGTGCTGACTCTCTGTGCGAGAATGGCGGCACTTGAAAAGCTCCTCGAAAAATAAATAAAAATCGAGACTGATTTAATCGAGACTGATTTCAGTCTCGATTTTTTACAAAGAGAAAATGAAAAAAACACAATCACAAACAAATCCGTATGTCAACAGCGACACTAACAAACGGTATTACACATACGAATATTATCTGCGGCGCCGTTTTGGCGCAAAATGCGCAAAAATACCGCTTGATGCGGGATTTTCCTGCCCGAATATAGACGCGGGCGGCGGATGTATCTACTGCTCGGGGCGCGGCAGTGGGGATTGCATTCCTTGCGGTCTTTCTCTCCGAGAGCAGTACGAGGCGGGGCGTGTATCGCTCAGCTCAAAATGGGATACATCGCGCTGTATAGCGTATCTTCAAGCGCACACCAACACCTACGCGCCCGTGGACGTACTTCGCCGCACGTATGATGAGATACTTTCCTTCGATGGCGTTTTGGGACTCAATATCGCCACGCGCGCCGACTGCCTTTCCGAGGAAGTCTGCTTGCTGCTTGCCGAGGTATCGGAGAGGACCGTGCTGACTGTGGAGCTTGGTCTTCAAACCTCGTCGGACACGGTTGCCGAGGCGATAGGCAGGGGACATAGCTTCTCGCAGTTTTGCGAGGGCTATCGACGCTTGCGCGCTATTGCGCCGCGTGCCGAGATATGCGCGCATATCATTTTCGGTCTGCCCGGCGAGAGCCGCGCTGATATGATGCGTACGGTGCGTGACCTTGCCGCGCTTTGCCCCGATCAGGTGAAAATCCACCTTTTACACGTGATTTGCGGAACGCCGATGTACGATATATATATCGGGGGCGGCTATCTGCCGCTTGAAAAGGATGAGTACGTCAGCACCGTAGCGGAAGCGCTTACGTATCTGCCGCCCGACACGGTGATATGTCGGCTAACAGGCGACGGACTTGCCGAGGATCTTGCCGCGCCCTTGTGGAGCCGCAAAAAAACGGCTGTAATAAACGATATCGACAAAAAAATGTATGAAAATGACCTCTGGCAGGGAAAATTTTTTAAAATAGTGCAATAAAAAGAGCGTCGTCTGGATTAACTTGATGAAAGGAGCAAAAGTCGCAATGGAGAAAGAGACATCTGTAAAAAAATTAGATGCCGATCGCTCTGCCCTTCTTGAGAGTGCACTCGCGAGGCTTGCGGCGGGAGAAAATAACGCTCTTGCCGTTATATATGATGCCTGCAGAACGTCGGTATACGGCTTTGCGCTTTCAATTCTTAAAAACTCTCACGATGCAGAGGATATGATGCAGGAGACGTTTGTCAAGGTGTTTTCCGAGGCGGGTAGGTACCATCCGCAGGGAAAGCCGATGGCGTGGATACTTACCATCACGCGCAATCTCTGCCTGCACCGCATGAGGCACACTTCAAGAATCCTTGAAAACGAGGAGGATTGGGAAAGGCACGCCGACAGCGCGGCAGAGGGTGAAAATCTGCTAGACACAATAGTTTTACGCGAGGCGATGACGTATCTTTCCGAGGACGAAAGGCAGATCGTCGTTTTGCACGCAGTTTCAGAGCTGAAACACAGGCAGATAGCGCAAATAATGGAAATGCCGTTGCCCACGGTGCTTTCCAAATACTCAAGGGCAATGAAAAAACTCAGAAACAGATTACAAGGAGACGAATTATGAGGAACGAAGATATCGAAAAGAGACTGTCCGCCGATATAGAGGCGAGAACTCCTAATAATTACAATAAGGTGCTTTCTGCTTGCCTGTCTGTTGAGAGAGAAGGAAAGGTTATTAAAATGAAAAAGAAATTTGCACCGATAAAGTGGGCGTCCGCCATCGCCGCAGTCCTTGTGCTTGTTATGGCCGTTTGCGCCGTTATAGGAATGCAGCTTAACTCCGACACCATCACGTCGGTCGTTTCCATTGACGTAAACCCCGGCATCGAGCTTTCTATCGGTAAAAATGACACTGTTAAAAAGGCAGTTGCAACAAACGACGACGGTACGCGCATTCTCGAGGGACTTGTTCTTGAGAACGTGGACGTTGATACCGCCGTTTCAGCTATTATAGGCGAAATGCTCAAGGGTGGATACATCAGCGCAGAAGCAAACTCCGTGCTTATCACGGTTGATACCAAGAGCAGCGAGGGAGAGACTCTCCGCCAGCACTTGACCGACAGCGTAACCGAGCTTCTCAAGGCTCAAAGCATCAATGCCGCAGTTATGACGCAGATCATCACCGATGACGTTGACGATGCTGTAAAGGCTCTTGCAAAGGAAAACAATATGTCAAGCGGCAAGGCAAGACTTATTTGTGAGCTTGTTACCCGCGGCGGTGCGCACACCTTTGATGAGCTTAAGGCTCTTACCGTCAACGAGCTTGCTCTCCTGCTTGACGCAACGGGCACAACTCCCGATGACGTGACGGGCAACGGAACCGCAAGCGATTCCGCCTATATCGGCAAGGATGCCGTTCTCGCACTTGCGCTTGGCGCGGCAGAGCTTACTGCCGAACAGGTCACGGGCGCAGAGGTTGAGCTTGATTATAAAAAGGGTGTAATGATATACGAGGTCGAGTTTGAGTCAGGCTCTGCCGAGTACGAGTACAAGATAGATGCATCCACGGGTGAGATACTCAAGAGCGACGTCGAAGTTGATGACGACGATGATGACGATGATGACGATGATGATAAACATCACGGTAAGGTTGAGCGCCCTGAAAATCTTATTGGAAAAGAAGCCGCAATCAATGCTGCTCTTACCGCCGCAGGATTTTCTGCCGATCAGGTTGCCGAGGTCGAGAGCGATCTTGAGCACAAGGGTGATGCATGGTATTACGAGGTAGAATTTGAGAATGAGACTACCGAGTATAAGTACCGTATAGACGTAGTCAGCGGCGCGGTTCTTGACAGTAAGACCGAGGCAAATGACGCTGACAAGGACGGCACCCCCGTAGCTCCCGAAACTACCGCAGTAAAAGCGTAATATAATATATAAAAGGCTTCGCAAACCGATTATCTTGCGAAGCCTTTGCTTATTCAAAATCTATTTGTTTGATAAAGTCCTCTCCAAAGCTGTCCGAGAGCGCAAGCGGAATGCTGATTGCGCGCTTTGCGATAGCTTCCGCGGCGTGGATAAGCTCGGGGGAAAGCAATAGCCGTTCTGCACCGGCGAGTGCAGAGTTTCCCATTGCCTTGGTGTCGGCGTCGGTGGGTATAATGGATAGGTCCTTTAGCGATTTTTCGAAAACGCCGCTTCCAAAGCCGCCTGACACGTATATGGCGGACGGCTTTTCATTTGCCGCCTTGCACACAGCGCCGATGGCGCACTTTATCGCCGCCCGTGCAAGCTGAAACGCGCGGACGTCCTGCTGGGAAATATAGACGTTTCCTGTAAGATAAAATCTTCCGCTTCGCACTCGTGAGGCAAACGCATCGGGTAGCTCTGCGCGCTCGGCAAAGCTGCCGTCGCGCTTTATGATGCCGTGGGTTAACATAAATGCCAAAGCATCGCAAATTCCGCTTCCGCATATGCCAACGGGAGATTTTTTTCCCACTGTCTCAATGGACAGCATATTGGAGTCCCACGAAAGGTGGGATATCGCGCCCGTGTTGTATTCCATTCCGCATTCAATACCGCCGCCCTCAAACGCAGGCCCCGCGGCGGCGCTGGAGCATATAATGCGCTCGCCGTCAAGCAGAGCGACTTCGCCGTTGGTGCCAAGGTCGCACAGCAAGGAAGGTTTTGCGGGCGGTGCGGGGAAAAGACCGAAAATTCCCGCGGTTATGTCGCCGCCGACAAAGGGCGATATGTGCGGAAGGATGATCACCTCGTCCGCCGAAATGCCCGTCATGGCATAGCAGACGTCCGCGCCGATAAGGTGAGTGGCGTTTTTGTGCTTCAGCGCGGCGCGCGAGTCACCGAGATATCTGGGATCGTTGCCGAGCAAAAGCTCGCTCATCACCGTGTTTGCCGCAACCGACGCGCGCTTTATACTGCCGCGCGCGCAAAGGCTGTTCGCCATATTTCCGAGAGCGGCACGCACGCTTCCCGTCAGGTTTTCAAGATGCTTCTCCGATGCGCTGATGCGTGATATCAGGTCAGCTCCGAATTCGGTTTGCGGGTTTTTTGCAGTCAGCATTCCGATGGGTGTTTTCGTTTTCAGGTCATATGCCGAAAGCGCGAGGGTGGTAGTGCCTACGTCTACGGCTATACCGAGCGTGCCGCAAACGGCATTTTTCTCGTCGTTACTTGAGATTCGGCGCAGGGGAGTGTTTGGGCACTCTGATATAATAATGTCGGAGAGTATTTTTGCCCTGCATGACAGCACGCAGCCGTCGCTGTCCGTCGGCTCGCTTACTCTGCCTGAAACGAGGCGCACTCGGCATTTTCCGCAGCTTCCGCCCCCGCAAACGCCGATGGAAAAGCCCGCTTGCGCAAGGATGTGACGGATAGAATCGCCCGAACCGCCGCAAAGGACAAGTCTTTTGCCGTCTGAAATGACTTCTATTTTCAAAATCCGAGACATTTTGCACCTCCTCTTTTACGTAATTACATTATACAACCAAAGGGGCGAATGTTCAAGTAAAACTTGACTTTTTTGCGATTTATGTTATAATAATAAAATAAAACAAGGGGGTGTTCTGTATGAATAATGGCTCGCCCAATAACGGAAACAATTGGAAGTACACGCTTTTTTGGTTTGCGGTTTTTGCCGCGGTGGTATTGGCGTGGTACTTTTTTATGAAAAATTTTTCTGAAATGATATAAAAGGGGGATAAAATGGCACAAAAAAGCTTTACTCAGAGTGTAACACTTGTCATACCCTCCTACCAACCCGATGAAAAGCTTTGCAGGATAGTAGGCGAGCTTGAGGCGGCGGGATTTGATGATATAATCGTAATAAACGACGGCTCCTCACCCGATAAAAGGGCGTTTTTTCCCGATCCCGCACGGCATCCTTCCGTGACTTTGCTTGAGCATGACGTTAACCGCGGCAAGGGTGCGGCGCTGAAAACGGCGTTTGAGTATTTTCGCAAAAACCGCACCGACCGCGCGGGCGTAGTGACTGCCGACGGCGATGCGCAGCACCGTGTAGAGGATATTGCGGCTTGCTCCCGCCTTATGATGGAAAATGACCGCCCCGTGCTTGGCGTAAGGGATTTTTCGCTTCCCCACGTGCCGAGGCGAAGCTACTTTGGCAACAAAACGACCTCGGTGGTGTTCTTTTTGCTCTGCGGTATCAGAATTTCCGATACGCAAACGGGACTTCGCGCCATTCCGTCAAGATTTATGGATGAGCTTTGCTGTGTGGACGGCGAGCGATACGAGTACGAGACCAATATGCTCCTTGAGATGAAGCGCCTTGGCGTTTCGTGGCTGGAGCAAAAGATAGAAACGGTCTATATTGAGGAAAATCAGACCTCGCATTTCCGCCCCGTTATAGATTCCATAAGGATATATTCGCTCATACTGAAATTCGTTTGCAGCTCATGCATATCCACCGTGGTGGATCTGTTGCTGTTTTATCTGCTCAAAAAGTTTTTGTCCCCCTCGCTTTCCGCATACACCGTGCTTATCCCCACGGCGATAGCGCGCGCGGTGTCCTCGATAACCAATTTTTCCATCAACCGCAAGGCGGTGTCTAGGTCGGGCGAGTCGGTATTCAAGACCTGCCTTAAATACTACGCGCTGGCGATACCCGTCATGTTCGTTTCCGCAGGCTCGGTAAAATGGCTTACCGAAACGCTCGGTGTGGCGGCTCCCGCTTTAGCCACGCTTTTGAAGATGGTGGTGGACACGGCATTGTATTTTATTAACTTCCGCGTTCAGCGTGAGTGGGTATTTGCGCGGAGGAAGTCGAAATGAGTGCGATCTATGAGCTTGATTATGCCGTAATAAACGGAATCCAGAGCATACGCTGCGGTTTTCTTGACGGATTTTTGACGTTTATAACGCATCTGTGCGATGCGGGCTGGTTTTGGATAGTGCTTGCCGTTATCTTTTTGTGCTTTAGAAAAACGCGCAAAATGGGCGCAGTTATAGGCGTTGCGCTCGTTATCGGGCTTTTGACCGTAAACCTCGGCATAAAGCCGCTTGTCGGGCGCGTGAGGCCTTTTGAGAATGAGCTTTACGCGGCGCTTATAGCCGTGCGTGAGCCGATTGTTACGGCGCATGATGCATCGTTTCCGTCGGGACATTCGCTGGCGGCGTTCGAGGGCGCTATGGGCGTTTTCCTCTTTAACAAAAAATGGGGCGCGGCGGCGCTTGTTTTGGCGGCGATGATAGCTTTTTCAAGGCTGTATCTCTATGTACATTATTTTACGGACGTGCTTGCCGGCTCGCTCCTCGGCATTCTTTACGCCGTAGCCGCCTACTTTATCGTAAGCGCGGTGGCGAGAAAATACCCGAGGGCGTTTGCGGCGTGATCCGATTTCGTCGGGTGAAATACGGCTTCGCCGTAATGATGTTGCGGCGTTGCCGCAAATTGAGGAAGCTTTTTGCGGTGCAAAAAGCAATTTATAAAATAAAGGGGCTGATTTAGCGCAGAACAAAAATACAAAAATAAGTGAAGAAAAAAAGACCGTTTTTTTCGTCCAAAAGGATGAAGAAAGCGATCTTTTTAGGTAGAAATCCTCACGGATTTCGATTTTTATACGTATTTTTTAGCC
>JAZNOD010000031.1:0-10688 GCA_045580585.1 Eubacteriales bacterium
GTGGACCGATATGTACGCTGAATTTGCAAAGGTTGCAAAGGAAGAGGGCTTTGACCGCATCGCATACCTCTTTGATGCTGTTGGCAAGATCGAGAAGGAGCATGAGGAGAGATACCGCAAGCTTCTTGCGAACGTTGAGGGTGACCTCGTATTCTCCCGCGACGGCGACTGCATCTGGCAGTGCGCTAACTGCGGACACATCCACGTAGGCAAGAAGGCTCCCGAAATGTGCCCCGTTTGCGCACATCCCAAGGCATACTTCAAGCTTCAGGCGAAGAACTATTAATAAAAAAGCGGCGAAAGCCGCTTTTTTTAAGTGCAAAGTGCTAAGTGCAAAGTTAAGGAAAAAATCGGAAGAAACGCGTACGTTTCTTCCGATTTTAATTTTATTTAATTAGTTTTGCATTGAAACTAAGCTGCTTAAGCAATTTTATTTTCAATAAAATGAAAATTTCCGAGTAAAGCGAGGAAATTATCCTCAACTTTGCACTTAGCACTTAGCACTTTGCACTTAAAACGCCTCGGCGTTTTTCCTTACAAATACTTCTTCAAGAAATTCAAATAGTTCTCGCCCGCGAGCTTGCGTACGATCCTCTCGGGGTAGTTGTGCGAGAGCATATATTCAATAATGGTATCGTGAATGGAGCGAGTTTCGTCAAGTCCCTTGGGATATTTGCCCGAGGTGCCGTCAACGTCGCCGCCAAAGCCGATATTATTCTCGCCGCCGAGGGCTATGCAATACTCAAGGTGATGCAAAATGCTGGCGATATCACTATCGGAAGGCTCGTCGTTAAGGAATTTGGGATAGAAATTCAAACCTATCATACCGTCCTGACGGATTATCTCGCGCGCCATATCGTCGGTAAGGTTGCGCGGATGTCCGCACAGCGAGCGGAAATTGGAGTGCGTTGCGATAAGGGGCTTCTTTACGAGGGGAGCAACGTCCCAAAAGCTCTTATCGGACATATGCGAAACGTCGAAGATCATTCCAAGCTCGTTTCCAACCTCAATGACCTCGCGTCCGAGGTCGGTAAGACCGTAATCCTCCTCGCCGTTGTCGCGGCGGGTAGAAGCGCAAAGGTCGTTGCAAAGCCAAGTCATGCCGAAAACGCGCACGCCTGCGGCGTAGAAATCACGGAATACCTGCGTACTTCCGACAATACCCGTACCGCCCTCGATGGTGAGGAGCGCGGCGTGCTTGCCTGCGGCAAACGCACGCTCGATGTCGGCGTAGGTGTAGACCTGCTCGACCTTGTCCTTTTCAATTTCCATGCGGAGCTTAAAGTGACCTATGTAGCGCACGGCACGGCGGAAGCATTTCTCCGCGTCGTCGCCCGGCCACGAGCAAAATGCGGCTACGAACTGAAGCTGTGGATATTTAGAGCTGTAATTATATGGATTTACAATACCGTAGCGACGGATATCTACCTGCTGATTACTGTAGCAATGAGAGTCTACAATATACATTTTAGGCCTCCACAAAGATATTTTTTCAGGAAATTCAGATAATTTCCGCCCGCGACCTTGCGGACAAGCTCCTCGGAATAATTATGAGCGAGCATATATTCGATTATCTGGTCATGCAGTGAACGCTCGGTGGTGAGGGGCTGGGGATATCCTCTGATACCGTCGATATCTCCGCCAAATCCGATGTGGTCCTCGCAACCGAGGGAAAGTCCGTGCTCAAGCTGTGCAAGGTAGCTGTCAAGTGTCTGTCCGTCGTGCTCGTCGCTGATGAAGGCAAGATTCATACCTATCATACCGTCCTGACGGACTATCTCACGCGCCATATCGTCGGTGAGGTTGCGCGGGTGTGAGCATTTCGCGCGGAAATTGGAGTGCGTTGCGACAAGGGGCTTTTTTACAAGGGGAGCAACGTCCCAAAAGCTCTTGTCGGACATATGGGAAACGTCGAATATCATACCGAGCTTATTGCCCTCGTCGATTATGTCGCGTCCCGTGTTGGTAAGTCCGTAGTCCTCGACACCCTCGGGGAGCTTGGTAGAAGCGCAAAGGTCATTACTCTGCCACGTCATACCGAAAACGCGCACGCCCGCGGCGTAAAACTCGCGCAATATCTTGCGGCTGCCCATAATTCCCGTAGCACCCTCAACGCTGAGGAGCGCGGCGTGCTTGCCTGCGGCAAATACGCGCTCGATATCCTCGTAGATATAGACCTGCTCGACCTTGTCTGCCTCTGCCGCCATACGTATCTTGAAAAGACCGATATAGCGCATAGCGCGGCGGTAGGAGCGTTCGGCGTCCTCGCCGGGCCAGCCGCAGAAATTGGCAACGAATTGAAGCTGTTGGTGTTTTTGGCTGTAATTGTAGGGGTTCACTATACCGTATCGGCGCGAATCTACCTTTTGAATACTGTCACAATGTGAATCAACGATATACATTTTGTCCTCCATTTGATTAAATGCGTTAATATGTGGGGCTGTCGAGTCGCCAGCCGCCCTCAGTCAGTACAAATTTCAGCGTTTTCTGATAGCTTTCGGTAACTATCTGCGCCGTTTCGTAATCAAAATGCCTGCCGTTTGCGGTGATGGTGACGTTCACGTAATCCGCGCGCGAGGGCGAGGTCATCTCCATAGTTGAAAAATCGTATGCGGTGTGCGTGGTGAAATACGGCTCAAACTTATTGGATTTCATAAAAAATTCGTCGTTTGATTCGGAATATCTCGCGTATATCATTCCGCCCGTGTCGGAAACAAATCCCTCAAAGGCGGTTTTGTAGACCGTAGCGAGAAATTCGGGGGTATAGACCTTCTGTGCCGCTTCCTTTATGGAATCTATCGTCTGATATTTCGCGTCCGACAGTACGTAGTCGTAATTTACGGGGGATTTTTCATCGTAAACGTAGTGGATCTCCTTTTCCGCGTAACCTTCGATGGCGTAGTAGTAAAAGCCGTTTGCTTCATACACCGGCGCGCCGTCCTCTTTTTTATCGGTCTTACGCAGGTAAACGTTTTTCTTGGTACCGTTTTCGATATACTTTATGACCGTACCGTACGTATCGTCCTTCAGGATATAGTAATACGTTTGGCTTTCGTCGTGGAATTTCAGTATATCGTCGCTCCACGTGCATTCTTCGCGGTCATACACGGGCAATCCCTCGCCGAAAAAGATATCGTTTATCTCAACGGACGCCTCGATCAGGGCGATAAATTCATCTCTCACCGTCGCAAACTCGGGCGGACTCGAGCATGACGGCAGTGCGGCGGAAAACAGAACAAGGCATAAGACGGCAATAATAAATTTATATGCTTTCATGCGGCATTATTCCTCTGTTTCGGTCTGTGCCGCGTCCTCATCCTCTTCCTCGCTGTGCGGAAGGGTAGTAAAGCTTACGCAGGACTGTCCCTCTCCAAGGCGCATTACGATAACGCCCGACGCGGAGCGTGAGTAAACGGGAACACCCTCGACGGGAGTACGGATTATCGTTCCGCCGTCGGTGATTATCATCATATCCTCGCTTCCGTCAACTGCGGCAATGCCCGCTATCCTGCCCGTTTTCGCATTTACGTTGTGGCAGACCACGCCCACACCGCCGCGATTCTTCATCAGGCGGAATTCATCAAACTCCGTACGCTTTCCGAAGCCGTTTTGCGTAATTGTAAGAAGCTTTTTACCGTCCTCGATAGCGACAACGCCCGCAACGTAGTCGTCGCCGCGCAAGGTTATACCGCGCACGCCGCGTGCGGTCCTTCCCATCGTGCGCGCGCCCTTCTCGGTAAATCTTACGGCACAGCCGTCAGCCGAGGCAATGATTATATCGCTTTCTCCCTCGGTAAGAAGCACGGAAACAAGCTCATCGCCCTCGTCAAGACCGATAGCGATCTTTCCGCCCTTGCGGTGGAATTCATATTCGGTCAGTATACTGCGCTTGATAACGCCTTTGCGCGTTACCATAGTCAGGTACTTTTCGTCGCTGTCCTCAAAATCCGCAAGCGAGATTATGGCAGTTATCTTCTCGCCGTCCTCAAGCTCAAGGATATTTACGATATTGGAGCCCTTTGCGGTACGGCTCGCCTCGGGAATCATATACGCCTTACGCAGGTATACCTTGCCGGTGCTCGTAAACATCATAAGGTACGAGTGGCTTCCCACGACCATTACCTTTTCGATAAAGTCCTCGTCCTTCGTTGACATACCGATAATACCCTTGCCGCCGCGGTTCTGCGCGGAGTAGGTATCGGCGGGCAGCCGCTTGATATATCCCGAATGCGTTATAGTGATAACGCACTCGTGACGCTCGATAAGGTCCTCAAGGAGAATATCGTCAGCCGCCTCGACTATCTCGGTACGGCGCTCGTCGGCGTACTAGCGCTTTATCCCGGCAAGCTCGTCCTTTATTATCTGTTTTACCTTTTCCATATCGCCGAGGATAGCGGAAAGCTCCTCGATAAGGGTATAGAGCTTTTGCAGCTCGTCCGTTATCTTGTCCTGCTCAAGTCCCGTCAGTCTGCCGAGAGTCATCTCTACTATCGCCTGCGCCTGAATCTCGGTAAGACCGTAACGCTCGCACAGTCTTATTTTCGATTCGGGTATTGAGGGCGAGGTTTTCATAAGCTCAACTATCTCGTCGATATTAGCCATGGCTATCTTGTAGCCCTCAAGTATGTGGGCGCGTGCCTTGGCTTTGGCAAGGTCGAACTCGGTACGGCGGATAATTACTTCCTCTTGATGCTTGATATACTCGTCGATTATACGGTCAAGCGAGAGTATTTTCGGCTCGCCGTCAACGAGCGCGAGCATATTTACCGCACAGGTAACCTCAAGCTGTGAGTATTTATAGAGCTGTTTTAGAATTATTTCGCCGTTTGCGTCGCGGCGGTATTCGACCACTATGCGCATTCCGTTCTTGCCCGACTCGTCGCGCAGTCCCGTAATACCCTCGATTCGCTTGTCCTTAACGAGGTCTGCAATAGCCTCGCAAAGCATGCTCTTGTTTACGGCGTAGGGAATTTCCGTAATGATTATACGGTGCTTATCTTCCTCCACCTCCGCACGCGCGCGGACCATGATTTTGCCCTTACCCGTGCGATAAGCTTCACGAATGCCGTTAATGCCGTAAATTATGCCGTACGTGGGGAAATCGGGGCCCTTGACGTACTGCATCAGCTCGTTCACATCGCAAGCGGGGTTGTCCATGCGGTAGCTTACGGCATCGATTATCTCACCGAGATTGTGCGGCGGGATATTCGTCGCCATACCGACGGCAATACCGACGGAGCCGTTTACAAGGAGATTGGGGAAGCGCGAGGGGAGAACCGTCGGCTCCTCAAGTCTGTTATCAAAGTTGCGCATCATGGGAACGACGTTTTTGTCGATGTCCCTCATTATCTCGTCGGATATCTTGGCAAGACGCGCCTCTGTATAACGGTATGCGGCAGGCGGGTCTCCGTCCACCGAACCGAAGTTACCGCTTCCCTCAACGAGGGGGTAGCGGAGCGAGAAATCCTGCGCCATACGCACCATCGTACCGTAAACGGACGAGTCGCCGTGCGGATGGTATCTACCGAGCACGTTACCGACGGTGGTAGCGGATTTACGGAACGGTCTGTCCGAGGTCAGCCTATCCTCGTACATTGCCCACATTACGCGGCGCTGACCGGGCTTCATACCGTCGCGCACGTCGGGCAGGGCGCGGGACGTGATTACCGACATTGAGTACTCGATAAACGAGCGCTTCACCTCGGCATCCATCTCCACGTTAACTATTTTCTGATTTTCAAACGTCAGGTCGTTTTTGTTTTCCACTTTAAGTACCTTCCAATATCTTTTTAGGCAGTTTTCCACACCTTGCCGTTAGTTTCTCGGCAAGGGGTGTGGATAAGCAGTCTCACTTTATCTCAACACTCTGTTGAAAACCTTACTTTTCAACACTTTTTCAAAAACGCCCCGAAAAATCAAGGAATTTACAGGATTTTTGAAAAATGTGGAATCCACAAAAACTATGTGGAAAATTTTCATCGGTGTTGAAAATGTGTTATAAAACGATATTTTTCCGCTTTATCTTTCAAAATTTTGAGACTTTTGAGACTTTTTAGACATACTTTTCCACATGGTGTGGAAAAGTATTTAAACATTATATATCAAGGTTTTGCGCGTACTTTGCGTTTTCCTCTATAAATACGCGGCGCGGCTCGACCTTGTCACCCATCAACAGCGAGAATGTCTCATCGCACGCCATAGCGTCTTCCATAGTCACGCGCAGGAGAATGCGGCTCTCGGGATTCATCGTCGTTTCCCAGAGCTGCTCGGCGTTCATCTCACCAAGACCTTTGTAGCGGTCAGCCTCAACGTTCGTGCCGCCAAGCTCCTCGATGTACCTGTCCTGCTCCTGGTCGGAGAAGGCGTAGCGTACCGTGCCGATCTTTCCGCGCTTGTAGACCTTGTAAAGCGGGGGCTGTGCCAGATAAACGTGGCCGTTCTCGATAAGGGGCTTCATGTGGCGGAAGAAGAAGGCCAGCAGCAGTCTTCTGATATGCGAGCCGTCAACGACGGCACCCGCCATTATGATTATCTTACCGTAGCGGAGCTTTGAGATATCAAAATCCTCTCCTATTCCGCATCCGAGTGCCTGAACGATGGGTATTATCGAAACGTTGGAGTAGACCTTGTCAAGCCGGCTCTTTTCAACGTTAAGGACCTTACCGCGAAGGGGAAGTATTGCTTGGAATTTAGAGTCGCGTCCGCCCTTTGCCGAGCCTCCTGCGGAGTCTCCCTCGACGAGATATATCTCGGTCAGAGCTGCGTCACGCTCCTGACAGTCGGCAAGCTTACCCGGAAGGGTAGAGCCTTCAAGCAAACCCTTACGGCGTATATTTTCTCTTGCCTTTCTTGCCGCCTCGCGTGCGCGGGACGCGGCAAGTGCCTTTTCTATTATCGCCTTGGCAGTTGCGGGATGCTCCTCAAAATACTCGGTCAGCTTTATCATCACGGTGCTGTCAACGAGCGTACGGATATCGGAGTTTCCAAGCTTTGCCTTGGTCTGTGACTCGAACTGCGCGTTTTCAAGTTTAACGCTGATTATGGCGCATATACCCTCGCGCACGTCCTCACCGCCGAGAGGCTTTGAGCCGTCCTTGATAATACCCTTTTTCTTTGCGTAGTTATTAAGAACTCTCGTCAGCGCGGATTTAAAGCCCGTTTCGTGCGTACCGCCCTCGATAGTGTTCATATTGTTGGCAAAGGTAAGTATCGTCTCGTTATACGAGGTGTTGTACTGCAGAGCGATCTCCGCCTGCGACGTACCCTTTTCACCGCGCATATAGATAACGTCCTCATGAACTGCCTCATTGTGGCGCTGTGCGTTCAGATAAGTTACGAAATTTCGTATACCGCCCTCAAACTGCAGATCTGCGGACTTGCCGCCAGCCTCGGGGCGCGCGTCGGTCAGCAGGATGCGCACTCCCGCGTTTAGGAATGCCTGCTCGCGCATACGGTTAAGGAGAGTTTCGCAATCAAATATCGAAGTTTCAAATATCTCGCCGTCGGGCTTGATCGTGACCGTTACGCCGTGCGCCTTTTCACCCTCGGCAACGGCGCCAAGGCAGGTAAAGGGGCGCGCGACCGCGCCATGCTCAAAGCGCTCGGTGTATTTTATTCCGTCGTAAACGTCAACCACCTCAAGCCACTCGGAAAGGGCGTTAACTACCGACGCACCGACACCGTGCAGACCGCCCGCTATCTTATATCCTTCACCGCCGAATTTTCCGCCCGCGTGGAGAATGGTGTAGACCACCTCAAGCGTGGGAATGCCCTGCGTAGGATGTATTCCCGCGGGGATACCGCGTCCGTTATCCTCGATAGTAATGCTGTTGTCGGGGTTTACGGTGACCTTAATAAGGTCGCAATGTCCCGCAAGAGCCTCGTCTATGTAGTTATCCACGATCTCGATGACAAGGTGGTGCAGACCGCGCACCGATGTAGTACCGATATACATACCGGGGCGTGTTCTTACCGCCTCAAGTCCTTCAAGGACTTGTATCTGATTTTCCGTGTAGGCGTTATCCGCCACCACGGTATCTATCTCGCCATCGTCGTCAAGCTCGATGATCTCGGGGGCTTCCTCCACCTCTTCTGCCTCTTCATCAGAGGATAAAAGCTCAGTTTCGGGAGTCTTTTTTTCTTCCGTCATTTTTGTAAACCGTACCTTTCAAATACTTTATTGCTATTATAAACCATATTTTTATGCTGTGACTGACAACTTTTTGACACAAACAGTCTAAAAAGTCTCAAACAGTCTCAATTATCCATCCTACCTACCAGAGCAGAGGTAGAAAGGGTTGAAAAACAGACCTTTGTTCCCTCGGGCGTTCTGTAAAGTATAAAGGATTTTGGAATATCGTCGCCTGCCGACTCTACCTCGCCTCTTTTTTCGGCATCGGAGAGGTATTTTTTCGTAATTGGCGATGACAGCGTTGCGTTGTCGGTGTCAAAAATACCGATAACGTCCTTTTTTCTTATGTTTTTATTGTTTCCCGCGTGTAAAAACATTTTTTTATCCTTTTATAATGCTTTTTGCGAAAGCAAAAAGCTACATTATTTGCCTCCCTTGTGTGTGCAATCGCCTCAAATAGTGCGTAGCCGTATGCTTTGGCTTTTATCGCTTGCGTAGCGGTCAGTGCTAATATCAAGCGCCGTTTTTCTGCGGAAAAACGGCGAGATTCGCTCGCTACGCCTCAAAGTAGCTCGGCGTAGCTTCGGAATGACGCAATGGAGTGCGCTATTCTGTTTCAATAGGAATGCTTTTTGCTTTGCAAAAAGCTACCTTAACTTTGCACTTTGCACTTAGCACTTAGCACTTTATTTGCCGTAAGGCAAATAATTTCCTTTTTCCACGTTTATAACGTTCACGTTCGCGCCGAGGTCTACGTCACCGCAAGCGGTCATAATGACCTGTCCGCGCTTCATTCTCTCGGTCAGATACTCTCTGCGCGCGCTGTCAAGCTCCGAAAACACGTCGTCAAGCAAAAGCACGGGCTCTTCCCCCGTATCGCGCATCGAAATACGGCTCTCCGATAGCTTAAGACCAAGGGCAAGCGAGCGTTGTTGCCCCTGTGAGGCGTAAAGACGCGCGCTTTTGCCATTTAGCCTGATATCCACGTCATCCTTATGAATCCCCCACAGCGTTGCTCCTGCGGCGATCTCGCGCTCGTGAGAGGACATAAGGCGAGAGAAAAATGCTTCCTCGCATTTTTTTGTGTCCTCGGCGGTGTTTTTGTCTATTTTAAAGGAAAAATCATATTCGAGTGAGGGAATTTCTCTCTCTCCCGTCATTTCGGAAAAGCATATTTTCAGCTCTTCTTCTACCATTCGCAGATATTTAAGGCGCGAGCGAGTGATATTTGCCGCCTCGTGCGCAAGCTGCTGCGACCAAAATTCAACAGTCGCGTCAAAGCTGCGTCTGTCAGCCGCTGCATTTTTTATCAGCTTGTTTCTCTGCGCCAGAATGTGATTATACCGTTGGAGCGAACGCAGATAAAGCGGACGGAGCTGACTTATCGCAACGTCGAGATATCCGCGGCGCATCGACGGACCTTCTTTTATTATATTAAGATGCTCGGGAAAGAACAAAACCGCCCTGAAAGCACCTATCATTTCCGACATACGGCTTATTTTAACGCCGTTTTGCTCAACGTGGCGGAGCTTGTCGCGGAAAAATTCTATTTTAATATTCTGCTCCCTTACGCTGTCGGAAAAATCAAGCGAGAGAGAGGAGTTTTTTTCCTCAAAACGGATAAATTCGCCCTCTTTTGCCCCTCGGAACGATTTTCCAAGCGAGAAAAAGCAGACTGCCTCAAGCAGATTTGTCTTTCCCTGCGCGTTGTTTCCGTAAAGGAGATTGACTCCGCTTGAAAATTCAACGTCCGCGGACTCTATATTTCTGAAATTTTCAGCCTTTATTCGTTTAGCTTCCATTTTTAAACCAAAGTGCTTTGCACTTTGATTTAAGTGCAAAGTGCAAGAGCTTGCCTTCGGCAAGAGTGCAAAGTGCAAAGTGCAAAGTGCAAAGTTTAGGACAATTTCCTCGCCCTGCTCGGAAATTTCCATTTATAATTAAATCAATAAATGCGATTTAATGAATGAATTTAAATGCTTTTTGCACCGCAAAAAGCCACCAAAATTATTCATTATTCATTATTCATTACTGAAATAAAACGGCTGTGACGTTTTATTTCAGTTCTTCATCCTTACGGGCAAGAGGAAGAACAGATCGTCGCTCTCGTCCTCGGGGTCGACGGGCTTGATATTTATGCTGTAAAGCGGAGTTGAAAGTTCAATCTTAACTCTCGGCGTGGAGCAAGCGCGAACGGAGTCGATAAGGAAACGGTTATTGAAAGCGATAAGGATATCGTCGCCCGTATGCTCGACCTCAAGCTCGTCGTACGAGCTTCCCGCGCTGGAATTTGCCGTAAGCTTCAAAATACCCTTTTCAAGACAGAATTTAAGCGGAGTGCGGTTGCTGCCAGCTATCTTTTCTTCGGTAACGACGGCTGCACGCTCAAGCGCAGAAAGGAGCTTATCCTTATCAACATAAGCGATTATCTTGTGATTTGTAAGGATAATACGCTCAAAATCAATATATTCGCCCTCTATTATCTTCGTAAAGAATATAAGACCGTCAAAATGGTAGACCATCGTTTTACGGCTTATATAAATGGTAACGTTTTCTT
>JAZNOD010000032.1:0-1864 GCA_045580585.1 Eubacteriales bacterium
TAAATATGCGCATCCGCGATAATGTGAACGAACTCACCGGGAATAAGTCCCGAAACCTGCGCAAACATGGAGAGGAGAACAGCGTATTGCACCACGTTCCAGTTGTTTGCGACAAGCATATCCTGCGAGCGCTGATTGAGAATTCCGTTGAGGTATTTTCCCGTAACGTTGAACGTCATCGAATACGCGCAGGGGTAGAGGTTCATTCCGTGAAGGTCGGCGTGATTATATATATTTGTCATAATACGGCGTGAGGCAGGGTTGTTTTTAAGGTCGTAAAGCACGCGGTCGACCTGATCGAACTCGCCCTCGGGATACTTGTGCTTGATGCCGAGCTGATAGCCGTACGCCTTGCCTATTGTTCCGTCCTCGCCTGCCCACGAATCCCAAATGTGGCTTCCAAGCTCGGATATGCGGTTAGACTTCTTCTGCCATATCCAGAGTATCTCGTCAACGCAGTTCTTGACGCCCGTTTTGCGAAGCGTCATAATGGGGAATTCCTTTCGCAGATCGTATCTGTTGACAAGGCAGAATTTTTTCACTGTATGTGCGGGAGTGCCGTCCTCCCAACGGGGGCGCACCTCAAGCTCGTTGTCGTAAAAGCCGTTTTCAAGAATATCACGGCAGTTTTCTATATAGATTTTATCGGCAATACTCATGTTCTGCCTCCTTGCTATTAAAATTCAAAGTCGACTACCGCGCGTGCGGTGCGGATGGTTTTCACAAATTGCGATATAGCTACGTGATCGGGGTGTATTTTGTAGGCGGCAAGAGCTTCCATGGAGTCGAATTCGGTCAGAAGCACCATGTCATAGGACATATCCGTGTGGGAAACGTCCTTGCCTATCTCCATTTTGCGAAGTCCGTCTATCTTTCCGCTTTTGTAAAGCGACATAAGGCGTGCCGCAACGGTGTTCATGTTTTCCTCTTTATTTTCATCTTTGAAACGCCACATGACGGTATGACTTATCATTTTGTACTTCTCAATAAATAATATATCAATCTTATATTAACATAACTTGCCCATTCTGTCAAGACTTAAAAAATGTTCATTTTTCAAGATTTTAAGAAATTCTAATTCCGTAAAGACTTTAAGAAAAATCTTGACAATTGAACAAAAAGGGTGTATTATTATTATGTATAATTATGTTTTGAAATATTGAAAGGAAATTATGATGGAATATAAATTTTCCGACAAGCTCGCGGCGCTCAAGCCGTCTGCTATAAGAGAGATATTCAAGTCACTTACCAACCCCGAAATAATCGCCTTTGCCGCGGGAAATCCCGCCGCAGAGTCCTTTCCCGTAAAGGAAATGGCGGAGATATCGGCACAGATATACACGGACTCACCCGTTACCGCACTGCAATACAGCCAGACCGAGGGCTATCCCCCTCTGCGCCAAGCTGTAAGTGCGCGCCTGCTTGAAAAATTCAATATCGGTCGCTCCACCGAGCGCGGTGACGCGTACACGGATACCACCATCATCGTCAGCGGCGGCAATCAGGGACTTGAGCTTGCCTGCAAGGCTTTTTGCAACGAGGGCGACGCCGTTATCTGCGAGGACCCGTCCTTTATCGGCGCACTTAACGCCTTCCGTTCAAACGGCGCGCGCACGCTCGGCGTTCCGCTTTGCGAGGACGGCATCGACACCGACGCGCTTGAGGAGCTTCTTAAGACCGAAAAGAGAGCGAAGCTGCTCTATCTGATACCCACCTTCCACAACCCGATGGGCATCACCACGAGCCTTGAAAAGCGCAAGAAGATATACGAGCTTGCCAAGAAATACGAGATAATGATACTTGAGGATAATCCCTACGGCGAGCTTCGCTTTGCGGGTGAGGAGATCCCCACCATAAAGAGCCT
>JAZNOD010000033.1:0-8028 GCA_045580585.1 Eubacteriales bacterium
CAAACCAAAGAGAACTTTGTAAAGGCGGTACGAAGTTTTATGGAGATGAAAACGCTCAATCCCGTCATCCTTCGTGAACTGATCGAAAAGATCGAAGTTTATCAGATCGAGGGAACGGGCAAGAACCGTACACAGCGCGTGGTCATCCATTACCGCTTTGTAGGCTGTCTGCAGATCCCCGAATGGCACAGAAAGCGAAAGGTCACCCTTGAGAGCAGACAAGGCGTAGCGGTTAACTATCTGCCCACCACGGCATAATAAAAGAAAAAGAGCAGAATAACTGCTCAAAATAAGAAAATATAGGCAAAAAATATCGAGTGTTCATCACTTTCGTTATGAACACTCGATATGGTCTGAGTGACACGACTTGAACGTGCGGCCTCTACCACCCCAACAAATACGCCATTGTTTTTTGACTACTTTTGTTGACTTTTTGGTGCTTTTTAGTCCGAAAACGATGCTTTCCGATGCTCTCGTTCGCACTGTTTCCACGTAGTCCGAAACCGTAGATGGTCAAAGATGTGGTCAAGCCGAATTCTCATTCCAAAAACCGAGCCGCGATTATAGCTAACTCATACCGTCAGGTGACTAAACGGTTCACCCCGTGTCGAGTTTTTCTTCTGCCGTTAGTATACCATACCTTACGAGATTAGTCAAGCACCTTCTCTCAATACTCAAAATTTGCATCGCAGTAATCAAAGAGTACGACCGTGAAAAAAGTTGGATTTATTTTCGAAAAAGTGCTGGACTTCCGCTCTCTTATGTGGTATGTTGTTGTGCTAACAGGAGGTACAACCTATGAAAAGTATGATAAAAGAGCTATGGCACGGAAACATCGTTCCGCAAGAGGACAGCAGAAATAACTCAAAGGAGATGAAGGAGCTACTCGGATACATGGCAAGACGTCACGAATACTAGGAGAAGCTCCTTGCCGAAGAGAAGCGATCGTCTTTGACAGGTTGTCTATATAAGGCGAATTAATACCGGACACACGCTTGAGAAATCGGGCGTGACGGATACCGTTGCCCGAGCCTGCGCTCACCTTGATTTTTTTGACAAATTATTGACAAAAAAGCTGTTTTGGTGTATAATTTTTAATCATTATTATGTAGATAATGCGCACTTTGGAGGTGATGAAATAAATGGCTGAAAAGACTGGAAATGGTAGGAGGATATTCCTTGCCGCTTGGCTGGTGATGATCGCTGTGCTGCTCGTTGGAATAATTATTCTATGGCCGCCCGGAGAAAAGCACGAGACCATAAAGGAGCTTATGCTCGATGGGGTGCTTCACGAATCCAATAAGATAAGCTTCTTGGGCTTGGAGGTGAATCCTGCTCTGATATCTGCGTACATCGTGACGGCGATATTGCTTTTTGTAGCAGTTCTCATCAGGATATTTGCCATACCGCGCTTTAAGCTCGTTCCGGGAGGATTTCAGAGCGTTATAGAAAAGCTGGTGGAGTTCTTTGAGAATATGGCAAATAAAAACAGTCATCATAGACCTCGTTTTGTTGGAGCTTATATATTCAGCGCGGGTGTGTATATATTTTTCAGCACGATATTTGAGCTCTTTGGTGTCCAAGCAATTACGACACAAGGACATTCGGTGGCGCTTCCCGCTCCGATAACCGATATAAACGCGGCTATCGCGATGGGATTTATGTCATATGGAGTTATTCTGGGTGCGGGATTTCTATGCAGCGGTATTCGTGGCGGATTGAGCGTGCTCAAGGACTTCTCATTGCCGATATCTATGAGCTTCCGTTTGTTCGGCGCTCTGCTCAGCGGACTTCTTGTGACTGAACTCGTATATTATTATACCGCGCTCAGCTTTGTGTTGCCGGTGGCGGTGGGAGTTGTGTTTACACTGCTTCACGCCGTTATACAGACCTACGTGCTCGCAACGCTGGTGTCCATATTCTACGGTGAGGCGGTAGAGCCGAGACCTAAAAAGCAAAAAGTTAAAAAAATAAAAAATCAAGATAAAATAAAAAGGAAAAACGAAAAATGAAAACAACAAGAATCATTTCAATTATCATCGCGCTCCTTATCACTCTTACGCTCGTATGCGCTATGTCAGTTTCAGCTTTTGCCGAGGGAGTGGCAACCGATGCTACGGATGCAGTTCAGAATACCGAGAATGAGGCAGAGTCCTCAGAGGACAAGATAATATCCTCAAAAGCCACAGCTTCCGCGATCGTCGTCGCGGTAGTAGGTGCTGCCGGCGCTGTCGCTATGGGTATCGCGATATCCAAAAGCACTGAGAGTATGGCTCGTCAGCCCGAGGCGGCTTCCAAAATAAACGGAGCTATGATGCTGGGTCTTGTATTTGTAGAGACCGCTATAATCTACGCGCTTATCATAGCTATACTTATAATATTCGTTCTTTGATCGATATAAGAGGTTGGAAATATGCCATTAAACATTGATTTTTTGCAAATACTTCTTCATTTGCTGAATTTCGTTATACTGGCGGGCGGACTTACATTTCTTCTTTATAAGCCGGTAGTGAAATTCCTTGAGAGCAGACGCGCTTATTTTGCCGAGATAGAGGAAAAAAACAAGGAAGCTGCCAAGGAGGCTGAAAAACTTCGTATTGAATACGAGAAAAAGCTTGCCGACGCAGATGCGGATATTGCCAATAAGAAAAAAGAAAATGAAAAGCAAATAGCTGAGATGACGGCTCAAACCCTGAAGGAGGCATATCAAAAGGCTGATGCCATCGTGCGTACTGCCGAGCAGGAGGCGGAGAAGAGAAAGGAACATATACTTGACTCCGCGCAAACAGAGATAGGTGAGCTAGTTCTCGCCGCTACGCAAAAGCTATTGAGCGATACGGTCACGCCCGAACGCAATATAGCCCTGTATGACGAATTTATCCGACTTGCCGACGAAAAGATCGCCGAGGAGAGGGTCAAGAATGGTAAAAAATAATTTTGATTCTACACAAGATGATAAAAACGTCATAAAGGTTGAAATAGAGTGCATCACTCCGCCTACGGAGCAACAGCTCGATAAGCTTAAAGAGTTCTTTATGGCGGAGTATAACTCGGAAGACGTTGATTTTATCATAAAGAGAGAGCCTGATGTAGTGGGCGGATTCCGTATATTTGTTGGAGATGAAAATTACGATTGGAGTACTCTCGGACGTATAAGACAGCTTAGAAAATCGTTTCAATCATTGAAAAAAGAATACGATTTTCCAAAGATAGTGTCACTTTTGCGCGAGGATATCGGTACTTTTGAGCTTGATGCAGGTCACCAGCAGGTGGGCACAGTTATCACCGTCGGAGATGGTATCGCGTTTATAGACGGACTGCACGATGTCGAATACGGCGAGATAGTTATGTTCGATTGCGGCATCAAGGGAATGGTGCAGGATATACGCGCGGACGGAATCAACGGCATCGTTATTTTTGGCGACGATACGGAGATACACGAGGGAAGCAGAGTCGTTAGGACTCGCCGCACGGCGGGTATCCCTATTGGTAATAAAATACTCGGACGTATCATAGATCCTCTTGGAAAACCCGTTGACGGTGGAGAGAACATAGGAGCGAAAGAATATTTTCCGATTGAAAGACCTGCCCCGAGCATTATGGAAAGAAAATCGGTCTGCCGTTCGCTTGAAACGGGCATACTTGCCATAGACTCGATGTTCCCGATAGGCAGAGGACAAAGAGAGCTCATAATAGGCGACAGACAGACGGGAAAGACCTCAATCGCAACGGATACCATAATTAATCAAAAGGGTAAGGGCGTGATATGCGTATACGTCTCCATAGGTCAGAAGGCGAGCTCCATCGCAAAGGTGGTCTCAACGCTTAAAAAGCACGACGCTATGGATTATACGGTGGTCATATCCTCTCCAGCGAGCGATGCGGCATCGCTTCAGTATATCGCGCCTTATGCGGGGTGTGCGGTGGCGGAATATTTTATGTACCGAGGCAGGGACGTGCTTATAGTATACGACGATCTTTCAAAGCACGCCGTTGCATATAGAACACTCAGCCTGTTGCTCGAGAGATCACCCGGACGAGAGGCATATCCGGGAGACGTATTCTACCTGCACTCACGCTTGCTTGAGCGCTCCGCTCAGCTCAGCGACAGTATGGGGGGCGGCAGTATGTCCGCGCTACCGATAGTTGAGACTCAGGCGGGAGACGTTTCGGCGTATATACCCACGAATATTATATCTATTACCGACGGTCAGATATTCCTTGAGAGCGAGCTGTTCTTTGCGGGACAGCGCCCCGCTATAAACGTGGGACTTTCAGTGTCCCGTGTAGGCGGTGCGGCACAGACAAATATTATGAAAAAGTCAGTAAACACTATACGTCTCGACCTTGCCCAATACCGAGAGATGCAGGCGTTTACTCAGTTTGGGGGAGATCTTGACCCGGGAACAGCGCGCCAGCTGAAGTACGGCGCGGGACTTATGCAGCTCTTGAGACAGAGCAACAACGCTCCAATGCCGCTTCACACTCAGGTAATAACCCTGCTTTGCGCGCAGGCGAAGCTGTTTGTGGATATTCCCGTTAAAGAGATCAAGACAGTGCAAAGAGAGCTTATCTCATATATGGAGCAGCATAATAGCGATCTTTGCGTAAAGATCACTCATGATAGAGCCTATTCGGAGAAGCTGAAGGACGATATAGTGAATGCCGCGCGAGAATATATCAAGTCACTGAATAGATAAAAGAAGGGAGGGTGCTCGTATGCTGAGCGCAAGCGAGATACGTGCTCGTATCAATGGCATAAAGGATACAAAAAAGATAACCGACGCTATGTATATGATATCGTCGGCAAAAATGAGAAAAGCGTTGCGTGATCTTGAACATACGACGCCCTATTTCGAAGCTCTCACTGATAAGATAGGAGCGTTGTTTCAGTGTATTCCCCAAACGAATGACCGATACTTTAGAGTTAAGGTGTCCGAGGATACGGTGCATCTTAGCCACGGTATAGTGCTCATAACCTCAGATAAGGGGCTTGCGGGCGCTTATAATCAGGAGGCAATCAGCGTTTGCGAGGAATATTTGAAACATCATTCGAGGACGACGGTGTTTATCATAGGCGAGTACGGACGGCAGTACTTTATGAAGAGGGGTATGCCCTTCGTTCAGGATTTTAACTATTCAGCCGCGCATCCGAGCCTGATGGAGGCAAGAAGGATGTGCGCGGAACTGCTTGAGTACTACGATCGCGCCGAGCTTGACGAGATAAGCATAATATATACCGACTACATGGGTAATAAGCCCGGAGAATGCAAAAAGGTCACGCTCCTGCCCTTGGAAAAGACAAAGTTCCATACGGAAAGAAAGAGTTACGAGCTTTCGGAAAAGGAATTTTCACCGAGCCCCGACGAGGTGCTTGACGGAGTTATCCCAAGCTATCTTATGGGATTTATATACGGATCGCTGGTTGAGAGCTATTGCAGCGAACAGCAGGCGCGAATGAACGCGATGAAGAGCGCGAGCGAAAACGCGGAGGCTATGCTTAAGGCGCTTAAGGTGCAGTACAATAAGATACGTCAGACGGCGATCACAGGAGAAATGATAGAGATAACGGCGAGCGCTAAGGCGCAAAGAAGCAAGCTCGCGAAAGCGAAAGGAGAGCCGAATATATGAATGGTGAAAATAAGATGCAGCTCAAAACGGGAAAGATCGTTCAGATAACGGGACCCGTTGTGGACGTTAAGTTCGTCAAGGAAGCGCTTCCCAAAATAAAGGAAAAGCTATATGTTGAGAAAAATAACAAGCATCGCACGATGGAGGTCGTTCAGCACATTGGACATTCAACCGTGAGATGTGTTATGCTCGGCGCGAGTGAGGGGCTTTGCCGCGATATGGATGTATACGCAACGGGCACACCGATCACCGTGCCTGTTGGCGAGGCGGTGCTCGGACGACTTTTTAACGTACTCGGAGAGCCGATAGACGGTAAGGAGGATATCCCCGAGGACTGTGAGAGGCGCTCTATATACCGTTCCGCGCCAGATTATTCGGAGAGAGCGGTATCCGAGGAGATACTCGAGACGGGGATCAAGGTGATAGACCTGCTTGCTCCGTACATGAGGGGCGGAAAGATAGGTCTGCTCGGAGGAGCGGGCGTGGGAAAGACCGTTCTAATACAAGAGCTGATACACAATATAGCCACCGAGCACGGGGGTTATTCCATATTCACGGGTGTTGGAGAGAGAAGCAGAGAAGGAAACGATCTGTTTTTCGAGATGTCAGAGAGCGGGGTGCTCAATAAGACCGCGCTCGTATTCGGTCAGATGAACGAAGCGCCTGGAGTCAGAATGAGGGTCGCCCTCACGGGACTTACAATGGCAGAGCATTTCAGAGATGAGAGCAACAAGGACGTGCTCTTGTTTATCGATAACATATTCCGCTTTATTCAGGCGGGAAGTGAGATATCAACGCTTCTTGGCCGTATGCCCTCGGCTGTTGGTTATCAGCCCACGCTCTCGCAGGAGCTCGGCGAGCTTGAGGAGCGCATAGCCTCAACCAAGAACGGCTCGGTAACGTCGGTACAGGCAATATACGTTCCTGCCGATGACCTCACCGACCCCGCGCCAGCTACCACCTTTGCGCATCTTGACGCAACCACCGTGCTCAGCAGAAAGATAGCGGAGCTCGGCATATATCCCGCGGTCGATCCGCTCGATTCCACGTCAAGAATGCTTGATCCCGAGGTGGTTGGCGAGGAGCATTATTATGTTGCGAGAACAGTACAAGAGATACTTGAGCACTACAACGAGCTTCAGGATATCATCGCGATACTCGGCATGGACGAGCTAAGCGATGAGGACAAAATACTCGTCAAGCGCGCGAGAAAAATACAGAGATTTTTGTCACAACCCTTTAGTGTGGCAGAAAAGTTTACCGGAGTGCAAGGAATATACGTTCCGCTTGCGGATACCATACGCAGCTTCAAAGCTATAATCGACGGAGAAGCCGATGAATATCCCGAGAGCGCCTTCTTCAATGTAGGTACGATAGAGGACGTGGCGCGCAAGGCACAGGCTATGTCGGAGGGGTGATATGAGATCGTTCCATCTTGAGATACTGACACCCGAGCGTGTGTTTTATCGTGGCGAGGCGATTTCGCTGATAGTGCCGATAACCGACGGTATGCTCGGCATTATGGCGGGCAGAGCGCCAATAACGGCATCAGTCACCTGCGGAGAGGCGTATTATACAACACCCGAGGGAGAAAAGATATTGTTTTCGGTAGGGGGAGGTATGATAGATGTTCTTGACAATACCGTTAAGCTGTTGTGCGATTCCGCGCTTTTGCCTGAGGAGATAGACGAGGAGAAGGAGCGGATGGAGGTTGAGAGCTCTCGTGAGGCGCTCAAAAGCAAGCAGGCACATATAGATTACACAATGTCAAAGTTGATGCTGAAAAACGCGATAAACAAATTAAAAGTAAAGAAGAAAAAGAGTATCAATTAAAAAGCAAGACACGAGAGGAATGCGAGGAAAAGCTCGCAGAGCTGATAAAAACCATGAAAGCGGAAATCGCGGAGATGAAGAAACAAGCGAAGAACGCATAAGGAAAGAGGGCTGACGAAAAAGAATCGTCAGCCCTCAAAAATTGCGTTGCAGAAAGCAAAGAAATATTTATTGTCTTTCAAGCAGAGGCTTTGCCAAAATGTCATCTTTTCTTGTGATCAGATCATCCGTCGCAATTGCCGCTTCAAGAGCATCCGTGCCTATACGGTCAACTGTTGCACCAAGACGCTCCTTAACATATCCGTTTTCCTTATACCAAAGCATAACCTTTTCAATAACGGTCGGAACTTCATCTGCCGAATATACGTTATTCAAGAGTGTTCCCATACGCTGAGTCTTTCCCCAAGTTCCACCCACAAAGACACGGCAGACCGATGCCGCTTCCTTGGGAACAGCTCCGAAAGGACATTTTCCAACGCAAACGCCGCAGCTTGTGCATTTAGACGTATCGATAACCGCCTTCCCGTTGACAACAGATACTGCCTTTGTCGGACAGCTTTCGGC
>JAZNOD010000034.1:0-14222 GCA_045580585.1 Eubacteriales bacterium
ATCTCAAATCTGCCTTGTCGAAACGCACTTTGGTGAAGGTAAGGTTCTTGAAATTACCGACGCATTCAAAACAAATGTCAATAACGCTTGGCACTATGCTCCCTATGATTATTACAAAGGAACCTACAACAAGGGCGACTATACGGTCGATCTGGAGAGCGTTTTCAAATCGGGTTCAACGGTTCAGTTGAGCATTAAGAAAATCCAAATTGAAAGCGGATATGATCCTAATAACACAATTACAGTTGAACTGATTTCGTCCGTAGACCAAGAAGTAAATATCAAGCTTCATTGCCAGCAGAGTGATGATAACCTCGCCGCCGGCGACTATAGGACTGTGCAACTGAAAAAGGGAGAACCTACAACAGTAGACCTAACCTTCGGCGGTTGGCCAAATTTCACCTATTGGGTGTATATAGAAGCAGACTATACCAAAGCCGAGATTACCATTAATCCGTAAGGAGCGAGTAAGCCATGAAAAAGAAGCACGTCATTTTTCACTTTCTATATTACGTATTGACCATAGTTGTTTATATGGCATTCTTCTATGCAGCATCCTTGATGTTGGATCTGACAGGAAAAGCTGATAACCTTGGTTCTGTGATGGCAGTGACTTATGGCGTGCTTTTCGTTATGACACCGGTGCTTGTTGCTATCCTTATGCGTTTTAGCTTATTCAAGTGGCATGTTGATCCCATTGCCGCAGCGGAAATACCTCTGTTCTTGTACGTCGCAATGCTTCTTAATCAAATGAAACGCTCCGGTGATCTCAGTTCTGCCTTTCTCCTGGTTAACAATAAATTGGACGATGACGGCGGTATGGGCTGGCTGTTTCTCGTCGGATTGTTTGCGTTCGGGCTTGTTATGTCGCTGTCGTTTGCAAGAAAGAACGGTCAGAGCATTTCCTATCGATTGCTTGAAAGAATCGGCAAAACAAACAGGGAGTAATGTGAGATATGAAAAAGAAAATTTTAATTCCTGTAATTATCATAGTTGTGTTGGCTGCCGTTCTGTTCTTACCTATTCCTCAAGGCTCATACGATGACGGCGGTACACGTGATTACAATGCTCTGACATACAAAATTGTAAGATGGAATAAGATTACAGTTGAACTGGACGAAAACGGTCAACCCATTCATAACACGTATCGTAAAACGTCTGTGTTTTGGTATCCCGACAACCAAAAAAAGCATTGACGAACTGTGGCAAATTGAAATGGTAGGTAAATAATATTTGAAAAGCGGCAAGGACTAACCCCCTTGCCGCTTTTTGTAAATGTTAGCTATCTAAAAACCATCTGAATTGTGATTTCTTTTATTGTCAGAGTCACAATATTTAATAGTATATCTGCAGAATTGTTGTATCTTTGAACACCCTTTATCAAATGATTGCAGATTGCACGCAAGAAATCATTTCATTGTATTTCTCATCGTCAAATGAATCGCCTTGATAAATCAAAACCTCTTTTTCCAATAACGATTTTGTGATGTTTATATTATAACACAAATATCGCAAATTGTAAAGTACTGCCGTATATTGTATGATTGTGTATTGTAAAAGGTGATAAGAGTTTTTGTTCTCATAGGTATAAAAAGAATACGGCAGTATAGCTGTATGCTATACTGCCGTATTCTTTTGCACTCATCAATCGGCTGTTTGCATCGGACATTCAATATATCCTTATGACAACCTGCCTTTTGAGAACGGATTTTTGTTTGGGTCTTTTGAACTTAATGACACAGATGAAATGTGCGTGAAAACCAAAGATTGTTTTAAATCAACTATATTTATTTAATAAATCCGCATATTTACCCTTGTAATAAAAAGAGTTACCGTTTTTATTTTCTCCTAACTCAACTAATCCCAAATGTTTTAAAATACTTTGCGATTTATAATTGTTTTTATTTGCATACGCCTCTACATACATAATATCTTTAGGTAAATTTTTAATTAACCAATTATAGAATTCAGAAAACAATCCCGTTCCTTGAAATGCTTTTTCAATTTGTATTTCTTCCATCATTAATGAATTGGTGTCACCATTAATATAATACTGAAAATAGCCGACAAGTTCACTTTCAACACACATCAAAACAATTTGGCGTTGCTCTTTTTGTATAGCCGGAATTATATGAGAACTCCAAATTTCAAAATCATCTTCGCACGAATTGTTTGTTGGAGCAATTAGACTCATATTAGAGTGTAAGATTTCAAACAATCTTGGCAAAAACACATCCACTTTTTGTTTATCTAAAAATAGAAATTCACCTATACTCATCTAACTCACCGCCTGTGTGTAGTATAGCATAAAAGCAAAAATAAATCAATGCGAAGCATTGTATATCATCAACGGTGAAAGCGTTGCATATCATCAAAACGAAGTTTTGTATATCATCAAGCCGACAGAAATTATATACACACCTTCGGTGTGATGATATACGCCGCACTCGTGCGGCAATGATATACAGCCCATTCGGGCTGATGATATACCAAGCCTGTCGGCTTGGATAAAAAAACACTCGTTCAAAAGAACGAGTGTTTTTTTGGAGCTGCTAATCAGAGTCGAACTGATGACCTCATGCTTACCAAGCATGTGCTCTACCAACTGAGCCATAGCAGCATCAACAGATGGTATTATATCAAATCAAAAGGCAAATGTCAATACCTTTTTTGAAAAAAATCACTTTTTTTATCAAAATTTTGCAAACCGCGCATTTGCGCGGTTTGCAAAGTATTTTTTAGTCCTCGATAATGATATCGAATGCAAGGCGGAAGCTCTCGCCGGCGGAAAGCGCAACGATATCGTCTTTCTTTGCGATGTCATCAACCACGCCGTCAAGCGAGGGAGTGCCGAAGAAGGGCTCTACGCAGCAGTAAGGTGCTTCGGTAAGGGGCTTATGCCACAAACCGAGGTAAGGACAGCGAGAAGCGGAATGGTCAACGATAACAGCCTCGCTTGCGTTGTTTTTATTGCGAAGGATAGCCTTGCTTCCCGTACCTACAAGGAAAACGGCATCTCTGTCAAAGAGGCTATGTACCATATCGAGATACTTACCGTCGCGAAGCGGGAAATCAACGTACTCGCCCGTTCTGAATCTCTCGTCGGTAAGGTATACCATCTTTACGTCCTCCGCCTCGGGGAACTCGATATAGTAATCCTCAAAATTACCGCCGCAGAAGGGGATGTTGAGTCCGGGATGTCCGCCGGTTGAGAAGTACATCATGCCCTCCCCCTTATTGTAAACTGTGATCTCGTTTCTGACAGCATTTCCGACAAGGGTGTACTTTACCTCAAGCGTAAAATCGAAGGGGTAGATAGCCTTCAGCTCATCGTTGCTCTCGAGTCGGAGAGTAATGGACGTATCGGTCTTTTCAGCTACAACGGGAGTGCTCGCCTGCAAAAAACCGTGTGGACGCATTTCGTAGGTGTTACCGTTGTAGATATATTTATTATCGGTAAGACGGCAACAAACGGGGAACGGAATGATGGCGCGATCGCGCCAGAACTGCTCGTCACCCTGCCACAGATACTCTCTGCCGTTCTTTACGGATACGATGGAATGAAGCTCCGCCTTAAAATCGGAAACGTTTACCGAAAGGCGATCGTTTTTGATAGTATAGATCATTGTATTCTTCCTTTCAATCGGGTTTTCTCAATTATAACACAATATTTTGCGTTTATCAATATTATTTTTGAAAAATTAGGATTTTCAACAAAAGCGCCGTCGCAGCATAAGATTTTATAGATAATGCTTCAGGAGGTGTTTTATGAACGGTAATCCAACCAATAACAGCGATCTTGGCGCTACGGGATATCTGTTAGTCGCGGTAAGAACAGCAGAGGGCGCAATACCTATTGAGGGGGCGCTTGTGACTGTGCGCGGAGAAAACGAAGGCGAGGGAGACGCTATCGCATCTTTTATCACCGACAACAGCGGGCTGACTCCGCGCATTTATCTGCCTACCGTACCGCGCGAGCGCTCAACTGCCCCGGGGTACGACGTACCGTATGCAACGTACAGCGTTGACGTGAGCCGCCAAGGGTATCACAGCAATTTATACACGAATATTCCCATATTCGACGGTATAACGTCAATACAAACAGTAAATCTGATTCCCCTGCCCGAAAACGGAACGTCGGGAACACAGGTACCTGATGACGTATTGATCTTTGATGAGTCAAGCTTTTCCCGTCTTGGCGGAAACGGAGGTGAAGAATGAATTCCCCACTCTCCCCGAATTCCGGCGGAGCTATCCTGCCGATCATTCCGGAATATATTACAGTCCATCTCGGTCCGCCCCAATCAAACGCTCGCAACGTAACTGTACCTTTCCGCGAGTATATTGCAAACGTCGCGTCGAGCGAAATATACCCGACCTGGCCCGAATCGGCGTTAAGAGCAAATATTCTTGCCCAAATAAGTTTTGCTCTTAATAGAATATACACAGAATTTTACCCCTCTCGCGGGTATGATTTTGATATTACCAATTCTATCGCCAATGACCAATCATTCGTTGATGGGCGCGAGATATTCGATAACATCAACGATATAACGGGTGATATTTTTGACAATTACATTGTACGCCAAGGCTTTGTAGAACCCCTATTCGCCACCTACTGTGACGGTGTTGAGGTAACATGCCCCGGACTTTCACAATGGGGAAGCGTGGCTCTCGCAGAGAGAGGCTTGTCGCCGTACGCGATTCTGCAAAACTACTACGGAAACGACATCGACATCGTAACCGATGCTCCGCTCGGCAATCCCGAGGAATCCGCGCCATCGGTTCCTTTGCGTCTCGGCGCGCGAAACAACGACGTGCGCACTATCCAAGTGCGTCTTAACAGAATAGCGGACAATTATCCGTCCATTCCCAAAATATCCGTGACCGATGGCATATTCTCCTTTGACACAGAGGAATCCGTACGGGAATTTCAACGAATAGCAGGTATAACCGAGGACGGTATCGTAGGAAAAGCGACATGGTATGCAATACTGTTTTACTACAATGCGGTAAAACGCCTTAACGAGCTTGATTCCGAAGGAGTAACGCTCTCCGAGGTATCCCAAGAGCTTCCCGAGGTCTTACGCAGCGGTTCGCGAGGAAATCCCGTGGAGAATCTTCAATACTATATAAACTACCTTGCAGAGTTTTACAACTCCATTCCGCGTGTTGCCCGAGACGGCATCTTTGGTCCTTCTACGGAAGCGGCGGTAATAGATATGCAAAACACCTTTGGGCTTACCCCCGACGGCGTTGTTGGCGAGGATACGTGGAATAGAATGTATAACGCATATCTCGGTATAGTTTCGACTATACCTCCAGAGTACTCCGAAAGCGCGGCAATCCCCTTCCCCGGCGTAATACTGCGAATAGGCGCGGAAGGTGAGGACGTTAGCATTCTGCAACGCTATCTTAACAGGATAGGAGAGGTTTACGGCGAGATACCGCAGGTCAACGTAACGGGATATTTCGGCAATCAAACAGAAAGCGCTGTAAGCGCATTTCAGGAGCTGTTTGGACTCACTCTGACAAATGGAGTTGTTGACGCTGTAACGTGGAACGAGATAGGAAAGATCTTTGATGACGTTACGGCAAGTGAACGTTTAGGCGAGGGACAGTACCCCGGTTTCCCCGTTGAATAACAAGGAGGACACTATGGCTAAAAATGAGATAACAGATAGAATAGCACGGCAAAATCTTCAACGGTATCTACGCCAGCTTGCATATTTTGAACCCGAAATACCGGTTGTGCCCATAGACGGGATCATCGGTAGTGACACAACCGCCGCGATACGTGAATTCCAACGCCTGAACGGTCTTGGAATCACGGGAATAGCCGACAGAGAAACGTGGGACAGGATATATGGCGAGTATCTTTTATCACTTGAAAAAGCACTTTTACCAATGTCCTTCTCACCTTTCCCCGTAACACCGATGGATTACTCGGCACAAGTGGGAGACAGCGGCTTTTTGGTCGAGGCAATACAGCATATCCTGGCGGAAATATCATTGATTTACAGCTTTTTGCCCGAGGTTGAGCAAAGCGGTATATTTGATGCGGCAACCGAAAACGCCGTCAAGGTCATACAGCGAGGCTCATCACTTGATGAAACGGGAAAAGTCGACCGAAAAACGTGGAATGCATTAATACGTCAATATGAGAGACGCGGACTGTATTCGAAGGAATAAAATGCCTTTGGTGCGTCATAAAATAGTATAATACTATTTTGGGACGGTAATATATGAAAAGCAAGTTTACACAAAAAGCGCAAAACACATTAAACAATGCGCTGTTGATCGCAAAGGAACTAAAACACGGGTATATCGGTTCAGAACATTTACTGCTCGGTCTTTTGCGTGAAACGGATTCGGCGGCATATAAGCTGCTTTATGCACGCGGTGCGGATACGGATAAGCTTAGAAACGCCGCCGCCGAGCTCGGCGGCGGCAATACAACAGCTATTATACCGTCAGATATGACGCCGCGTACCAAAAAAATAATCGAGGCTTCATCTGATATTTCCGCACGCTATTCGCATGGATATATAGGCACAGAGCATTTACTGCTCGCTATAATAGAGGAACGTGACTGCGTAGCAGTACGGCTGCTCGAATCTATAGGAGTAAACACGCAAGACGTACGGGGGGATATTGCGGCTTTTTTGGAAAGTATTTCAAATCTCCCCGGGGCATCTCGCCTGCCCTCACGCAGGGCGCGGCAAAAGCAAGACGGCACACTGCCGACCTTGATGAAATACGGCAGAGACCTCACCGCTGCCGCCGCGCAGGGAAAGATAGATCCCGTTATCGGGCGGGATAGTGAAACTGAGCGAGTTATACAGATAGTTTGCAGGAGACGCAAAAACAACCCTTGCCTCATAGGTGAGCCGGGTGTCGGAAAAACAGCTGTTGCCGAGGGACTAGCACAAAGGATAGCAGAGGGCAACGTACCCGATATACTTGAGTCCAAACGGATAATAAGTCTTGACATCTCATCTATGATAGCAGGGGCAAAATACCGCGGAGAATTCGAGGAACGAATGCGCTCCGTTATGGACGAGATAGAAAAAGACCGCGACGTGATACTTTTTGTCGATGAAATACACACAATGATAGGTGCGGGTGCGGCGGAGGGGGCAGTTGACGCGTCAAACATTTTAAAACCGGCGCTTGCCCGCGGTGAAATACAGCTTATCGGTGCAACAACGCTTGAAGAATACAGGAAGCACATCGAAAAGGATGCAGCGCTTGAAAGACGCTTCCAACCCGTATTCGTGAGTGAACCGAGCGAGGATGAAACGCTCGGTATCCTTCGAGGCTTGCGCGACAAATACGAGGCTCATCACCGTCTGAAAATAAGCGACGAAGCACTAAAAGCCGCAGTTTCGCTCTCCGTAAGATATGTCAACGACAGATTTTTACCCGACAAGGCAATCGATCTTATAGACGAAGCCGCCGCGAGAAAACGAATACAGACAAATTATACCCCCAGAGATATCAAAGAGATCGAAAACAAGCTTCACGCTGTCGTCCATGAAAAGGAAGAGGCGATCGGAAACCAGAACTTTGAACGTGCCGCCGCCCTTCGGGATGAGGAAAAACTCATAAGAACCGAGTATGAAAAGCTGATCATTTCTCACGATAACGAGAGAAAATCCGAGAGGGACATTGTGATAGGACACGCGGAGATAGCCGAGGCGGTGACCGATTGGACCGGCATACCCGTCAGCAAGATAACAGAAAAGGAAGGCGAACGGCTAAAACAGCTCGCCTCGGATTTAAAGGAAGTTATAATCGGGCAGGATAAGGCAGTAGATGCAGTTGTGTCAGCCATAATAAGAGGACGCTCCGCGCTCGGCTCACCGCACCGCCCGATAGGTTCGTTTATTTTCTGCGGAAACGGCGGCGTGGGAAAAACTGCTCTTTGCCACGCACTCGCACGAGAGCTGTTCGGCGCCGAAAACGCGCTTTTGCGTCTTGATATGTCGGAGTATATGGAAAAGCACAGTGTTTCACGTCTTATCGGCTCGCCTCCCGGATACGTAGGATACGACGACGGCGGACAGCTTACCGAAAAAGTGCGCAGAAAACCGTACTCCGTGGTGCTTTTTGATGAAATAGAAAAAGCACATCCCGAAATAATGAATCTTCTTTTGCAATTGCTTGAGGACGGGCAATTGACGGACTCGCAGGGGCGTAAGGTAAGCTTTCGAAACACGGTGGTCATAATGACGTCAAATCTCGGGAACGGGGTCGAAAAAAGAAACGGCATAGGTTTTGTAAATGATGCGGCTGATGCGGAAAACGAAAAAATAGCGCGTCGATCCGTCGCGGACTTGTTCCGTCCCGAATTTCTTGATAGAGTTGATGAAATAATTTACTTCCCCCCGCTTTCCGCTGGCAGTCTTATAAAAATATGTAACGGTATGCTCAAAGAACTGATACACCGCGCCGCGATGCGAGGAATTGAATTGACCTTCTCCCCCGCCGCAATTGAACACATTTGTGCAAGCACGCAAAACAAGGGGGCGCGTGAGCTTCGCAGACAAATAGCGTCACTTGCAGAAAATCCACTGTCGGCGATGCTTGTTGAAATGGGCAACGATCTCCCATGCGAGATATCAGTCATCTTTGACAATACAGAAAAAAAGCTTATTTTTAATGTAAAAACGGAAAATTAAAGGCAATGGATGCAATTTTCTATTGACAACATTTCTTAATTATGCTATAATCGCACTATATTCTATAGTATAAAGGAGCATATTATGAAATACAGCAAAGATTTTCTTGCAAACATTCTGGCGCAGGTTGAAGCACGCAACCCCGGCGAGCCCGAGTTTCATCAGGCAGTAAAAGAGGTGCTTGAATCCATAGAGCCCGTTCTTGAAGCCCGCCCCGACCTCGTTGAGGCAGGCATCGTTGAGCGCCTTGTTGAACCCGAGCGTTGCATCACTTTCCGCGTTTCGTGGATGGATGACAAGGGCGAGGTTCAGGTAAATCGCGGCTACCGCGTACAGTTCAACTCCGCTATCGGCCCTTACAAGGGCGGTATTCGTCTGCACCCCAGCGTAAACGCTTCCATTATCAAATTCCTTGGATTTGAGCAGACCTTTAAGAACTCTCTTACCGGTCTCCCCATGGGCGGCGGCAAGGGCGGCTCTGACTTTGATCCCAAGGGCAAGAGCGACGCGGAGATCATGCGCTTCTGCCAGGCGTTTATGGCTGAACTTTTCCGTCACGTAGGTCCTGACACCGACGTTCCCGCAGGTGATATCGGTACCGGTTCTCGCGAGATCGGTTATATGTTCGGTATGTACAAGAAGCTCCGCAACGAGTACACCGGTGTTCTTACCGGAAAAGCTATCTGCTCCGGCGGTTCTCTTGCAAGAACTCAAGCAACAGGCTTTGGCCTTTGCTACTTCACCGATGAAATGCTCCGCGACAACGGTCAGTCCTTTGAGGGCAAAAAGGTCGTTGTTTCGGGTTCCGGCAACGTTGCTACCTACGCCGCAGTTAAGGCAACCACCCTCGGCGGTAAGGTCATTGCGATGAGTGACTCCTCCGGATACGTAGTTGACGAGGACGGCATCGACCTCGAGCTTATGAAGGATATCAAGGAAGTTCGCCGCGCTCGCATCAGCGCGTACGTTGAGGCAAAGCCCGGCGCAAAATTTGTTCCCAACTGCCGCGAGATCTGGACTGTTCCCTGCGACATCGCTCTTCCCTGCGCTACGCAGAACGAGCTTGATGCGAAGGGTGCACAGGCTCTCGTTGACAATGGTGTTATCGCCGTTGCAGAGGGTGCAAACATGCCTTCGACTCCCGAGGCTATCGCTATCTTCCAGAAGAACAACGTTCTCTTTGCTCCCGCAAAGGCTTCCAACGCAGGCGGCGTTGCTACCAGCGGTCTTGAGATGACGCAGAACTCCATACGTCTGTCCTGGAGCTTTGAGGAAGTTGATGAAAAGCTTCACGGCATTATGGTCAACATCTACAAGAACGCCGCCGCTGCTGCAAAGCAGTACGGTCACGAGGGCAACCTCGTTGTCGGTGCTAACATTGCCGGCTTCATCAAGGTTGCTGAAGCTATGAAGTGGCAGGGCGTGGTCTGATAAAATATTAATAAAAAGCGGCGTGCTGCGCCGCTTTTTTACATTAATGTTGACAAAATCCGTTTTTAATGATAAAATTGATTTATCTAAAGTATTATGGAGGATAATTATGACTCAAGCTACTAAAAGAGAGTTAATCTCTAAATTCAGAGTGCTTGTCAGCATCATCATGCTTGCCGCTCTCCTTTCGTGCTTCTTTACACCGATTTTCACTTTCGACGCATCGGGCGTTACCGACGGTGTTGATAAATTCGTCGAATTCATTGAAATGAAGGACAAAATCAAAGAAGCACCCGACAAGTATGAATTTTCACTTACCGATTTTGTTCTTATGCTCTTTGAGATTCCGAACACATTCAGCCTATATTCAGATTACTGCGCTGTTAACGATTATTTTTTCGCGCTTCCATCGGGAACGACACCCGAAATGCCCGATATCACGCCAAAAAATGAGCGCGATCTGTCGAGCTTTGAAGATGAGAACAAACGCGATTACTGTCTTTTTATCATTTCAGCCGCAGAATTGGTGCTTCCTACTCCCGCAGATGCTGAAAGCTACAAAGACTACGGCTCCGCTGTTTCTATATTGCTCCAATCCACACCGCTTATACAGTTCCTCTTTGCTGTTGTTTGGTTAATATTAGCAGTATTCGCTCTCCCGATTTATTCGCTTGTAATTATCATAAGAGCACTTATCAACATTACGCACCTCAGAAAGTGCGAATACCCAATCGTTTGTTCTGTAATGTCTGCCGCAACGTACGCTCTTGCCCTGCCGCTTTTGCAACTTCTTTTCCCACAATTCGGCGCAGGCTCGGCTTGGACAGTATTGTATGCATCTTACATAGCTTGCATCGCGCTCCTCGTCACCCTCGCGTGGCTCACACCCACTTCCCCCGAAAAGAAGAAATATCGCTTGATCGCTCAGCTCACCTCGCTCGTTTCAATTACGGGCGCGCTACTCGCACTTTACGCTGTATTAAATCTCGGTTATCCCGCGCTGATAAGAGAGCCGCTTCTTGCATTTGTTGAGGCATCAGAGTCCGCAGTAGCTTCGTTTATTGCAATTTTGTCAATATACATTGTGGGACTTGTAGTCGGACTTCTCGGCATCAACTATTTACCATTGTTGCTCTCCCGTGTCGCTTGCGGTGTAAACGACAAAAAAGCCAAGATCCCCACGTTTATTTGCGCCTCTACCGCAGGCTTGATAGTCGCTTGCATCCCTATTCTCCTCTCCATCGAAGGATTTACGTCTTCCATCCCTACCCCCTTTATAGCACTTGGTGACGGTCAAAAGTATGCATATATGCTCATTGCAGGAATGCTGGTCTTTATTGTTGGCGAAATCCTTATGCGGGTTCTGGGCAAGAAACTTTGTCCTCAGCTTGAGCCTCTTGAGTGTCTTGAGATACTTACCTGCACCGCCCCCACTCCCGACGAGGAGCTTGAAAAAGCTAACCGCATATTGGACAGCACACAGCAGGCTGTAGAAACCGCTACTGCAGTTGCCACGGCTGTTGCCGCCGCTACTGCCGCCGCAGTTGTTGCTGCCAAAGCAGCAAGTGAAGCTTCGGGTTCTGCAAGTGCCGCTATCGATGCCGCGCCCATTTTAGAAGTTCCTTTTGAAGAAGTTTCCGCTGAGGAACTTACCATCGAAGATGCCTCTGCAGAGGAATCCGCTGCAGAGGAAATCTCCGACGAAAACATTTCCACAGACCTTGCTCCCACCGAGGAAGCTCCCGTAGTAGATGCTACTGCCGAAGAAGTCTCTACTGATAAAATAACCGATACTGTTGAATAATAAAGCAAAAGTAACACCCCGTTGGGCAAATGCCCAACGGGGTGTCGTTTTATTTATAGAGTTTCGCAAACGCTCATTATCCAATCACCAAATTCGGAGCAGGATGCGCCGTCGCTTCTGCCCGTTATCTTCAGCTCGGCATCGGGAGCAGTGCAGATATCAAGCGCACGGGAGAGCTTGTTAGCCTCTGCTATATATCCGATATGACGGAGAAGCATCTCTGTTGCGCGAAGCATACTTGCGGGGTTAGCATATGCGCCGTCTCCGCGCTCGATCATACGGGGCGCGGAGCCGTGAATAGCCTCAAACATTGCGTAGTGCGAGCCCGCATTGGAACTGCCCGCAATACCTACGCCGCCTTGGATCTGTGCCGCCTCGTCGGTAATAATGTCACCATAAAGGTTGGGAAGCAGGAATACCTGGAAGTCCGCGCGGCTTCTTTCATCAACAAGCTTTGCAGTCATAATGTCTATATACCAATCTTCAACAGTGAGAGAGGGATACTCGGCATCAGCGATAGCATGAGCTATACGCGAGAACTTACCGTCGGTCTTTTTCATAATATTAGCCTTGGTAACACAGGCAACACGAGTCTTACCGTTCTTAACCGCAAAATCGTAAGCGGCGCGGCAGATACGCTCTGTTCCCGCATCGGTAGTTACCTTAAAATCACAGCAAAGCTCACCCGGGATCTCAACGCCGCGGCTTCCAAGAACGTACTCGCCCTCGGTATTCTCGCGGAAGAAGGTCCAATCGATTCCCTGCTCGGGAACCGCTACGGGACGAATGTTGGCAAAGAGGTCAAGCTCGCGGCGCATTGCCACGTTTGCACTTTCAAGCTCTTTTGCACCCGTTCCGCCCTTGGGAGTGGTTGTCGGGCCCTTGAGGATAACGTTGCACTCCTTGAGAGCCGCAAGAACGTCGTCGGGAATAGCCTTTCCGCAGGCTATTCTGTTTTCAATGGTGAGACCTTCGATATCACGAAGCTCGATCCTACCGGATGCGATTGCGTCCTTGAGAAGGAACTCAAGCACACGGCGCGCCTCAGCCGTAATTATCGGACCAATTCCATCGCCTCCGCAGCAGCCGATGATGATCTTATCCAATTTTGCAAAATCGGTTGCAGGGGGAGCGTTCTTCATTTTTTCGGCTCTTGCCGACTGCTCGCGCAGTATTGTTTCAAACTGCGCAACCGCTTCTTTTATATAATCTTCACGATTCATTTTCGGTATTTCCTTTCTTATTTAACGTTCTTTCCCGTAAGTGCAAGCAGACCGCCCGCGCGCATGATCTCGCGCTGACGCTCGGAAAGCTCGCATACAAGCTCTATCTTTTCTCCCGTGGTCTTGTCGGTAAGGATAACCTTTCCGCTAACAATACCCTCATCAAGTCCGTCTATGCAAAGCGCATCACCCTCGGTGAGCTTATCGTAATCGGCAGCATCAGCAAAGGTGAGAGGAAGAATTCCCGCGTTTACAAGATTATCGCGGTGTATTCTCGCAAAGCTCTTGGCAACAACTGCGCGTACGCCGAGATAGAGGGGAACGAGCGCGGCATGCTCACGAGACGAGCCCTGACCGTAGTTCGAGCCACCGACGATAATGCTCTTGCCTGCCGCCTTTGCTCTTTCGGGGAACGCGGGATCGCAAACGTTGAAGCAGAAGTCGCTCATTTTAGGAATGTTGGAACGGTAAGGAAGAATAGCAGCTCCCGCGGGCATAATGTGGTCTGTGGTGATATTGTCGCCAACCTTGAGAGTGAGAGTTGCATCTATGCTGTCAGACAGCGGATAGGTCTCGGGATATCCCTTGATGTTAGGACCGCGAAGAACCTCGGCAGTCTTTGCCTCTTCCTCGGAAAGAGGCTCAATAATACCGCTATCATCAATATCAAAGGTCTCAGGGAGAGTAATGGCGGGGTAATCACCGAGAGTTCTCGGGTCAGTGATAACTCCGGTAATTGCAGATGCGGCGGCTACCTCGGGAGAAACGAGGAATACCTTGGCATCGCGCGTGCCGCTTCTACCCTCGAAGTTACGGTTGAAGGTACGAAGGGATACGCCCTCACTCTCGGGGGAGAAGCCCATGCCGATGCAAGGACCGCAAGCACATTCAAGCAAACGTGCGTTGGCACTCAAAATATCGGTGAGAGCGCCGCAGGAGGAAAGCATTGCAAGCACCTGCTTGGAGCCGGGAGAAACCGACATACCGACGGTGGGGGCAACGGTCTTGCCGCGAAGTACGGCGGCAACAGCGAGCATATCTGCAAGCGAGGAGTTGGTACAAGAACCAACGCACACCTGA
>JAZNOD010000035.1:0-1851 GCA_045580585.1 Eubacteriales bacterium
TTCTCGTTATTTCGGCAATTGCATCTTCTGTGAAAGAATCATAATCGGCAAAATAGTTTTCAGGTAAATCATTCATGCGCTGTAACCTCCCCTCAAAGAATCCTTATAAATATTCTACCATAAAACTGCTGTAAATGCAATAAGGAGGGACGTTTTTGTCGTCTGTATGGTAACTCTACCTGCTCCGAAAGTCAAGGTTTTTCGCAAAACAAATTTTGCCCCGCAGTAGACAAGGAAAAAGGTGCGATAGCAACAGCGTGTTGCTTGTGATTTATGCAGAGATATGATATAATAATTGCACAGTAATCAAAGGCGGTGATTATATGGAAACAAAGAATATTATAAGGGAACTCAGAACAAAGCACGGACTCTCGCAGGAGGAGCTTGCCGAAAAGGTATTCGTCACCCGTCAGGCGGTTTCCCGTTGGGAAAACGGCGAAACGGTGCCCAACACCGAAACGCTGAAGCTTCTATCAAAACTTTTCAATGTTTCTATCAACACGCTCCTCGGCTCTCCGCGAGAGCTGATCTGTCAATGCTGCGGTATGCCGCTGGAGGACAGCAGCATCAGCAAGGAAAAGGACGGAATTTTCAACGAAGACTATTGCAAGTGGTGTTATGCCGACGGCGAGTATATGTATCACGATATGGACGATCTCATCGAGGTCTGCGTAGCGAATATGGCAAGCGAAGCCTTTCCGTCGGAGCAGGCTCGTGCATATCTGAAGGAAATGCTCCCCAAGCTCGATTATTGGAAAAAATATAAAAACCTCGATGACGGCGGAAAGTTTGAGGAGTTTAAGGCGGGGCTTATCGATGAGATCAATTCCCTCGGCATCGAAGGAATGC
The DNA here is from genome assembly GCA_045580585.1 of Eubacteriales bacterium. Lineage (GTDB taxonomy): Bacteria > Bacillota > Clostridia > Oscillospirales > CAG-272 > CAG-390. The sequence continues at coordinate 850 of JAZNOD010000035.1, forward strand.
CCAAGCTTGAAAAGCTTAGTGCACTCGTGGGCGGTTACGTAAATTTGGAATACACACTCCCAAACGGAGAAAAGGTAAAATTCCTTGACGATAATGCCACCTATCTCGGATATCAGCTGGAAAGTGAATTCGGCGGTGACCGATGCTTCGGCATCGTCGCCAATATGGATTTTATTCTCATTTGCACCTACGAAACAAACGGCGAAAATCCCGAGCTTGTCATCTATAAGAAAAGATAAAAATTGCCGCTGAGATGGACCCCTCCACCTCAGCGGCTTTTACGTCGGGGTCCCCAAGAAAACATTGTTTTCTTGGGGTGATTTTTACCGAACTACGGAAGAATGACTATAAATATAGAATTCCTCTTGGCTTGGCATCCACTTCTTTTCCTTGGGCGGAAAAGTCGAATCAAATACCTCTACGGCGGCTGTATCCTCACAGCAATCGGCGGCAGAGGAGGGGATATACATCCACTTCTTGCCGTCCAGCACGTTGGGAACAAGCTCACAAACAAGAAGCGCCGTCGGGAAGTTTCCGTCCACCACAAAACTCACGTTCTTCTTTTTGCAGCTCACGAACCCACGGCTGACGTAGTTGCCCGGATTGCCGAAGTTGATGTTCACGTCGTAGCCCATCTTGCGTGCCGCCTCAAAGGAATGCTCGATGAGCAGCTTTCCGAACTTTTGCCTTTGGAATTTGGGCGCAACGCAAAGGGGACCAAAGGAAAGAATCTCCTTGCGCTCTCCATCCTCGTCCTCAAGCCAAGCTTTGGTGTACATGATGTTTCCCACGATCTCTCCGTCCTTCTCCAGCACAAAGGCAAGCTCGGGTATGAAATCGGGGTGATTTCGCATCATGTGTACGAAGTAGTGCTCGTCCGCACCGGGCTTGTAGACGTTCCAAAACGCCTCACGTGTCAGTTCTTCTACTGCTCTGTAGTCTTTTTCGGTTTCTTGTCGTATCGTCAAATTTTCCATTTTGTTACCTCCAATAATATTGTGA
>JAZNOD010000036.1:0-5018 GCA_045580585.1 Eubacteriales bacterium
TTCGTGCAAGCAGTCACGATACCCACAAGCAGCTTTTTGACAGGGTGGAGGACCACGAAACTCGCATCACAGTGCTTGAAAAAACAAAAAAGTGAGGAGAAAAATGCTAAACAATCTTGCAGGGCTTATTAAAGTTAAGACCATCGTTACGCTGGTGGTCATAGGGGTGTTTGCCGCGCTTGCCCTGCGCGGTGATATATCCGCGGATAACGTTATGATAATCGTTTCCTCGGTCGTCGCTTTTTATTTCGGGACGCAACACGAGGCAAAGACTGCTCCCGCCCTAAAGCGCGTGGAACAAGAGAAAAAGGAGAACGGAGAAAATGTTTAAACTCGCATTGTCAGCAGGACATTGGCGCGGAACTCCAAAGGGATGTCCTGCCTATCTTGATAAAGATAAAACATCCGAATGGGTGCTTAACGCCCGTATTTGCGAAAAGTTAGAGGCACTTCTCGCGGACTACGATGGGATAGAGATACTTCGCCTTGATGACAGAACGGGTGCGAAGAATATTTTGCTTGAGGAGCGCACCGATACCGCAAACGAATGGAAAGCGGATTTTTACCTTTCCATTCATCACAACGGAGGAATCAATGGCGGAAAGGGCGGCGGAATAGTGGCGTACGCGTATACAAAAGCATCTGCCGCCTCGTACGAGTGGCAAAGGGCGTTGTACGACGCCGCCGTTGCCGCCACGGGACTTGTTGGTAACAGAGCGACTCCGCTTGCAAAGAAAAACCTTCATGAGGTGAGAGAAAGCAAAATGCCAGCCGTGCTTATGGAATGCGGCTTTATGGACAGCGCGAGTGATTGCCCGATTATTCTCACCGAGGATTTTGCCGATAAGATGGCAAAGGCTTTTTGCGATGTGATAGTTGCAAAAAGCGGTGCTGTGAAAAAGAAGGAGAGTAAAACTCTGTACCGTGTGCAGCTTGGCGCGTTTGAAAAGCTCGAAAATGCACAGGCAATGCTCGCCTCGCTTAAGAGGGCAGGATTTGAGGGGTACATAAAAACGGATGCCCGATAAGCATCAGACATCCGTTTCCTCGTATATTTCAAGGAGCCGTTCCTCTATCTCCTCAATGCGTTTTGATATCTCGGCGGCACGAACGTAATCGCTTGCCGCATCACCGTACAGCTCGGCGTTAAGCGCGTCAAGCTCAGTCTCAAGTTCAGCACATTCCTTTTTAAGCCTTTGCAGGCGCGCCTCGGCGCGCCGCGCTTCGGCGGCTTCGCGCTTGCCTCGCAGGTAAGCTTCCTTGTTGCTTTCAGTTGCGGGGGCAGTTGCGGGGGCGGTGCGCGGGGAGATGCGTTCGGCTTCTCTCTGCCACTCGTCCCACGCATTGCCTACGTGTGAGATGCGAACGTCGTGCAGTTGCCCGTTCTCGTCAAAACCAAGTATGCGCGTGGCGAGCTTTGATATGAACGTGCGGTCGTGGGATACGCATATTACCGTTCCGTCATAGCCCGAAAGCGCTTCCTCAAGCGCCTCGCGCGAGCCGATGTCAAGGTGGTTGGTCGGCTCGTCAAGGACGAGGAGGTTCATTTTTGAGAGCATCAGCTTTACGAGAGTGAGCCTTGCTCGCTCTCCGCCGCTGAGTACGGATATTTCCTTGAAAACGTCATCTCCGCGGAATAAAAACGATGCAAGCGCGCCCCTGACCTCATGCTCTTTCATTGCCGGATAGCGTGACCACAGCTCCTCAAGAACTGTGCTGTTCTCATCAAGATTTTGGTTTTCCTGATCGTAATATCCAAGCTGAAGATTGTGACCGAAATCAATAATTCCGCGTGTGGGGCGCAGCTTTTCCAGCAAGAGCTTGATGAGGGTGGATTTGCCGCATCCGTTAGGACCGACAATGAAGACGCGCTCGCTCCGCTTTATCGAAAACGATATGTCCGAGAGGATCTGCGCCGAGCCGTAGGAAAATCCGAGGGAGCGCACGGAAAGGACGTCGTTTCCGCTTGGCAATCCTTGCGTAAAACGCATTTTAACCGTTTTTTCATCCTTTTCGGGTGCGTCAAGCTTTACCATTTTGTCAAGCAGCTTTTGTCGGCTCTCGGCGGCGATGATATTGCGTTCTCTGTTCCATCTGCGCTGTTGCTCGATATACGCTTCCTGCCGCGCGATCTCCTTTTGCTGGTTGCGGTAGTGTCGCTCGTATATCTCGCGGTCGACGCGCCTTTGCTCGGCGGATGCGGTGTAACCGCCGCGGTACAGCTTGGCGCGGCGATGCTCTATCATCAGCGTTTTATTCGTTACCTTGTCAAGAAAATGGCGGTCGTGGGATACCGCAATAATGCATTTTTTATACGAGGCAAGGAAATTTTCAAGCCAAGTGAGCGTTTCGGTGTCAAGGTGGTTCGTCGGCTCATCGAGCAGGAGAATGTCGGGCTCGCGGCATAGCTGACGCGAAAGTGCAAGACGCGTGCGCTGTCCGCCCGAAAGGGCGGTCACGGGTAGCGACATAGCCTCGGCATCAAACCCCATGCGTTCGAGAATAGAACGGCATTTGGAGCGAAATACTGCGCCTCCGCCCGAAATAAAGCTCTCGTGAAGCGCTGTGTATTCTTTGGTTATAGAGGTGTGTTTATCACTGCCTGCCTCGTTTTCGTGTGCTTCAAGCCAAGCGGCAAGCTCGGTGATGCGCTCCTCGGCGGCAAGAAGCTCGCCAAAGGCTCCGTACATCTGCTCAAGCGCGGTTATACCGACGCACTCGTTTACCTCAAGCGCGCCGTCCTGCGTAAGCATTCCGATACTTACGTCGGATGAAACGTAGCATTGTCCCGCGCTCGGCTCAAGCGTGCGGTATATGATAGAAAGCAGTGAGGATTTGCCGCATCCGTTGGCGCCGACTATGCCGAGGCGGTCGTTCTCGTTAAGGGAAAAGGAAACGTCCTCAAACAGCGTTTTATCTCCGAAGGAGAGTGAAATCCCATTTATGCTGATAATTGTCATTTTCGTATCCTTACAATTTTATCTTTATCTCCTTGGCTACACCGAGGATGCGAGCCTCGCCCGTCTCAAAATCAGCGCAGGAAAGCTCGATTGGGGAATAGGCGGAATTTTCGGGCGAGAGGAATATGCGCCTGCCGCGCTTTGAAAAACGCTTGACCGTGGCAGATTCGCCGCCGACAAGGCAGGCAACTATTTGCCCATCCTCGGCATACTGTTGTTTGCGGAACAGCACGAGCGAGCCGTCGATCATTCCGATATTTTGCATACTGTCGCCGTTTATGCGCAGGAAAAAATAGTCGTCGGGCGACGCGCTCCCAAGGTCGGCAAGCTCAAAGCCGAGCAATTCTTCCTCGGTAATTATGGGCAGTCCCGCGCGGATAGAGCCGATAACGGGAACGAGGTATTCAGACAGCATAGCCGCGTGCGTGGCTATGCGCTCCTGACCGATAAGGGAATCAAGGCTCACGCCGAAATAATCAGCGATTATGGATAGCTTGTCAATTTTCGGTGCGCTCCTGCCGCGCTTCCAATCGGAGAGCGAGGAAGGGGAGATGCCCGTGTCTCTCGACAGGCGGTAAGCGGTGATACCGTGCGCCGCCATCAGACGCTCCAAAACGGAATAATTCATAAATACTACCCCACTTCCATATATTTCAAAAAATATTACGCAATTACGAAATAAGCATTGACATTGCTTCGTTAATGTGATATAATCAAAACCACAGGGTGCAATGCCCACGAAATATATTATAGAACATTTGTTTGTAAATGTCAATAGCATAAATTATGAAATCAAAATAAAAGGAGGAAAAATGTGCAGCGAATGTGATTTTTACGTCTGTCCCGACGGTTGCCCCGGCGCTGTCGCGGATAAAAGCGAGGAGTGCGCGCTTTGCGGCAGGATGATAAGGGACGGAGAAAAATACGCCGAGGATGGCGAGAATGGCGTGGTGTGTGAGCATTGCGCAAATCAGATGGAGATAGATGACGTGTTACGTATCTGCGAAGTATCAAGCGTTATGGAGCTGCTTGGCGACATGGGGCGTACACGGCACGCAATATAAAATACGGAGGTAGAGTGTGAAAAATTCTGTTTTTTGTGAGGGCGGCGAGAAAGCCGTGAAAAATAATATGGAACAAATGTTCGATAAGCGTGATCCCGAATCCCTGCGCTATTCCTCGGACGTCAGCGCATCCGAGCTTGCCGCCGCGCAGGAATATCTTAAAAGTTATCGCTACGGCTGCAGGATGCTTGCGTGCGCGGATTACGCCAAAAATTACCTCGTGAGGGACGTGGACGTTTTTGACGAGGAGCAGGCGAAATGCGACGAGGCGCTTTTGCGCGCGCGGATGTTTGGCGTGCGCACGTTCATCAACAATCTGCGGTGCGATTCAAATTCAAAGCTTTTGCTGTATTGGCATTACATAAGGGGCGAGTCAGTGGCGCGTTGCGCGGACATTCTCGGCGTGTCGCGCGCGGGGGCGTTCAGAGTGCGCCACCGCGCGCTTGAGGCGGCGGCACGCGCCCTGCGTAAAAGCACCTTGCCGCGCGGCATCGAGGATATTTTGCCCAAGTGAGCGCGGCAAGTATAAAACACGGCGTATTGGCAAAAAATAACCTTGAAGAAAGCGTGGAGGTGAAAAAATGAATCCGAAAAAAACGGCAATATCACTTGCGGCTGTTGGGGGTATCATTGCCGCGGCGGGTGCGGCGTACGCTGTGTATAATTCAAGGGCTATGCGGACAAAGCGCCTTTTAAGACGCGCGGGCAAGACTATGGGCGGCGTGGGCAGCGTGCTTACGATGCTCTCGAACATGACCTTAACGTAACAAATCAGCACGGCGTTGCCGTGCTGATTTCAGACCACTGACAAAGTCTATCTCAAGCGCGAGATAGCTTTTGTTTTTTCCTAAAAAATGGTAAAAAAGCAAGGGAACTGGGGGTATCCCTCCAGCATAGGTTCGCAATTTTCTTCATATTCTGCACGGCGGCAGTGAGCAGGCACTGCTCGGCAACCTTAGAAAGCCCCCGCATACGACAATAACGGAGGCCGTGT
>JAZNOD010000037.1:0-3285 GCA_045580585.1 Eubacteriales bacterium
TCGATACGATCGAGGGTAGTAAGCTCGTACTTAACGCTATCAATGTCGTAGCGATCGACATACACGAGGCAACCGTGGCGGAGCTAAACGCTGACACTATCCCCCCCGTTTGAAAATCGGCATATCGTTTTTTATGAACCGCAAAGGAGTCCCTTTTATGACCGCTCCTTGTGCGTATTACCCCCCTACCCTAAAGCCGAAAGAAAGGAGTTTTAGCGTGGACGATACATTATATACGCGACAGAAAAAAGAGCAGAACAGAATTAAGAAAATTTACAAAAATCTACCCAAAGAACAGCTCGAAATCGCTAAAAAATTGATTGAAAGAGCCGCATATATGCTCGTTTCTTTGGAGGATATGGAGGCAAAAATTAACGAGGACGGGCTCGTAGTTAAAATGCCGCAGGGTGCCTACACTATCGAGCGAGCGCACCCTCTTTTACAGCCATATAACGCAATGGTAAAGAACTATAACGCCACAATTAAGCAGCTTTCGGAACTCTCACCGAGCACCGAGGCGGACAAGGCGGGGCAGGCTCTTATGATGTTTGCCACTAAACCAAACAAGGCAGCTAAAAAGGCTTGAATTGGGTTAAAGAATACTACCGCCGCATAGAGAGCGGCGAAATCGTTACGAGCAGGCGGGTTAAAGCCGTCTACTCTCGCCTTGTGGCGGAAATGGACGCACCCGCACCCGATTTTCCGTACTATTTCGACGAGGAAACGGGCGAGCGTCCTATACTCTTTATCGAAACATTTTGCAAGCAATCGCAAGGAACTATCGGAGCTCCGCTAAAGCTCGAGCTATTCCAAAAAGCATTTATACAACTCCTTTTCGGTTGGCTTGAAAAAGACACAGACTACCGACGCTTTCGAGAAACTATGTTTTTGTGCGGGCGTAAAAACGGCAAGTCTACTTTGCTTTCGGGCATTGCGTTATATATGCTGATTGCCGACTATGAGGGCGCGGCGGAAATATACTCCGTAGCGACCAAAAAAGACCAGGCAAAAAAGGTACTTACCGAGGCTGTCAATATGATTAAGCAATCGCCCGAGCTGCGGGCGGTTATCAAAAAGCGGAGAAATGATGTTTATTTCCCTGCTACCTCCTCCGTGTTTGAGGCTCTCGCCTCGGACTCAAACACGCTCGACGGCTTGAACTCTCACGCCGTAATTATAGACGAGCTGCACGCTATCCGCGACAGAAACCTATACGAGGTTATGAAACAGTCCACCTCCTCGCGCCGTCAACCTCTCGTCGTTATGATAACGACAGCGGGTACGGTGCGCGAGTGCATTTTTGACAATATGTACGAGCTTGCCTGCGACCTCGCAGACGGAAAGAAAAAGGACGACACCTTTTTACCTATCCTCTACGAAATCGACAGCCGCGACGAGTGGGCTAACCCGCAAATGTGGATTAAAGCTAACCCAGGGCTCGGAGCTATCAAGCAATATAAAACCCTTGCCGCTTTTGTGGAGAGGGCTAAAAACAACCCTGCCGACCTACCAGGCGTACTATGCAAGGACTTTAACTACCGCGAGAACGATAATAGCGTATGGCTCTCTTACGACCAAATTAAAAATGACGCTGTTTTTGATATGTCGGAGGTATACAACACCTACGCTATAGGCGGCTGCGACCTCTCGGCTACTACCGACCTAACGGCGGCAACGCTGTTAATACGCAAGCCCGACGACAAGACGGTGTATGTATTGCAGCACTATTTCCTCCCGCAGGCTCGCGTAGAGCACCTCGAGGAAAAGAACACAAACGAGGCTCCGTACCGCTTATGGGCTGACCGTGGCTTACTCACTATCTGCGACGGCAACCGCGTTACTTTTTCTGATGTTACGGCGTGGTTTTGTCAAATGCGGGACGAGCACAAAATAGACGCTTTCAAAGTTGGCTATGACCGAGCGTTAGCGGGCTATTGGGTGGAGGAAATGAAAAGCAACGGCTTTACTATGGAGCCCGTGGCGCAGGGACCTTTCACTTGGAGCCAACCTATGCGAGAAATGGGAGCGGCTTTTGCGGACAAGATAGTAAACTACAACAAAAACCCGATTTTAATTTGGTGCCTATCCAATACGGCAGTAAAGAAAAGCGGGGTTAATAATATTCAACCCGTTAAGATAACCGACAAACGCCGTATTGACGGGGCGGTATCGCTGCTTAATGCTTGGGTTATCTATGTAAAATATTACGACGACTTTATGTACAATGTGGGGTGAAAAAATGAAAGAAAGACGAGGACTTTACGAGCTTATCTTTGGCAAAGAGCCTCCGCGCGAGCAGAGCTTTACCGAGTTTAGGCTCCTCAATTCCTATCAAACGAATTTTATACCGTTTTCGGGCAATGCCTGGGAGGTAAACACCGTCCGCGCCGCTATTCACTCTTTCGCCCGCAGAGCGGCAAGAGTACAGCCGCGACATATCCGAAAAGGCGACGGAAAATTGCAAGATGTGGAGGGCAGTAACCTTAACTACATTTTGCAGTACCAACCTAACCCGCTTACAACGGCATACAAATTCTACTACCGCCTGGCGGCGCAGTACAAGCTCTATAATAACGCTTTTATTTTTCCCGTGTGGAACGAATACACGGGCAAGCTCGAGGCTATGTACAATATCAACGCCCAGGAAATAAAGCTGCTCGAGCACAAGGGAGAGCTATACTTAAAATTCCGTTTTTACGGCGGGAAAACCTATACTTTCCCGTACACGGATATTATACATATCGGCTCTATGTTTGCCGATAACGAGCTTTTCGGCAGCAGCAATAACGCGCTTTTGCCCGTTTTGAAAACGGCGGACACCTTTAACCAATCTATGGGTAAGTTTGCCGAGCTCGTGGCGGTTGTGCGCGGTATTTTGAAAGTTGCAGCCTCTACCAAAAATGAGGACTTGAAAAGCCGCCGCGACGACTTTATACGAGATAACCTCAAAATGGAGAACAACGGCGCGGGCGTTATCGTTACCGACAACAAGTACGAGTATACGCCTATCCAGGACAAGCAAACGCCACTCCCGCAGGGACAGCTCCAATATATCAAGACCGAAATTTACGACTACCTCGGCACTAACGAGGCTATCGTACAAAACAAAGCTACCCCCGACCAGGAGGACGACTTTTACGACGGCGAAATCAAGCCGTTTTATATGCAGCTTGAGCAGGCTTTTACAAATTGTTTCTTTACCCGCAAAGAGCGCGGCTTTGGTAACGAAATTGTCGCAGAGGGAAACAAGCTCCAATATGCGAAACTCTCCGACAAGCTCGCAGC
>JAZNOD010000038.1:0-37026 GCA_045580585.1 Eubacteriales bacterium
TTTGATGTACCCAACACCGAAATGATGAACACACAGCTGAAAAATCAGCGCCTGTTCTCCTTGATGCAGCCTGTGATGGGAACCTGTATGAACGGTCTGTCCTTAGCGATCTATTGGCTCGGCGCGGCTCTCATCAATCAAATAGCGATTACAGATGTGGCAGGCAGAATCGCGATGTTCAGTGACGTTGTTGTGTTCAGCACCTATGCAACTTATGTGGTCATGTCCTTTATGATGATGGTCATGGTGTTTATGATGCTTCCCGCGGCGCAGGTGTCGGCGGAGCGTATCAATGAGGTGCTTGACAGACAGGCAACCGTCACCGAGGGTGCAAATAGCAATGCCGACGAGATCGGAACAGTAGAGTTCAAAAACGTATCCTTTGCTTATCCCGAGGCACAAGAGGAGGCTATTTCCGATATTTCCTTCCGCATCGAAAAGGGACAGACACTCGCCATTATCGGCGCTACGGGTTGCGGTAAAACCACGCTCATTTCCTTGATCGCGCGCTTCTATGATGCCACTAAGGGTGAAGTCCTTGTGGACGGAGTCAACGTCAAGGATTATACCTTTGATGGCTTGTATAATAAGATCGGATATATCACCCAAAAGGCAGTTTTGTTTGCGGGCAGTATCCAAGAGAATATTACCTTTGGAGAAAGTCGTGACGGCTTTGACGAGGAAACGGTGGATATGGCGATCTCGCTCTCTCAGGCAAAGGAATTTGTGGATAAGACCGAGGGCGGTAAGGAGCATCATATCGTTCAGCTTGGTAAGAACGTGTCGGGCGGACAAAAGCAACGTCTTTCGATTGCCCGCGCTCTTGCAAGAAAGCCCGAAATACTGATATTTGACGACTCCTTTTCGGCACTTGACTATAAGACTGATGCCACCCTTCGCCACGGACTTGCAAAAGAACTGTCGGATACCACTAAAATCATTGTGGCACAGCGTATCAGCACCATTCGTGATGCTGATAAGATCATCGTGCTTGAGCGCGGTGAGGCAGTCGGTATCGGCACACACGACGAGCTGATGGAAAGCTGCCCCGTCTACCGTGAGATCGCGCAGTCTCAGCTGACGGCTGCCGAGCTTGCGTAAGGAGGTGCCGAAATGAAACAAACACTTGCTAAAATTTTCAAATACATGGACAACGCTCCTCTCGTAATTTTTGCGTTGCTTCTCGCCGCGCTTGCCGCTGTCATGACGATCATCACGCCCGATAAGGTCGGAGAGATCACGAATATTATTTCCGACGGACTTATGGGCGGCATTGATATGTCGGCTATTGCCAAGGTGGGCATCACGCTGATCGTATTTTATCTGATCGGTGCTTTAGCGAACTTTGTTCAGCATTATATTATGGCGACGGTAACGTTGAAAGCCTCTCGCAGAATGCGCCACGATCTTTCGGTCAAGATCAACAAAGTGCCGCAAAAGCAGTTTGGCGAGACCTCAACGGGTGACATTCTCAGCCGTATTACCAACGACGTATCGGTGCTTCAACAGGGAATGACCAACAGCCTGCCCACGATGATCAGCGCCGCCACCCAGTTTATCGGTTGTCTCATTATGATGTTCGTCACCGAATGGCATCTTGCCCTGACCGCCGTTCTCATCACGATGGTCGGTATGGTGCTTTTGATGCTCATTATGGGACGCTCACAGAAATACTTCAAGCAGAGGCAGGTCAGCCTCGGTGCGCTCAACGGATACGTTGAGGAAATGTATTCGGGACACGATGTCGTTCGCATCTCACGTGCCGAGAAGAAGGTACTGAACCGATTCGGCAAGCTCAACCGCGACGTTTATGACGCAAACTGGAAATCTCAATTTTTGTCGGGCATGATGCAGCCTCTGATGAACGTTATCGGCAATCTTTCCTACGTTGCCGTGTGTGTCATCGGTGCAGCCCTCGCCATCAACGGAACGATTAAATTCGGTGTCATTATTTCCTTTATTCTGTACGTTCGTCTCTTTACCGCTCCCTTGACGCAGATCGCGCAAGGAATGACCAACCTGCAAACGGCTACCGCAGGTGCGGGACGCATCTTTGAGTTTATGGAAGCAGAGGAGCTGGAGGACGAAAGCGGCAAGCCAAAGCACAAAACCGAGGACACAAAGGGAGCGGTGGTATTCGATCACGTTCGTTTTGCCTATCCTGAAAATCCCGATAAGGTCATTATCAAGGACTTCTCGGCAAAGGTGACGCCCGGGCAGAAGGTCGCCATCGTCGGCCCCACGGGTGCGGGCAAGACCACGATGGTAAATCTCTTGATGCGTTTCTTTGAGATCAACGGCGGCAGCATCACCGTTGATGGCACGCCCATTCACGATATTCGCCGCGAGGACGTTCACGATATGTTCGGTATGGTGTTGCAGGACACTTGGCTGTTTGAAGGAACGGTTCGCGAAAATCTTGCTTACAATATGACAGAGATCACCGACGAGGACATTATGCGCGTTGCCAAGGTCTGCGGAATCGACAAGTTTATTCGCTCCTTGCCGCAGGGGCTTGACACGGTGCTGACCGAGGGAACAACTATCTCGGCAGGACAAAAGCAGCTTCTTACCATTGCCCGTGCGATGCTTCAGGATGCACCTATGCTGATCCTTGACGAAGCGACCTCGTCCGTAGATACGAGAACAGAGGTCATCATTCAAAAGGCGATGGATGAGCTGACGAAAGGAAGAACCAGCTTTGTTATCGCGCACCGTCTTTCCACTATCCGAAACGCCGACTTGATTCTCGTCATGAAGGACGGCGACGTGATAGAAAGCGGAGATCACGAAGAGCTTATGCAGAAGGGCGGCTTCTATTATCAGCTGTATCAGAGTCAGTTTGACGTAGAAGAACAGGACGTATAAATTACAATAAACAAAGAAATGGAGATAAACTAATGAAAATTGCAGTAACTTATGAAAACGGACAGATTTTTCAGCACTTCGGACACACCGAGCAGTTTAAGATCTACACGGTAGAGGACGGCAAGGTCGTTTCCGCAGAGGTCGTGGATACGAACGGTAGCGGTCACGGCGCGCTTGCGGGATTTCTCGCAGAGCAAAACGTAATGGTACTGATCTGCGGCGGGATCGGCGGCGGTGCTCAGATGGCTCTCGCAAATGCAGGCATTCAGCTTTTCGGCGGAGTTAGCGGTTCTTGCGACGATGCGGTTAACGCATTGCTTGCGAATAAGTTGAACTTCAATCCCGAGGTTAGATGCGATCACCACGACCACGAACATGGTGAAGAAGGACACACCTGCGGTAGTCACGGCTGCGGATCGCATAATTGCGGTAATCACGGATGTGACAAATAAGGGAGAATACGTTGAAAAAACAATATCAAGAAAAAGATACATTATTTGATGATTCGGATGAGGTGGCACTTCCGACCGCGCTTGCAACCATGTCAAATGCCGCGATGAACGTACTGTATCATCAGACAAAGAAAATGATGGGCAGGATCGTAGATTACAAGGAGCTCAGAATGATCTACGCCTGTGCGATGAAGGAGATCAAGACAAAGTTCGATATTCTGAACACAGAATTTAATTTGCAATATCATCGTAATCCGATCAATTCCATTCAAACGCGCCTCAAAAGCACAGCGAGTATCATTGAGAAGCTTGCAAAGCTGAATATGACCGTTGATATCGACAGCGTTTCAGAAAACATACACGATATTGCCGGTGTCAGAGTGATCTGCTCTTATATTGATGACGTCTATTTGGTTGCCGAAGCACTTTTAAAGCAGGACGATATTACGCTCGTTACACGAAAGGATTATATTGCAAATCCAAAGGAAAACGGGTATAGGAGCTTACATCTGATCGTTAAGGTTCCTGTGTTCCTTTCGGAGCGCCGCTTGGAGATGGAGGTAGAGGTTCAGCTTCGAACCATAGCTATGGATTTTTGGGCAAGTCTTGAGCATCAGCTTCATTACAAAACCGATTTTGACGGTAAGGACGAGCTTGTAGACGAGCTTCGCAGGTGCGCCGAAACGATCAGCCAAACCGACAATGATATGATGAAGATACGCTCGAAAATGGAAACCCTTGTTGACATTCCAAGCGAGGATGAGATCTTGTTTGAGCGGATCAGAAAGCTCGATGCGCCTATCGAGTAAAATATATTTGGCTCACAAACAATCTGTCTGTGAGCCTTTTTGAAATTTGCGAATTGTTTATTTTCGGTTTAGATTACATAGATAAAATTTTTATTGTATAAGGATTATTTGAATTGATAACTTTTAAGAAAGCGGTGAAAAAATGTTCCATATTCTTGTGGTAGACGATGATAAAAATACGAGGATGTATTTTGAGGCGGTGCTGAAAACCAACGGATACACCGTGACTGTTGCAAAGAACGGCGAGGAAGCACTTGATGTAATGGATAAAGAGCATATCGATCTTGTGGTGCTTGATATTATGATGCCTAAGATGGACGGATATGAGTTTACGAAGACTCTGCGCGAGTGCGATAATAATCTGCCTATTCTGATGGTTTCTGCCAAGCAGTTACCCGTAGACAAGAACAAGGGCTTTGCCGTTGGCACGGATGACTATATGACAAAGCCCGTCAATCAAGACGAGTTCCTATATCGCATCAAGGCACTACTGCGCCGTGCGAAAATCGCAAATGAGCGTAAGATCGTTGTCGGTGAGGTTATCCTTGATTATGATTCCTTGACAGTGACAAAAGGTAACGAGGTACAGGAGCTTCCGCAAAAGGAGTTTTTGCTTCTCTATAAATTACTGTCCTATCCCGGAAAGATCTTTACCCGTATTCAGCTCATGGACGAAATATGGGGCGCGGAAAGCGAGACGGGATGGGAGACGGTTACCGTACACGTTGGCAGACTCCGCAAGCGTTTCGAGGGGTGGAGTGAATTTGAAATAGAGTCGGTTCGCGGACTCGGATATAAGGCGGTAAAAAAGGTATGAAAAAGACACCGCAGCTCAACATGGAAAAAATAAAGGAGAGCAGATCAAGAATGTCCTTGACGCTTGCTTTCTCTATCTTTGTATTTGCTATTCTTCTCTCGGCAATTGCTCTGACCGCGATTGGACTTTGGCTGTTAACAAAAGCGGGAGTTATCGTGGATGTGGACGGTGAGCTTCAGCTTGGTCAGGTCATTCTGTTTATGTCCCTGATCAGCCTGATCATCGGAGGAACAAGTACGTTTTTCAGCAGCCGGCTTCCATTGAAGCCCGTAAACGAGATCATCAATAAGATGAATCGCTTGGCGGCGGGTGACTTCAAGACGCGTCTTAAATTTGGAGAAACGATGTCGGCACATCCGGCAGTAAAAGAACTTACGACAAGCTTCAACACGATGGCTGAGGAGCTTGAAAACACAGAGATGCTTCGCAATGACTTCATCAACGCATTCTCACACGAATTCAAAACGCCCATCGTTTCGATCACAGGGCTTGCCAATTTGCTTGAATCAGGGAATCTTACAGAAGAACAGCGAGCACAGTATGCCCGTGCCATCCGTGAGGAGTCCATGCGTCTTTCCTCTATGGCAAGCAACGTATTGAATCTGACCAAGGTGGAAAATCAAACGATACTTACCGACGTATCTCACTTCAATCTTTCCGAGCAGGTACGCTCTGCTGTACTATTGCTCGAAGAAAAATGGTCAAGCAAAAATATAGATCTTCAGCTTGATTTCGACGAATATATGATCGAAGCAAATGAGGAAATGCTCAAGCAGGTGTGGATCAATCTCATTGATAATGCCGTCAAGTTTGTTCCGAGATGCGGAACTGTCGAGCTTGAAGTGCTTGATGCGGGCGAAAATCTTTGTGTTAAGGTCAGCAATACGGGCAGTGAGATACCGCCTGACAAGATGGATAAGATCTTTAATAAGTTCTATCAGGCCGATGAATCCCACGCAACACAAGGCAACGGTATCGGACTTGCCATTGTAAAAAGTATCGTAGAGCTTCATGACGGAGAGGTAAGTGTAGATAGCGGAAACGGTATCACCACCTTTGCGGTTATGCTACCGAAAAAGCAATGATTCGAATAATTAAAATTGATAGCGAGCAGTACCGCAACGGAACTGCTCGTTTTTTATTTTTGAAAAAATCCTTGTAAGTTTCGATTCAGTTTAGAAACCGACCGTAAAATTATGTCGTAAAATGAATAATTTTCTTTCGTATTAAAGGAGATTTGAAAAGTGAAAGAAGTAAACAAACCGAAAAGAATGCTGCGAAATTTCTATCTCGTAGCCCTCGCTGTGCTTCTCGTGCTGAATATGGTCATTATGCCGATGATCATGAACGCCCAAGTCAAAGAAACCGATTACGGCACGTTTATGACGATGACGAACGAGGGTAATATTGGACTCGTTCAGATCGTTGAAACCGAAAACTATATCATGTTTACCGACAAAGAGGAAAAGCAGGTTTATAAGACGGGCATTGTAAACGATCCCGGACTTACCGAGCGGCTTCATATGGCAGGCGCGAGCTTTTCGGGGGAGATCATAGAGCAGCCCGGTATCTTCTCGCAGATCATCTTTAATTGGGTTCTTCCGATAGCTTCATTCTTCTTGATCGGTCAGCTCATTTCCAAGCACATGATGAAGAAAATGGGCGGTCAGAACTCCATGATGTTCAATATGGGCAAGAGCAATGCCAAGGTTTACGTCAAGTCGGATAACGGCATCAAATTTTCGGACGTTGCGGGAGAGGATGAGGCAAAGGAGAATCTTGCCGAAATTGTGGATTATCTCCATAATCCTAAAAAGTACGAAGAAATCGGCGCAAAGATGCCCAAAGGACTCCTTCTTGTAGGCCCTCCCGGTACGGGTAAGACCATGCTTGCCAAAGCCGTCGCAGGCGAGGCGGGTGTTCCTTTCTTCTCTATGTCGGGCTCGGAGTTCGTGGAAATGTTCGTCGGTATGGGTGCATCCAAGGTGCGCGACCTATTCAAGCAGGCAAAGGAGAAAGCACCTTGTATCGTGTTTATTGACGAAATTGACGCCATCGGCGGTAAGCGTAGCAACGGTAATATGGGCGGTCACGACGAGCGTGAGCAAACGCTCAATCAGCTCCTTACCGAAATGGACGGCTTTGAAGGTAACTCGGGAGTTGTTATTCTTGCGGCTACCAACCGTCCCGAAACCCTTGATCCCGCGCTCACCCGTCCCGGTCGTTTTGACAGACGTGTTCCCGTGGAACTTCCCGACTTAAAGGGACGCGAGGAGATCCTCAAGGTTCACGCAAATAAAATCAAGGTCGATCCCAACGTGGACTACACGCAGATCGCCCGTATGGCTTCGGGGGCGTCCGGCGCGGAGCTTGCCAATATCGTCAATGAGGCGGCTCTCCGTGCCGTCCGTCAAGGTCGCAAGGCGGCGACGCAGGCAGACCTTGAAGAAAGCATTGAAACGGTTATCGCAGGCTATCAGAAGAAAAACGCCATTCTTACCGATAAGGAAAAAATGGTGGTGGCATATCACGAGATCGGTCACGCACTGGTTGCGGCGAAACAGTCAAATTCCGCTCCCGTGCAGAAGATCACCATCGTGCCTCGCACCTCGGGCGCACTCGGCTATACGATGCAGGTGGATGAGGGCAATCACTATCTGATGACCAAGGAAGAAATCGAAAACAAGATCGCCACCTACACGGGCGGTCGCGTGGCAGAGGAAATCGCCGTTGGTTCTATTACCACAGGTGCTTCCAACGATATTGAGCAGGCAACCAAACTCGCACGCGCTATGATTACTCGCTTCGGTATGAACGATGAGTTCGGTATGGTTGCATTTGAAACGGTCAGCAACCAATACCTCGGCGGTGATACCGCTCTCGCTTGCTCTGCCGAAACACAGACCAAGATCGACGAAAAGGTGGTTGGAATAGTTAAGGAACAGTACGAAAAAGCAAAGAAGATCATCACCGAAAACAAGAGAAAGCTCGATCAGCTCGCGCAGTATCTTTATATCAATGAAACTATCACCGGCGACGAATTTATGGAAATCTTAAATCAAGAATAATGTGTAAAAGGAGAAAAATAAAATGAGAAAAGTAAAAGTTATTGCGGATTCCTGCGCTGATCTGAACGTCGAGCAGCTGAGCAAATATGGCATTGCATTTGCCAAAATGTCTACCTCCTGCGACGGTGTGGAAAGCGTTGCAACGCTTTTGTGGACGGATGCGGAGGCTCACGAGCATTACAATAAAATGAGAGACGGCAAGCGTATCATCACGGCGCAGGTCTCGGTCGAAGAATTCGGGCGTATCTTTGAAGAGTACTTAAAGCAGAATATGGACATCGTTTACATAGGCTGTTCTTCAAAGCAGTCGGGCTCGGTCAATACCGGCTTTGTCACCGCAAAGAAGCTGATGGAAAAGTATGAAGGAAGCACGATCATTTGCATCGACTCGCTCAACGCAAGTATGGGTGAAGGAATGCTCGCCATTGAAGCGGCAAAGCTGGCAAACGACGGGGCATCCGCTGCGGAAATTGAAGCGCATATCCTATCGATTCGTAAAAAGGTCAATCAGTACGTAACCGTTCACTCTCTCGATGCTCTTAAGCGTGCGGGCAGAGTCAAGGGCTCGGCGGCCTTCTTCGGCAATCTGATGGGAGTCAAGCCCATTATTATTGCCGACGCAAACGGTGATCAGGCAGCATATAAAAAGGTCAAGGGCAGACAAAAGTCCTTTGAGGAGATCGTGGCTCTCTTGAAAGCAAGTATGATCGAACCCGAAAAGCAGGTGGTTTATCTGACTCATGCCGATTGCGCAAAGGAAGAAATTGACGGGCTTGTTGCTTTGATCAAGCAAGAGATTCCTTGCCTTGATGTAGAGGTTGGTTATATCGGTCCGATCATCGGCGCATCCATCGGCCCCGATGCAGTCGGTATTTGGGGATTTGGACAAGAGGTAACTTACAAAATAGGAGATTGATATGAGGGCTTTGGACGGAATTCTTTTCGCCCGTATGATAAACTCGGGCGCGGCGAACTTAAAGGCGCACGCAAAAGAGATCAATGACTTAAACGTATTTCCCATCCCCGACGGTGACACGGGAGATAATATGCTGATGACCATGATGGGCGGTGTTCATCACGATACGAGCAGTTGTGAGTCCTTGTGCGAAATGGCAGACCGCGTATCAAGCGGAATGCTTCTCTCGGCACGAGGAAATTCGGGAGTTATCCTGTCGCAGTTTTTTGAGGGCATCAAAAACGGATTTTCTGGACTTCAAACGGCTGACACCAAAGAGATCGGTGAAGCCTTCCGTCAAGGCGTGAGGCAGGCGTATAGCTCGGTTATGACACCTACCGAGGGAACGATATTGACCGTAGTGCGTGAGGCAACCGAATATGCCTGTGAGCAAAATACCAATACACCCGAAGCATTTCTCGAAGCATTTATCGACGAGGCGAAGCGTTCTCTTGCGCGTACTCCCGAGCTATTACCTGTACTCAAAAAAGCGGGCGTAGTTGATTCGGGTGCGGCAGGCCTTATCTACATCGTTGACGGTATGATGAGAGCAGTAATCGGTGAGGATATTGCAGATTTCTCTGAGGTATCCGAGAAAACGCAGGAGCTTGATCTTGACGCTTTCAACGAGGACAGCGTATTGGAGTTTGGCTACTGTACCGAGTTACTTGTCCGCTTGCAGAACATCAAGACCAACATATCCGCCTTTGATGTAAAAGTTATTACTGACTATTTGCAGAGCATAGGTGACTCTATCGTGACCGTTCGGAATGGCAGTATCGTCAAGCTTCACGTACATACAATGACTCCCCAGAAGGTTTTGGACTTCTGTCAGCAGTACGGCGAATTTCTCAAGGTCAAGATTGAAAATATGTCCTTACAGCATAACAACACAGTTACCGAAGAAAAAGAAACCTATCCCACAAAGGAACGCAAAAAATACGGCGTGGTCGCCGTTGCCTGCGGAGAGGGATTGAAAGAGACCTTCCGTGAACGAGGGGCTGACGTGATCGTGGACGGAGGTCAGAGCATGAACCCGTCCGCAGAGGATTTTATTACGGCGTTCGATGAAGTCAACGCCGACGTGATCTTCGTGTTCCCGAACAATGGAAACATCATACTGACCGCCGAGCAAGCGGCGCATTTATACGATAAATCCGACGTGCGCGTGATCGAAAGCACGACTATCGGCGCGGGATACGCCTCTCTCGCTATGCTTGACACAAGCTCGGGCGATACCGATGCCATCGTGGAAGATCTCCGAATGGCAATGGACGGCGTTATCACCGCTGAGATCTCTCACTGTGTCAGAGACGCCACCATTGACGGCAAGGAAATACACACGGGAGACTATATCGGCTTTGTAGGTAAGGAAATGCTTTCGGTCAACGAAAGCAGACTTGTGACCGTTTGCGAAAGCATTGATGCGTTAAACTTTTCAAGGTATGATTTCTGTATTCTGATCTGCGGTAAGGATGCGACCGATGAGGAAGCACAGCGGATCGAGGCGTATATCAAAGCACGGTATAAAAACAAGGAGCTTTACATCATAAACGGTGGTCAGGACGTTTATGATTATATTATGATCGTAGAATAAAACGGAGACTCTTATGAAGATACTTCTTTACATATTAGCGGCGATATGCGGTTACGTTATCGCAGGAATGAACCCTGCAATCGCGCTGTCAAAAGCAATATACAAAAAAGATATTCGTGAATGCGGAAGCGGAAATCCCGGATTCACCAATTTCAAGCGCACCTTTGGGAACAAATGGGCATGGTGGGTGCTTGTGCTTGATCTCTCAAAAGCTGCTGTTGTCGTAGGACTTTTTGCGTGGCTTCTGTCCCGACAGGGCGTTGACTTTCAGCTTGGAGCGGCGTACACGGGAATGTTCTGTATGCTCGGTCATGCCTTCCCGTTCCAATTCAAATTTAAGGGTGGCAAGGGATTTCTTGTCTGCCTTTCCACGATGTACGTCATCGATTGGCGCGTGGGACTTATCGCAACGGGAATTATGGTCATTCTGCTTCTCATCACCAAATATATGTCGCTCTCCACAACCCTTGCGATGCTTCTTTGTCCGATATTGCTGATTCCGTTCGGCGCGTCTGTTCCTGTTATTTTGATGGCGACCTTCTGCGCCGTATTTATGGCAGTCAGACATAAAGAAAACTTCAAAAGGCTGATCAAAGGAACGGAGTCCGAGTTTTCTTTGAAAGGTAAAAAATGATGAAGGTCATACTTGGGTTGTTTGGCGTTATTTTCGGGCTTGCGCTCCTATACTTTATCATTCCGGGATTCTTTGCATTGCTTGTCAATCCGAAAAAGGAGTACAGGAAGGACAGTAGGCTTTACCGTTTCCTTTTGAATATGGCAAGTGGTATTGGGCTTTGGGTGATGCGTGTCAAGGTTCACATTAGCGGAGCAGAAAAGCTTCCTCACGGTCAAAAGCTTTTGTTCGTGGGCAATCATCGTTCCAATTTTGATCCGATCATCACGTGGTATGCACTTCGTGATTGGAAGATCTCTTATATTTCAAAATCGGGAAACTTCAAGATCCCGATTTTTGGACGTATTATCCGGCGGTGTTGCTTCATGGCAATTGACCGCGAAAGTCCGAGAAGGGCAATCAACACCATCAATCAGGCGTCGGAGCTACTCAAGGAGCAAGAGGTCTCGATTGGCGTATATCCCGAGGGAACAAGATCAAAGAACGGCGTGCTTTTGCCGTTTCATAGCGGCGTTTTGAGGATCGCGCAAAAGGCAAACGCATCGATTGCCGTAGTTGTACTCAAGGGAACGGAGAAGATACATAAAAACTACCCATTTCATCGTACATGCGTTGAAATGATAATTGCCGAAGTCATTCCCGCAGAGCAGGTCTGTTCGACGAGATCGGCAGAGCTTGGTGATAAAGTGCGTGATATTATTGAAAACAGTTTGAAATAAACGTATAGGTGAGCGATGAAGGAAGAAAAAGAAAGGATACGGCAAGCAAAGGAAAATAGACAAAATATACTGAATATATTTGGAAAAGTGATCGGTATCGGTTTATGGGTGGCACTCATTATTGTTTGTGTCGTCAACCGAGATAAGATAACGGCTGAAGGAATCGTCGGACTTGTCCCTGAGGATTCGATTTTGTCTGTAATCGTAATGCTGCTCCTTTTTGTCGTCAAAGGCGTTGCGGTCTTTATATACGGCAGTATCTTGTATGCGGCAAGCGGAATACTGTTTTCGCTTCCCGTGGCAATTATTGTGAACACGATTGGAACGGTCATTATGACGACCATTCCGTTTTACATAGGAAAGAAGGCGGGAAGCCGATTGCTCGGAGAGCTTGCCAAGAAAAACTCCAAGCTGGAGCTTTTGAGAGATACGCAAAACAAAAATGAATTTTTTGTCAGCTTCTTTCTTCGCATGGTCGGTCTTTTGCCTGCCGATCTTGTCGCAATGTATCTTGGCGCAAGCGGAATGCGCTATAAACCTTACTTCTTTGGAACTGTCATAGGGCTTTTGCCCGCTATCATATGCTTTTCTGTTATGGGAATGAGCATTGATGACGTAGGCTCTCCGCAATTTTTGATATCCTTGATTGTAGAAGTGGGGCTCATGCTTCTGTCCCTCTTGATCTATTTCATTTGGAAACTAAAAAGTAAAAGGAAAAGAGATGACGAAACAAATGAAGCATAAAATGAATCTTTTGGTGACGCTGAACGAAGCCTATCTGCCACACTTGAACACGCTTCTGTTCTCCGTGCTTTACCATAACCCCGATACATATTTCACCGTGTATTTATTACACACATCAATTCGTGAAGAAATGACCGAGCAAACGAAGGCAATTTTAGGAACGAGCGGTGAGCTTGTTATGATTGAGGCGGAGGGGCACGGACTTGACGATGCTCCTACGACAGATCGATTTCCCAAAGAAATGTATTACCGCATCTTTGCGGCAAAATATCTGCCGGAGGATGTGGACAGGGTTCTTTATCTTGATCCCGATATTATCGTCAACGGCTCATTGCTCGAGCTTTATGAAGTGCCGCTTGGTGAAAACTACTTTGCCGCGGCATCGCACAACGGTATTATGATGAGGCTCTTTAACGGAGCTCGGCTTGGACTAAAGCGCGGATGTCCATATGTTAATTCGGGCGTATTGCTTATCAATTTAGAAAAACTACGTCAGGAACAGAAATACGAAGAAGTTTTCTACTACAT
This sequence comes from Eubacteriales bacterium, assembly GCA_045580585.1. GTDB lineage: Bacteria > Bacillota > Clostridia > Oscillospirales > CAG-272 > CAG-390. The sequence goes on from JAZNOD010000038.1 coordinate 13,192, forward strand.
TCAGAAGAAAAAAAGAAGATTGCTTTTACCCGATCAGGACGTGATCAGCGGTCTGTATGGAGAACGGATATATACGCTCAATTCTCATATCTATAACATGACAGACCGCCACTATCGCTTTAACCGCTTGTTTGGAAAGCGACGCAATTTTGATTGGTATAAAAACAACACAGTAATTTTTCATTACTGCGGTAAGAACAAGCCATGGAAGGAGGACTACTCCGGCGTATTCGGAGTGTTTTATCAAGAAACCCTCGCCCGTATGGGACTCGTTTGCGAGAGTGAAAGGATAACAGCAAATGCGTAGATTTTTTAAGAAAAATCAAATACTTACGATTCCAAATCTAATGAGCGTAGTTCGTATTGCTCTCATTCCATTGATCGTATGGCTTTACAGCGTAGAGAAAAACTACTACGGAGCGATTGCGATAATCGCCTTATCAGCGGCAACCGACATTATCGACGGCTTCATCGCAAGGCATTTTAATATGATCTCGGATTTTGGCAAGGTGCTTGATCCTCTTGCGGACAAGCTGACACAGGCGGCACTGTTACTGTGTCTGCTTTCAAAGTACGAACTGATGTGGGGGCTTACTATAGTTTTCGGTGTTTGCGAGATTACGAAATTCACACTTGGCATCATCATTGCCAAAAAACACGACGAGGTGAACGGCGCAAAATGGTACGGTAAAGCGAACACCGTCATTATTTACGCAACGATGATGGCGTTAATTCTGTTCCCTCGGATGAACAATATTCTTGCGAATACTTTGATGCTGTTCTGCGTAGCGGTTATGATAGCGGCACACGTACTTTACTTCATATCTTTAGGCAAGATACTGTATGAAAGGAGCAAGAAATGATCAAACGAACACTTACGGGAGCAGTGGTCTTGGTGTTCGTCTACGCTTGGCTTTTCTTCTCACATATCCCACTTGTATTATATATCGGAACGCTTGCGTTAGGTGCTTTAGCGATTTTTGAAATTTTGCGAATTTGCAAAACCGACAAACCGAAGAACTGCTATTACGTAATGACCGTATCGGTGTTGCTATTGATACTGCCGATTCCGCAATATGAGTATTTGATGATGCTGATCTTGCCCGTCGCCTTGTTCTTGTTTGGATTGATGATGGCAGGTAAGGAGCAAATAAAGGAGTTTAATTTCACATTCGCCACCGTTGTAAGCATCGTAGCCGTGTTGCTTTTCAAGTCTGTACCAACTCTCAGAAATTTGGACAACGGATTTTATTATTTAACTTTCGCAGTAACGGCTTGCTTTGTGACGGACGTTGCTGCACTTTTGTTTGGCAAGGCATTCGGTTCACGAAAGCTTTGTCCAAATATCAGCCCCAAGAAAACTGTTGAGGGCGCAATAGGTGGTCTTACGTGTACCGTCATCATAGCTATGATCGCGGCAATCCTATTGCAAAAATACGCAGGGCTGCGCTTTGACATCATAACGCTTGTGATATGGGCGGTACTCGTTTCAATCGTAGGACAGTTTGGCGATCTATGTATGTCGGTGGTCAAGCGAGTTGCCGGAGTGAAGGATTTTGGCAACCTTCTGCCCGGTCACGGAGGAATACTTGATCGATTTGACAGTCATATGTTTGCGGTCGCGTTTACGTTGGTTTTTTGCGCCCTCGGAGGCGGATTTATATACTAAGATAACTTATGGGAGAAACAATTTTGAAGGAATACAGAGCAGGTATCGACATCGGCTCCACAACGGTAAAGCTCGTGGTGCTGGATGCCGAGGATCATATCATATACGGACAGTACAGACGTCATATGGCGAAAACGCAGGAAACGCTTGCCGCGCTTTTACGCGAAGCAACGGAAACGCTTGGTGACTGTGCCTTGAAAGTAAAAATAACGGGATCGGGCTCGATCAATCTCGGTAAAGCCCTTGGCATTGAATTTGTTCAAGAGGTAGTGGCGGTCGCGACGGCACTCAAAAAGGTTGCGCCGCAGACCGACGTTGCAATTGAACTTGGCGGCGAGGATGCGAAGATCATCTACTTTACGGGCGGTCTTGAGGAGCGTATGAACGGTGTTTGCGCGGGCGGTACGGGCTCGTTCATCGATCAGATGGCGGCACTCTTGCAGACCGATGCCGAAGGACTCAATAAAGCAGCCGAAAATTATAAAGAAATATATCCGATTGCCGCTCGATGCGGTGTGTTTGCCAAAACCGATATTCAGCCGCTTATTAACGAGGGCGCGACAACGGCAGACCTTGCCGCCTCCATCTTTCAGGCGGTAGTCAATCAAACCATTTCGGGACTTGCCTGCGGAAAGCCCATACGCGGATGCGTTGCCTTCCTTGGCGGCCCGCTTCACTTTATGCCCGAACTGAAAAAGGCGTTTATTCGCACCTTGAAGCTGACGGATGAAACCACGGTCGATCCCGAAAATTCGCACTTGTTTGCGGCAATGGGCGCGGCTCTTGAAGCCGAGGGAGAGTGTGTCGTTTCTGCAAGTGAGCTTATGGAAAGACTCTCCGAGGGTGTAACAGTCACCTATGAAATGCCTCGCCTTGAGCCCTTGTTTGCGACAAACGAGGAATACGAGGTATTCAAGACTCGTCATGCATCGGCGGTATTACCCAAGGGCGACCTTTCTACATACAACGGCAATGCCTTTCTCGGTATTGACGCTGGATCTACCACAACCAAAATGGTGTTGATCGGTGAACGGGGTGAATTGCTGTTCTCCTTCTATGCCAATAATAGAGGCGATCCCATCAAGACCGCCAAGGAAGCCTTTGACAAATTAAAAGCACAGATCCACAGCGGTGTGCGTATCGTTCGCTCCTGTTCCACGGGATACGGCGAGGCACTTCTCAAATCCGCCTTTTCGCTTGACGAGGGTGAGGTCGAGACCATTGCGCACACTACGGCGGCATCCTTCTTCGATAAAGACGTGGACTGTGTGCTTGACATTGGCGGTCAAGATATGAAGTGCATCAAGCTCAGAAACGGAGCGGTGGATACTATATTGCTTAACGAGGCTTGCTCCTCGGGATGTGGCTCGTTTATTGAAAACTTTGCAAACTCTCTTGGCTTTACCGCCGAGGATTTTGCAAAAGAAGCGCTGTTCGCAGAAGCTCCCGTTGACCTTGGAACTCGTTGCACCGTCTTTATGAATTCCAACGTCAAGCAAGCGCAGAAGGAGGGCGCATCCGTTTCGGATATTTCGGCGGGACTTGCGTACTCCGTAATCAAGAACGCGCTGTATAAGGTCATCAAGCTCGCCGATGCCAAGGATCTCGGAAAGCATATTGTTGTACAAGGCGGCACATTCCATAATGAAGCAGTTCTTCGCGCTTTTGAAAAGATCGCGGGTGTGGAAGCCACTTGCCCCGATATTGCGGGACTTATGGGCGCATTTGGCGCGGCTCTGATTGCAAAGCAGAATTACCACGGCAAGCCCACCGAGATGCTTTCTCTTGAAGAAATAACCGAGCTGACCTATACGGCAACAAGCAGACGTTGCGGCGGGTGCTCCAACAACTGTATGCTTACCGTCAATCGCTTCTCAAACGGGCAGAGTCACATCACCGGCAACCGTTGCGAGAAAGGAATCGGTAACGTCGGCGGCAGAAGAAAAGCACCGAATATGATGGAGTACAAGCGGAAGCGTATATTCGATTACGAGCCGCTTGACGAAAAGGACGCGCCGCGCGGCGTGATCGGCATTCCGAGAGTGCTGAATATGTACGAAAACTATCCATTCTGGGCGACCTTCTTCCGTGAGCTTGGCTTCCGTGTCGTGCTCTCACCGTGGTCAAGCAGAAAAATATACGAGCTTGGTATGGAGTCGATTCCATCCGAATCGGAGTGTTATCCCGCAAAGCTATCTCACGGACACGTGGAATGGCTGATCGCGCAAGGAATCAAAACCATATTCCACCCGTGCATCTACTACGAGCATAAGGAGATCACCACGGCGCAGAACCAATATAACTGTCCTATCGTTGTGTCCTATGCTGAAAATCTAAAGAATAACGTGGAAGCCATCACGCGCGGGGATGTTCGTCTCGTCCGTCCGTTTATGGCATTCACCTCGGAAAAGATCGCCGCTGACCGATTGGTTACCATTTGCCGTGAGGAGTGGAATATTCCCGAAAAAGAGGTCAGAGCCGCAGTGCTTGCCGCTTGGCAGGAGCAACAGAGAGCAAAATTTGATATTCGCGCAGAAGGAAAAAGGTTGCTTTCCGATATGCAAATGAACGGTGGCAACGGTATCGTCTTGGCGGGACGCCCGTACCATATTGATCCCGAGATCAACCACGGCATTCCCGAGCTGATCGCGTCCTACGGTTTTACCGTATTTACGGAGGATAGCCTGCCCGTAGATATCTCTCCCGAAAGACCGTTGCGTGTGCTTGACCAATGGGTGTACCATTCAAGGCTCTATGCCGCGGCTGAATTCGTGAGAAGCCGTGACGATTTGGAGCTGATACAGCTCAATTCCTTCGGTTGCGGCTTGGATGCAGTTACTACCGATCAGGTGAACGAAATACTTGAAGGAAGCAATAAGCTCTATACGGTTCTGAAGATCGACGAGGTAAACAATCTCGGCGCTGTGCGTATCCGTATCCGCAGCTTGATATCGGCTATGAGGATGCGCCGTAAGCAGAATATTAAAGCAGAGCCTAAGCCAACAGCATACCACCGTACCGAATATACGCAAAAGATGAAGAATGAGAACTATACCATTCTCGCGCCTCAAATGCTGCCGATCCACTTTGATATTATCGAGCCTGTATTTCACAAGTACGGATATAATCTTGAAATACTGAAAAACGATAACCGCAAAGCAATCGATGCGGGATTGAAATACGTCAATAATGACGCTTGTTTTCCGTCGATCACCATTGTCGGTCAGTTTATGGAGGCAGTTACGTCGGGACGGTACGATACTGACAAGCTCGCTATATTTATGACACAAACGGGCGGCTGCTGCCGTGCCTCCAATTACGTGGGACTTATCCGCCGAGCCCTTGACAAAGCGGGATATTCGCATATTCCCGTGATCTCGCTGAGTATGGGCGGAATTGAGAAGAACGAGGGCTTTCAGATCAATTTCAATATGGTGAAGGATGCCGTATACGCACTCCTTTACGGCGACCTTATTATGCGTTGCCTTTACCGCGTCAGACCGTATGAGCTGACCGAAGGTTCTGCAAACGAACTGAGAGATAAACTCATTAAGAGCTGTATTTCGTCCTTGACCGATAAGAACGACAAGACAAGCTATCGAAAAATGTGCAACACGATCGTGCAGAGCTTTGATACGCTTCCTATCAACGAGAATATGAAAAAGCCGCGTGTCGGTATCGTTGGTGAGATACTTGTAAAATATATGCCGCTTGCCAATAATCACCTTGTGGAGCTTCTTGAAAGAGAGGGTGCAGAGGTTGTCGTCCCCGATTTTATCGATTTTGTTAATTACAGTATGTACAATGCCCGATATAAACGGAAATACTACGGAAGATCGAGGAAAAGTGTGGTTGCCTCCAATTCGGTTTTGAAGATCGTCAAAAGGCTTCGCAAGCCCGCCATTGACGCGCTTAAAAAGAGCAAACGATTTGACGTTCCCGCACCGATCGAAGAAATTGCCGAAATGACAAAGCCCATTCTGTCGCTTGGAAATCAGTACGGCGAGGGATGGTTCCTCACGGGTGAGATGGTGGAGCTTATCACGCACGGAACGCCGAATATCGTATGTATTCAGCCTTTTGCCTGTCTGCCCAATCACGTGGTCGGCAAAGGCGTGATCAAAAAACTCCGTGAGACCTATCCGCAGGCAAATATCGTTGCCGTGGATTACGATCCCGGAGCAAGTGAGGTAAACCAATTAAACAGAATAAAACTCATGCTGTCCGCCGCAAAGGAGCGGATGTAAAGGAAAGGAGTATAAAAAATTGAGCAAAAAAGGTATTTTCATCGGCACAGGCATTGCCGCCCTCGGAGTAGCCGCAGGCGTGGCTGTTTCACATATGATTACCAAGGGTTTGGTAAAATTCGCAATTGAGAGAGATATGCCAAAATCGCTTGAAAAGAAAAGACCCAAGCTGACACAAGGCGATCGCGTGAAGGCTTTTCAGGAGTGCATCACCGAAACGGGAAAAGTACTTCTTGAGAAGGATATCGAGGAAGTTGAGATCAGAAGCCGAGACGGACTCCGCCTTGTCGGTCACTGGTATCCCTGCGAGAACGCAAAGCGCGTGATCATAGCAATGCACGGATGGCGTTCGGCGTGGCATATGGATTTCGGAATGATTGCTGACTTTTGGCATAACGAGGGGTGTAGTATTCTGTTTGCCGAGCAAAGGGCGCAGAATAAAAGCGAGGGCGAGTATATGACCTTTGGATATATGGAGCGTTACGATTGCCTTGATTGGATATATTGGGCGAACGAGCGCACCGAACAGAAATATCCCGTTTACCTTGCAGGCGTATCGATGGGAGCGTCTACTGTTCTAATGACGGCGGGGCTTGATTTACCCGAAAACGTCAAAGGTGTCATTGCCGATTGCGGATTCACCTCTGCATATGATATATGGCGTCATGTGGTAAAGGACAATATGAAGCTGTCCTACGGACTGCGTGGACTGATGATCGACCGCATTTGCCAAAAGAAGATCAATACGAATTCTAAGAACATCACTACGATCACGGCAATGCAGAAAACGCAGATCCCGATTCTGTTCATTCACGGCACGGATGATAAATTTGTTCCCGTAAGAATGACGTATGAAAATTATAAAGCCTGCAACGCTCCTAAAGAGCTGTTGATCGTCCCCGGCGCTATCCACGGGGAGAGCTACTATGTAGAGCAAGAGAAGTACGAAACTGCGACAAAAAATTTTTGGAATTTATATAAGTAACGCAAAAAGAGGTTCTGCAAAAATGCGGAACCTCTTTCAGTTAAACATTCACCCTAAACCGACACACCCCAAAACTCTGCTTTTCGCGTGTCAGAATGGTATCGGGAATTTTTACGAGCCACTTATGGCTGAAATTCGTGCTACTGAAATAGGTGTCGAAGCTCGCCACGGGCAGGACTACCCAATCGGAGTCCTCGGGCTTATTGGCGCGGTAGTAGGCTAAGGCGGTTTTTGCCGATGTCACTTATAATCAGTTATTTGCCATCCTTCGCCGTCCTTGCCTGTCCTTAAGAAAAGGGGAAACCAAGTTAAAAATGAGGCGATTTTGGAAAACTGTTAGGAAACTGAAAGGCAGAATATTTTGTATATAAAAAATCTCCCGAGTTGCCCTCGGGAGATAAGCTTGTGTTATATATTTTCATCATTTGCAATGAAGTCCATAATGTTCTTGTGAACGACACCGTCTCGTTTTTGAAGCAGCGGATCAAGCGTTAACAGAATCTTCGGGTAATTATCGGGGATGCTGGAGAAAGGCTTGTACTCACGCTCCTCGGTTGTAGGATCCATAATTGTCATAGCTACCTGTACGTAGCGGTATTCATCATTGGTGCGCGTAATAAAATCGCACTCCAGCTTTCCGATACGGCCGACACTGACCTTGCATCCCTTCGCACTCAAATACGTGTAAACGATGTTTTCAAGGGACGGACCGTAGTTGATCCTTGCATCTACGTTACGGGCAAAATAAATACCGAGGTCCGCAAGATAATATTTTTGCTCTCCGCGAAGAGATTTCTTCGATTTGATATCAAAGCGAGGACACTTGTAAATGATCTTTGCTTTTTCAAGAATATCAAGGTATTTGTTCAGCGTTTCGGTCTTGACGGAAATCTTTTCGTGCTTCTCCATATACTCTGCGATAGACGAAAGACTTGTGGTCGCACCGAAGTTGTTGATCACATAGGTCATCACGCGGTCGAATACCACTTTGTTTTTGATGATCCTGTGTCCTACAACGTCCTTACTGAGAATCTGATCGATAACGCCTTTAACATAAAGATCCTTATCATCGGGACGGTCAAATTCCAAAACCTTCGGGAAACCGCCATAGCGGATATATTCGTTAAACTCTGCGGAAAGGTTTGTATCCACGCTCTTTCCGAGAAACTTTTTCATTTCCAAAAACTCGCGGAAATTAAGCGGAAACATTTCGATCTCAATATAGCGTCCAATAAGCTTGGTTGCGAGCTCGCCGCTGAGCAGATAGGAATTGGAACCGGTAATGAAAACAGAAAAATTTCCATCCTCGCGAAATGCGTTGACTACCTGCTCAAAGCCCTTGACGTTTTGTATTTCGTCAATGAAAATGTATTTGAAATGGTCGTCCGTGATTCTCGCGTTCAGGGCAGACTCAAGCGCTTCCGGTGTTTTGATATTTGTAAAGCCTCTTTTGTCAAGATTCAGATAGATGATGTCTTTTTCGGCAACACCGCTTTTTTCTAAATCTTCCATGACAGAAAGAAGAAAGCAAGACTTGCCGCAACGGCGAATACCGCTGATTACCTTGATAAGATCACTATTATAGAAACCCTTGATTTTATCAATATAATATTGCCGTTTGTAAATTTTTGTTTTCATTAATCGAACCCCCGTTTCCTTTTGATTGAAGTATAACATATTTCTCTCAAAAAGTCAAGCGTTGTGGGAGTGTGATTTAAACAAAGTTCAAAATACACCCCCACAAACGCCATATAACCGTGAAAAATGATAGGGTTCCTCCTCTTTCGAGCAGCTGTAAAGCGACCTCGCTCTGTCCCCACTGTCCCTAATTTCCGCAATTTTTAGCGAATTAGTGACCGCTTTCTTGCCCCTTCCGAGAAAAATGCACGGCTAATGCAAGGCCAAAGGGACGGGCGGTCACTAATTGTGCTTTTTAAGTTAGCTACGATAATTTCAAAAGTTCATATTGCTGTTTGTGCCATTCGCATCGAAGAACATAATATAATAAATCGGAATATATGTTATCTTGCCTTTCTGTGTAACAGTTCTTTCATTTGAAACAACAAACGCCTTTTTTACGTGATAATCCTCATTTTGAACAAAGGCGTTCAGCGCGCTGTGCACAGTGTAGTCTTTACCGGATTTCACTTCGATCGGCACTGCCGACAGGCTGTCGTAATCATCAATAAGATAGTCTACTTCACCGCGGCTACGATTATCGTAATAAAACAATTTGTGTCCGTGAGCAATAAGCTCGCTTGCAACGACGGTTTCGTAAACAGAACCAAGATTGATGCTCTTTTCATCGTCTAAAACCGCACGTATATTGTTTCCGTAAAGAATACTGGTAAGAATACCAACATCGTTCAAATAAAGTTTCAGAAGATTTTTCCCGGAAGATTCGATGAGAGGAAACATAGGATTGGATATTGCTTGAACGTTAAGTGCAATACCGGCACTGATCAGGTATTCGAATTCGTCAGCATAATCGCCAAATGTCTTACCTTTTTTATTTTCAATGCTTTGTGCGACAACACGCTTCTTTTTGTTTTCCATATTAGAAGGAATAAGATCAAAAACTCTGCGAATCTTCAATCTGTTTTCTTCATCATATTTTGATGCGTCTGAAGCGTAATAATCGTGAATTTCGTTTTGAACATCACGAACTGCCTGGATATTTTTTGTGCTTATATATGCATTGACTGCATCGGGAAGCCCGCCAACAAGCAAAAACTTGCGGAACATGTCCATCATTTTGTTGTGCATCGGTTCTTCAAGTGCTTCGAGTTTTTCAAACTTTTTCCTAATAGAAGAAATCACAAGCTCATTCATTCCGTTTGCATAGAGAAATTCTTCGAAGTCCAAGGGAAACATTCTTACCTTGCGGATACTGCCCATTGGAATAGAAGTAGTTTGGGAAAGGGTAACTCCAAGCAAAGAACCACTGGCTATATAAGTAAACTTATTATCTTGAGACAAAAACTTGAGCAAAGTGAGTAGATGAGGATATGCTTGAATTTCATCGATGAAAATCAAAGTGTCTTCTTTACTACCCATCTTTTCACCCTTTGTCATACTAACCTGAAGATAAAAATCCTCTACCGTTTTAACATTTTCAAAAAGACGGTCTCCCAAAGAGTCCTCGACCATGTTGATCTCAATGTAGTTTTTGAATAGTTTCTCTCCTACGTGTCTGATGATATATGTTTTACCGATTTGGCGTGCGCCGTCGATCAAAAGAATCTTCTTGGAATCTGACCTTAAATGCTCATCAATGAGCTTTTCTATCTTACGAAAAAGCATTATAAAACCCTCCTCGGAACTTTTCAAATGTATTATAACATATTATAATCAACTTTTCAATAGAAAAACCTTGGATAATTTATGACTTTTCAAATTTAAATGTTAATTTTATATTGTCCCCGATTCTCTCTGGACTTTGCGATTTTTTGTGATATCCTGTGTGCTGACAAAACGGAAAGGAGTCACACGATGACAACCGAAGAAAAGATAAAAAGGCTGGAGCACCTCTTACGCAAATGCCCCGATGTGATCACCGCACTCCAAGCATCAAGGCTGATCCACGTGAGCAAAAACAGCATCCACGCGGCGATCAACGAGGGCAAGCTCATTGCATATGCCTACCGAGGCAAGCGGCTGATCAGTAAAGCCGACTTTATCGATTTCCTCGCCGCCACCACCGATGATGAAACCGCATGGCAAAGGCGTCAGCGGGAGAGGATGAGCCATGACGAATAAAGCAAAGAAGGACGAAAAACTCTCCGCCGAACAGGTCTGCAAGATCCTACATATCAGCAAACGCAAATGCGCCTGGATGCTCCAAAACGGAATGATCTCCTGCAAGGACAGCGGCAAGAAAACCCGCCGTTACACCGTCCTGAGAAAAGACCTCGATACATACATAAAGGACAGCACCGCGCACCCCGAAAAGTATTTCATTCCTGTAACCTTTACCTCAAATAACCCCGGCAAACGTGAACCAGATAAGTACTACCTCTACCCGCACCAGGTCCCCGAGGACTTCCGCCCGTGGCTCGACGATCAGTGGTACGACCTGCCCGATGTCATCATGCCAAAGGATGTGGAAGCCATACTCGGCTACGAGCACGAATCCGTCCGCCGATGGATCAACCGCGGCTGGCTCCGCATCACCAAAGCCCATAACGCTGAGATCGTCCCCCGTGAATGGCTCATCGACTTCACCTGCGACTACGCCTTCCGCATTATTAAAAAAAGCCCACTCCACCGCGAGCTACTGGATAAATACTTCGGAAACTGATTGGAGTTCTAAAGCGTCTTTAACCATTCTAAAATCACAAAAATATCATTACAAAATATTTTCTAAAAGTTGTTGACAAAGAAATGGAAATATGCTACAATATACACAATGAAGTCGAATCTTCATTTTTATTTGCAGAAGGTTTGTCACAAAAACATCAGTACAAATTATTTAGGAGGGCGTATGACGATAGGCGAAATCGCAGTTATCCGAACAGGACTTGTAACTGTGCGAGAAAAAAAGAAAATATCGTCTTCACAAGTTTGCGAGTATAGAGTGCTAAATTTAAAATGCATTGCAGACGAAGGATATATCAATAAAAAACACATTGAAATAGATGAATATCCAGTTGGATTAAAAGACGACTACTTAACCAGCATGGGAGATATTCTCGTCAGATTAAGTGCCCCGTACACCGCTGTGTTGATTGATCAGCAAGATCTCTGCGGAATAGTCGTTCCATCGCATTTTGCAATCATTCGTGTCGATAGTCGTTATGCAACACCCGAATATATCTTTTGGTCATTAAGACGCGATAAGAACAGAATAACAATGATGCAAAACAGTAGCGGTAGTACCGCGTTCGGAACCATAAGCTCCGGATTGATTTCATCGCTTCCCATAACGCTTTTGTCTTTACACGAGCAGCAAATCATAGGTGATCTCCTCCGACTCTCGGAGCGAGAACAAGAGCTACTCAATAAATTAGCAGAGGAAAAGAAAACATACAACACCCTGCTTCTGAACCAAATCTACGATAACATGAAAAGAGGTAATATAAAATGACAACCAAACAAAACATCGAAAAGGTACTTTGGAATGCTTGCGATAGTTTCCGCGGAAAAATTGACAGTTCTCGTTATAAAGACTACATTCTCTCTATGCTCTTTGTGAAATACCTGAGCGACGTATATGCATATACCCGTAAAAAATACAGCGAGCAGTACAACGGCAACGAAGAACGCATTGCACGTGCTATGAGCCGCGAGCGTTTTGTTATGGACAAAACCTCTACTTTCGATTACCTCTATGAAAACAGAAATGACACCGCTATCGGTGAGAAAATCAACATTGCCCTTGCAAATATTGAAAAGAACAACAGCGCGAAGCTTCATAACGTGTTCCGTGCCATTGACTTTAACTCTACTGTTGATTTTGGTGAAGTAAAGGAAAAGAACGCAATCCTCAAAAATCTCCTTGAGGACTTCAAAGATCTTGACCTCTCTCCCGATCAGCTTGATAGTGCTGATATCATCGGCGATGCTTACGAGTACATGATTGCTAACTTCGCCTCCGACGCAGGAAAGAAAGGTGGCGAGTTCTATACCCCGAGCAAAGTGTCTGAGTTGGTAGCAAGACTGATTGCTCCCAAAGAGAATGATCGTATTTATGATGCTACCTGCGGAAGCGGAGGTCTCCTTCTCAAGGCGTATAAGCAGGTCGAAAGCCGTAAGGTTGCTCTCTACGGTCAGGAACAGAATATGCAGACATGGGCTCTTTGCCGTATGAATATGTTCCTTCACAACGTAGACGATGCAACTATTTGGCAAGGCGACACTCTTTCCAACCCCGGAAACATCAAGGATGATAAGCTGATGAAGTTCCAGTGCATCTGCGCGAATCCTCCGTTCTCGCTGGATAAGTGGGATAGTGGTTTCCTTTCTGGTGCAGTTGATGAAAAAGGTAAGCCTAAGGAAAAAATGTCTGCGGAGCTCGACCCCTTCAGACGATTCGATTGGGGGATCCCTCCGACATCAAAGGGTGACTACGCATTTGTGATGCATATGCTTCACAGTTTGGACGATACAACCGGACGCATGGGCATTATCCTTCCTCACGGCGTGCTCTTCCGCGGCGCAGGTGAAGGCAAGATCCGTCGTACCATTATCGAGAATTTCAACTTCCTTGATGCAGTTATTGGTCTTCCCGCAAACCTATTCTACGGCGCGGGTATTCCTGCGTGTATCCTAATATTCCGCAAGGACCGTGGAACAAACAATAAGGTTCTCTTTATCGATGCAAGTGGTGATGGCAGATACGAGAAGGGGAAGAATCAGAACATCCTGCGTGAGTGCGATGTTAAGAAAATCGTAGATACCTACGTTGAGTATAAAACTAACATTCACTACGCAGACGAGCCCAAGTTTAGCCACGTTGCTACTCTTGATGAGATCGCAGAAAACGACTATAACCTCAATATCCCTCGCTATGTTGATACCTTCGAAGAGGAAGAGCTCATTGACATTGACGAGGTAAAACAGAACATCGCCAATATCGAGGCAGAACTCGCCGAGGTACAGGCGCAGATGAAAAAGTATATGGAGGAGCTTGGTTTATGAGCGAAGGAAAGCCTGTAATTATTCGAAATAGCACGGCTGAGTTTTTGATTTTTGAAAAGCAGGCCCATGCTGATTCCATAGAAGTCCGTTACGAGTACGAAACATTGTGGCTCACGCAAAAAATGATGTCCTCTTTGTTTGACGTAACTGTTCCGACCATAAATGAGCACTTGAAAAACATCTATGAAAGTGGAGAGTTGGATCAAGATTCAACTATTCGGAAATTCCGAATAGTTCAAACCGAAGGAACTCGACAGGTTTCCCGAGAGACCGATCACTACAACCTTGATGCCGTAATTTCTGTTGGATATCGTGTAAATTCTATTCGCGCAACCCAATTCAGGCGCTGGGCGACACAGGTTTTGAAGCAGTATGCGATTACCGGGTATGTCATTGACCGCAAGCGTATGGAGAACGGTGCTTTCCTCGGTGAAGACTATTTTGAACGTTTACTGGAAGAAATCCGCGAGATTCGTTTGAGCGAGCGTAGATTTTATCAGAAGGTTACCGACATCTACGCTACCAGCGTGGATTACGATAAAAATGCGCCTACAACCAAGCTGTTCTTCGCTACCGTTCAGAACAAGATGCATTATGCAATCACCGGCAACACCGCTCCCGAACTGATTATGGGACGTGCCGACAGTAGCAAGGAGCATATGGGACTTACATCGTGGGAAGGATCTCCTGATGGAAAGATCCTCAAATCCGATGTTTCGGTTGCCAAAAACTATCTTACCAAGGACGAGCTTGACTCGCTTGGCAGAATCGTTAACGCATTCCTTGATGCAGCAGAGGATTTTGCAAAGCGTAAGATCCCAATGACTATGGAAGATTGGGCGAAACGTCTGGATATGTTTTTGGAGTTTACTGGAAGAGAAATATTGACCGACGCGGGTACGGTTTCCAAAATCGCAGCCAAGGCTTACGCCGAAAGTGAGTTCGAGAAATACCGTGTGACACAAGACAAGCTCTATCAGAGTGATTTCGATAAACTGGTAGAGAAAAGCAAGAAAAATTGAATAAATCCACATTTCATTATAAAAAAGATGGAGGAATTTGAATTATGAGTATAATTAAATTCTTTTCCGTTGGCAATGGTGATCTATTTAGACTATAATTTGCAAGATGATAGAGAAGAAGAGATTATTCTGAAAAAATCAAGGAAAAGCAACACAATCAAATAATAAAAGATTATATTGTAAATGACCAATATGCTGAGGTGAATTAATGACCGCACAAATAAAACAACGAATTAACAAATCCATCGTGGTTAGGTGCATCCATTTGATGAGGATATGTAGGGAGTGATATCGTGACTTTTTTAAAATATGTAAATAATAATAGTGATTGGATCTTTCCGCTCGCAATCACGATTATCTTTTCGATAATAAATATAGTTTTTGCGGTTGTGAATGCTAAGAATGCTATGATGCAGTATAAAGCACAACAAGTTTCTATAGGAATTAGCCTAATGCAGAAAAGGATGGAACTGTATAGTACTGAACGTGCTGTTTTAGAATCAATCATTGACTATAGAAAACCAACGCAGAAACAAATCGAAGATATTTGTCGTGCTGATATTGAAGCGAGATTCTTGTTTGGTGAAGATGTGTTGAATCACATAAAGCTAGTACTTGAATTGATAGAAAAGGTTCAAGAATATCAAAAGCCAAGGATCCCCGATGGTGAAGGAGGATTCTTTGATTCATATAACGGCAACGAGGAAGAAGAGTTCTCGATACAAGCAAGTGCTTTATTCGGTGCATCCATTGAACTGTACGGAAAATATATCGATTTTAGCAATATTAATGTGAATTGCAAAAAGAGGTGATATCATGACCCCACAAATAAAACAACGAATTGAACAAATCAGGCGCGGTGAAGTGCCGGATGGATATAAAAAGACGAAAGTTGGAGTCGTACCAAACGAATGGGAAGAAACGCGTTTCAAAAAGATGTTTTCTCGTCTTTCTCGTAAAAACAAAGAGAACAACGATAATGTTTTAACTATTTCAGCACAATACGGACTTATTAGCCAACGCGACTTTTTCAACAAGGATATAGCAAGTGAAGATAAATCCAATTACTTTCTTCTGCACAATGGAGAATTCGCATACAACAAGAGTTATTCCAACGGCTATCCCTTTGGCGCGTTAAAAAGATTGGATATGTATGATAAGGGCATCGTATCTCCTCTTTATATCTGTTTCTCTGCCAATGAAAATAATGAATGTCCTGATTTCTACGTTCACTATTTTGAAGCGGGTATGATGAACAGAGAAATTCAAGCATTTGCTCAAGAGGGCGCAAGAAATCATGGGTTGCTAAATATCTCCGTTGACGATTTCTTTAACTCTTATTTGCTTATGCCACCTCGTCCAGAGCAAGAGAAAATTGCCGAAATTCTATCCGCACAAGACAAGTTGATTGCTTTAAAAGAAAAGCTCATCGAAGAAAAGAAACGGCAGAAAAAGGCACTAATGCAACAGCTTCTCACAGGCAAAAAGAGATTGCCGGGGTTTAGCAGTGACTGGGTGGATGTAATACTCGGAGATATTTTCGCAGAAAGAGTAGAAACCAACTGCCAAGATCTTGAATTGTTATCCGTTACGGGCACAAACGGCGTCGTTCCTCGGTCTACCATCGAAACAAAAGACAATTCAAGTGAAGACAAAAGTAAGTATTTGAAAATATGTAAGGGCGATATTGGATATAACACAATGCGTATGTGGCAAGGCGTTTCTGCATTGTCCGAATACGAAGGAATTGTGAGCCCTGCTTACACAATTTTGATTCCAAGCCCTGAAATATTGGCTAAGTATTTTTCTTATCTTTTCAAGATGCATGCTGTTATTTTCTTGTTCTATAGATTTTCACAAGGAATTGTAGATGATACCCGCAGTTTGAAATACTACGAATTTGCAAAGCTGCATCTAACCGTCCCTTCTGACAAGAAAGAACAAGAAGCTATTGCAGATATTTTAACTGTCGCTGACAAGGAGATTGAGATTCTTCAAAAAGATCTCGACCAAGAAAAACAAAAGAAAAAAGCTCTGATGCAGCTTATGCTGACGGGTATAGTGAGGGTAGATGTATGAAAAGAGATATGGAACTTGTTAGAAAAATACTTTTTAGTATTGAAGAACAATTCAACGGAAATGCAATATATTGTCTTAGCGTTTCTGGTTATGAGCGAAGCGTTGTTGCAGAACACTGTAGGATGTTATATGAATATGGGCTGTTGAATGAATATCACCCCATTGGAGTTGATGGAGTTCCCGTGATCAGCTTCTATGTTGGGAACATGACTTGGGAAGGCTATGATTTTCTCGAGAAAATCCGAGAGGATACTACTTGGAATAAAACAAAAGAGGTTATTGCTGAAAATGGCTTGCCAATGGTAATAGATGTAATTAAAAAAGTTGCATCCAATGTTATTTCTGCTGCTGTTGAAGGGGCAATAAAAGGGATGACGCAATGAAAAAGAAACCGACACAGATGACAGGTGTTTGGAGGGAAGATAGATGAGCAATTTAAGTGATGTGAAAAATGTTGAAAATCTTATTGATTTTCTTGAAGCTAAAGGCTCCAATCATAATTATTATTACCACTACACATCATGGGACAGTTTTGTTAAAATATTTACTGGTCGTTCTTTTCTACTTACAAGAGGAAATTCTCTGACAATTAATGATCAGCATGAAGCACTTATGAAAGGTTCTTGGAACGTTTGGAACAGAACTTACATAGGAAGTTTTGCGTTTGGATCATCCGAAAACATGGCAATGTGGGGTTTATACGGTTTACCTTGGGAAGATGCGATAAGAATCGCCATACCGAAAGATGAAATGTTAAGTTGGATCAAAAACACATCTTGTGTTTCTCTTTGGGACAAAGGAGTTAAAGGAAATATTAATCTGCCTAAAATATCACTGACAGACATTGTGTATGTCGGAGGCAATAGGGGTGAAAACTTTCTGAAATTGACTCACAGCGGAAAATCTTTTACTACAAGTAGTGTGCCTGGTTTATATGGAGCTGATACAAATCCTCAAATGACAGGATATATAAAAAATTATGCATGGAGTTATGAAAATGAAGTTCGCATAAGAGTTGAACTACCTCGTGACACCGGCTATGAGAAAATTTTGTTAAATATTCCTCAAAAAACAATAGATTCTATGCAAGTTACTACTGGCCCCTATTTCCGGTGGAAAAACGATGCACTATATGAGCAACTATGTAATCAAAATAGAATATTTGAAAGCGGATTTAAAAATTTAGTTAGATATAGAGCAATTTGCTCAATGTGTCAACATGAAAATTTTGAAAGAAAGGCAGAATAACTATGGCAACCAATCCCCCAAATGGCGACGGTCACAGAAACGGCGCAGTAAAAGAGCGTTCTCAGACCTACAACCCCAAGACACAGATATGGACCAAGCGCGATACGAATACCGGTAAGTTCATGGATGGCAAGAAAGACGGAACGCCGTTTAAGGGTGTCCGCAAGGAAAAATAATTCCGCAACAAGCGAGGAGCTTTTTTATTTCGCCGTGTCTGCTTATATATAGGAGGTCTTATTATGTCCAGCGAAAAGAATAACAATTTCGAAAATATCAAAAAAACAGTTAAGTATGCCCAAGAGCATGCCGCCGGATTAACGTTGATAGCCACAATATCTATTACTGTTGGAGGTGTTTTGCTTAAATATATTTATTATCTAATTGAATTAGCATATGTAAATTACTTTAATATCTCTCCATCTTATATCAATGTTGCGGACGACAATATTCTGTATGGTATTGTAGCTACCGGTGTAATGTTCTTGCTTTTGGCCTCAATAAGTTCAGCCCCCTATTGGGTATGGCAAAGTGAAGCTCGAACAAGGCGCAAGGTGATTAAAATCGTTTTTATTACACTTGTTCCGGCAATTCTTTTGGCATTCTCATTAATCATATTAGCTATTCAAGGTGTTATTTATAGTGTAGGCCAATACGGCGTTACGCTTCTTAAAGGCATAATATTTGGGGTGATTGTTTTTTCACCTGGCTTCTTTTTGTTATTTTGTAAGAACATAAACAAAAAAGGAAAAAGAGAAAACGCCCCAACCAAGAAATCGCTATTTGAAAGAGTAAAAGGTGCTATAATTTTGTTTTTAATATTATTTGCTGTTGAATCAGTAGTAATTTATGTTGGCGGGTATCTTAAAGTTGCCTCACAAAATGAGTTTAAAATAATAGAAACAACACAAGAGTTACCATGTGTTATCTTGTATGAAACGGACAGTAGCTATATTATTGCTGAATGCGAGATAACCGATAACAATATAAATATTTACCAAACCGAGCAGAAACAAATAACAAAAGAAAATATCGAATATAGCGTTAGAAAATTAACGCAAATTGTGGAGTAAATTATGAGCTACAAATCTCAATCCAACTTATATCTTGAAGATAATGTTAGTAAATACCCTGCGATAGAACTTTTATGCAAGTTGGGATATCAATACATCTCTCCCGATGAGTGTGTGGCTCAGCGCGGAGGGCTTTATGACGTTATCTTGAAGGACGTTCTTCGTGCGCAACTTCATAAACTCAATCAGTTCACATACGATGGCGTTACTTACAAGTTTACCGCTGAGAATGTTGAGCGCGCTATAGCTGAGTTGGACGAGCCTCTCACTGACGGTCTTGTACGTACAAGTGAGAAAATTTATGACGCGTTGATGTTGGGCAAGAGCTACCTTGAAAAGCTTGTAGACGGTACTGCAAAGAGTTTCAATCTGAAATATATTGATTGGGAGCATCCCGAAAACAATGTTTTCCACGTAACCGAGGAATTCTCCTGCGATAGTTGGGATAAACAGAAAAACGCTCGTCCCGATATCGTTTTGTTCGTTAATGGAATTCCGTTTGCCGTTATAGAATGTAAAGCTCCTACGGTTGATGTGGATCAGGCGGTTGAACAGATGGTTCGAAATCAGTATAAAGAATATATTCCACAGCTCTTTAAGTTTGCTCAAATTGTTGTAGCAACGAACAAAAACTCAGTAAAGTATGCAACGTGTTATACTCCTAAGAAATTTTGGAGTGTGTGGCGCGAGCAATCCTTGAATTGGCAGAATAAACTGCTTGATCAATACGTCGTCGGCCGTGAAATTACTGAACAAGACAGAAACATTGTCTCTTTGCTTGATCCCGAACGCTTACTGACTTTGACCAAATACTTTGTCCTTTACGACGCAAACGTCAAGAAGATCTGCCGTTATCAGCAGTTCTTTGCCGTTGAAGAGATAATTAAAACAATTCAGCAAAATGACAGCGCAGGTAACCGTCAAGGAGGTGTTATTTGGCATACGCAAGGCAGCGGCAAGTCTTTAACCATGGTTATGGTGGCGAAGTATATTCTTATGGAAATGAGCCGCTATAATCCTCGTGTTGTCATCGTTACTGACAGAAAAGAACTCGACAAGCAGATTGCCAAAACCTTTGCACACACTCGACTTTCCCCCGCAAGAGCAACCTCTGGCAAGCATTTGATCGATCTGATTAACAAGGGATCGGCAGATGTTATAACATCTATCATTAACAAGTTTAACACGGTTGAAAGCAGCGGACTTAAAAACCACTCTCGTGATATCTTCGTTCTGATTGATGAGAGCCACCGTTCCAACTATGGGTCGTTGGCTACCAAAATGCGTATTGTATTCCCGAACGCGTGCTATATTGGTTTTACCGGCACACCTTTGATGAAGAATGAGAAGAATACGATGGAGAAGTTCGGAAAGCTGATTCATAAGTATACCATCAAAGATGGTGTAGATGATCAGGCTATCGTTCCTCTAATCTATGAAGGTAAATTCGTTGAGCAAAATGTAGACGAAGCTAACATTGACCTTTGGTTTGATCAAGTAACTAAGAAGCTCAATGATGCACAAAAGGTGGATTTGAAGAACAAGTGGAGCACGATAAAGCGGTTGACCTCTACTGATGCACGAATCAAACGTATTGCTCTTGACGTTAATTTGCATTTCATCGAAGGATACAAGAACACCGGATTCAAAGCAATGCTTGCGTGTAATTTCAAAAAGGATGCGGTTCGTTATCAGAAATGCTTTGAACAATTTGGCGACTTGACCACTGCTGTTGTGATTTCCGCACCCGATGTGCGTGAAGGTAGCGAAGAGGTGGATGAAAGCACGGACGATATGGTTGTAGCTTTCTGGAACAAAATGATGGCGCAGTACGGCAACGCGGATGACTATGAGGATGCGATAAAGAATAAGTTTATCGATGGTGAGATCGATATTCTTATCGTATGTAGCAAGCTTCTTACAGGATTTGATGCTCCTCGTACACAGGTTCTTTACATTGACAAAGAGTTAAAGGAACATGGCTTGCTTCAGGCAATTGCACGTACGAATCGTCTTTTTGAGGGTAAAGACTTCGGTCTGATAGTGGACTATCGAGGACTGATTCAGAAGCTTGACTCCGCCATGGAAGTATATAGCGGTGCAGGTCTCGAAGCGTTCGATAGTGCCGATATTCAGGGTGTAATCGTTGATGTTATGGCTTGTGTGAGCCGTTTGCGTGAAGCATATTCGCATCTTTGCGATCTCTTTGTATCTATCAAAAACAAAGAGGATACAGAGGAAATCGAGGTGTTCCTTGCGGACATTGATATCCGTGCAAAGTTCTATGACGAGCTTTGTTCTTTTGGTCGTGCTCTCAGTATGGTTCTCAATTCCGAGAAAGCATATGCAGCATTTACCAAACAGGAAATCGGAATGTATCAATCTGCGTTTATCTTCTACTCAAAGGTTAGAAGAAGTGTCAAAAAGCGTTATGCGGACACTATAGATAACAAAGAGTACGAAAAACAGATGCAGAATTTGCTTGATACACATATGTCTGTTGCTGGAATTAAGCAAATCACTAATCCCGTAGATATTCTTGACAGAGATGAACTGGAAAAAGAACTTCACGAGCTCGGAACAATGAGATCAAAGGCAGATGCAATTGTTTCGCATATGACAAAGAGTATTAAGGTAAACAGAGATGAAAATCCTGCTTATTACGATACTTTCTCGAAACGAATCAAGGAGGCTCTTGAGGATTACAAGAATAGAGTAATCACGGAAGCGGAATACCTTTCAAAGATGAAAACCATTATGGAGGATTACCGCAAAGGCACAACGAACATCACCTATCCCGAAAAGATCAAGGGCAATGTTCATGCCCAGGCATTCTACGGTGTTATTACTGCAATTCTGGATGATGTGATGGACATTAGTGCCAACATCGATGTTATATCCGACATTTCAATTCGTATTACTGAAATTGTTGATGAACACAATATGGTTGATTGGCAGACAAACAAAGACATCCATAACAAAATCGCTCAAGACATTGATGACATGTTCTACGAAATCGAGAAAGAAAAAGGTATTCAAGTTGACTTCGATTCTATTGACAAGATCATTGAAAATGTAATTACGGTCGCCCTCAGGAGATTTAAATGATCAAAGAAATAGTATTGAATGGAAAACGCATCGAGTATGACCTTCAAAGGAAAGATGTTAAGAATATCAACCTGAGAATTAAGGCGGATAGAACCATTTTTCTTTCGGCAAATCCTCGCATCTCCGAACAAATTATAGAAGAATTCATTGAATCCAAAGCAGAGTATATTCTCAAAGCGCTTGCTCATTACGAAGAACGGGCAAGATATGCTACCAAGCCAAAGCAATATGTGGATGGAGAAACGTTCCGAATACTTGGTCACGACAGAAGATTGAGAATCGTTGATGGAAACAAAAACACAATAGAAAGCGATGAATCGTATATCATTCTGACTGTTAAAGATCCCAATGACTATGTACTAAAAAAGAAGATGCTTGATAAATGGTTGATGTCGATTTGTAAAGATACTGTTCAATCTTTATGTGACGCTATTTATCCTAAATTTCAAAAATACGGAGTTGAGTATCCCATTATTCGATATAGAAATATGGTGTCTCGTTGGGGAAGTTGTCAACCCAAGCGAGGAGTTTTAACATTCAACTATGCTTTGGTAGAAGCACCTATATCGTGTATCGAATATGTTGTTGTTCATGAGTTTACACACTTTTTACAACCCAATCATTCTAAAATGTTCTATCAACAGCTTGCAATGTTTATGCCCGATTGGGAGGAAAGAAAGAAAATCCTCGAAAAAGGTAATTCTTTTGTTGAGTGAGGTGATCAGATGATCGACAGAAGAACAAAAAACGCAGAGATATTTCGCGATACTGAACGGCGATACACATTGGATCCGACTCTGATGCAAGCCATTCAACAATCAACTAATAGTCAAGTTTTTATAGCCGAAAGCGAGAATGTAATTGTTCCTTCAGCTTACAAAACAGAAACGGCCAAGGTGATAGTTAGTGGCAAACGTTCTCTCGAAGCAGCTGAAGTTTATGCCAAGCAAGGGAAGAAGGTCTGTGTACTGAACTTTGCTTCGGCGACAAATCCCGGCGGTGGAGTTGTTAACGGTTCCTCTGCACAGGAAGAATGCATTTGCCGATGCACGACGCTGTATCCGTGTCTGAACACCGATGCGATGTGGAATGCGTTTTACAAACCTCATCGTAAGGCGGCGAACCCGTTATACAACAATGACTGCATTTATACTCCGGATGTATGCGTGTTCAAAAGCGACACTAACTTTCCCGAGGTTATGCCGAAAGACGAATGGTGGAATGTCAATATTCTTACCTGCGCGGCACCGAACCTGCGTGAACGCCCGAGCAATGCTATGAATCCCCACGCTGGAGATACGGCTGTAAAGATTACATCTGCAGCGCTTGAAAAACTGCTGACGAAACGTATCCGAAAAATCTTCGAAATCGCAATTGCCAACGGAAATGAGGTACTGATCCTCGGCGCCTTCGGTTGCGGAGCGTTCAGAAATCCTCCCCAGATCGTCGCAAAGGTATTCAATACCGTGATGCAAGACTATCTCTGCTGCTTCGATACGATTGAGTATGCGGTCTACCATACCGAGCGCGAAATAGAAAATTACGAGGCATTTAAAAGAATGGTGAAATAATCTCTATTCTCTCTGGACTTTCTCTCATTTCTGTGATATAGTGTGTGCTACCACGAAAAGGAGACTAACTATAAAAAGTCAAGAGGAAAATGAAAAGTTTTGCAAAAAAGTCCGCCGCCCTTGACAAACAGCATTCAGATGCCGAGAGAAACCAGCGAGGGTGACGGAGAGAGCAAGACAATAAAGCCCAACACACC